>CAZAHP010000051.1:0-16505 GCA_964484985.1 uncultured Methylophilaceae bacterium
AACCACACCCACCAAGCAGACCAAAGGTTGTGTGATAAAAAATGCTCACCACGCATCATTTGCGCCCAACCCATGACAAAACCAAGCAGGATTGATATCAACAACATCGTGTAAGCAAACTTTGGTTTTTGTTGACGAAAGCCAAAATAAAAAGCCATTAAGGCAAAGCCGCCGCTGGCATGCCCCCCAGGAAAACAATGCCCAGGCGCCACGCCTTGTGGCAAATCGGCAAACAAGGCTAGCAAGGGAAGCTTGCCGCCATACATGAGCAAATCATTTGGGCACCCGTGCACACTCATGCTTTTTAAAAACGCCACCACGGTGGTAGAGAGCAGCATGCCCACAAACACCGCACAAAATTGTTTTTGATACGCCCCCAAATAGTCACGAAATGGCTTGATTTTGTTTAGGCCCAAGGCCAAAAATAAAGTACATAATGCGATGAATATTAGAAAAAATTTCAAATACGCATGCATAACCTTCTCAAACACATAATGGTGCTTATATGGAAAACGCATGGCCTCAGCATCAAAATAGGGGCTAAGAAGGCTAGCATCTATGCCAGTGGCAGGGTAAATAAACACAAGCAACAGCGCACTAAAGATCAGACCAAGGATGTTATGCTGATAAAAATGTTTATCAGCACTTGTAAAAGTAAGCCCTAGTACCAAGAAACACTCCGTAATGGTTGATGAGCACTTCTAAAGAAGCGAGTTTGATTTATATGGAATTTTGCTTTAGGGGATAGGCTAGTTTTTGCCTAGCTAAGCTAGGCAAAAACTCACGTTTACAACTTAGCTTGCGCAGCTTTCAAGCCCGCTTCAGCTTCTGCTCTGCGGCCTGCATCAGCATCTTCTCGGCCTTGTCTGGCTGGCGCTTGAAGTGCTTTTTTATAATATTCAACGGCTTTGGCATGTTCGCCTTGCTCGTTTAAAAAATCAGCGTAGAAAAAGTTAGGGTCTATGCCTGTCGGGTTAACTTTTAGCGATTTTTCTAAATAAGCCTTAGCTTTCTTTTTATCGCCAAAACCTATTGGCCAGCCAGGCACTTTGTAAAAAAGTGAGCCCAAACTAGTATACGCTGAACCCTGTAATGCATCTGGATTAGTTTTTTCAGCAGCCAGCAATAAATCACGCGCTTTCTCTGCAAATTTTAACGCGCCTAAGCCACCTTTTGCTTTCGCGTACCCAGCATTGGCAATAGCCTCCCAAATTAGGGCTTCTGGCGCATTTGCATGTTTTTCACTGATAGCATGACTTTGCTCTGTCAGCGTTTTAAATGCAGACTCTTGCCCGTCTTTGGGGGTGCTGTAATTGGCTTTTGCCCAATCATGCTGAATGGTAGCAATGTCTGCATCTAGCTTTTCATCTGCAAATACTGGCAGACTAAATGCTGACACCCATAACATCGTACTAGCTATGAGTAAGTTTACTTTTTTCATTTTGAATGCTCCTCTTTCTTTATTTAAGATATTGACGTGCTATCAAAGTAGGTTTTTTAAGCCCGTTACTAACTAAACTTGGTAATAGTCCGTTGAGCCAAGCAAACAATGACTCTGGCTGACCAATATAATGTTCATCTTTTTGTTTGATGATGGCTGCAATAATTTCGGCAGCAACCACCTTAGGCTCATCCATATTGGTGTTAGTAGCCTGCATCATTTGGCTAGATGCTGCATTGTTAATCGGCGTTTTAATCGCTCTAGGTGCGATATATGTGACTTTTATATTGCCATCAAACAGCTCTCTACGTAAGGCTTGAGAAAAGCCGCGTAGCGCAAACTTACTGGCGCTATAACTGGCATAATGCGGAAAACCTATAGAGCCAAAAATTGAGCCTATATTGACAATATGCCCTGCATTTTTTTGTATTAAGCTAGGCAGTAATGCGCGTGTTAGCTGCATAGGCACAATGGCATTGACCGTCATAATTTGGCTGATTCTTGCTGGGCTTTGCGTGGCAAATGCAGTGAAGTCGAGCAAGCCTGCGCTGTTAATCAATATATCAATGCTGCCAAGTTGCTGCATGGCTTCTGCTATCACAACTTCAGCTGCGTTTTCTGCTGAAAAATCATTGACGATACTGGTCGCTTTGCCACCTGATTGGATAATTTGCGCGCAAAGTTGGTTTAAGCCTTCTGCATTGCGGTCTACCAAAGCGAGCGTGGCACCTTGCTCTGCCAGCTGCAAGGCTATTTCTTGCCCTAAACCACCCGCAGCGCCAGTTAGCAATATGCGCTTTGCTTGCAGCTTCATGGCGTCACCTTGTTAATAAAGCGTGCACCTAAATCTGCAAAAATATCGCCATAAAGTTTATAGAAGTTTTTTGCGCTGTGTATCAGCTGTTTACGATCTGCTTCATTTTCTATTTTATTGACTAAGTCAGCATAAAAATCCGTATGCCCAACATCAAGTGAGCCATGTGAGCTGAGATAACTAAACGCTTGTGATCCTAAGCCTAAACTTTGCTGTATCGCCACGCCAGCCTGTGTGGCCAAGGCAACACTCGTACCCTCTAGCACTAGCACCATGCCAAAAAAACCGATAGGGTTAACGCGATTAATCATATCGTAGGCATAAGCCACCATGAACTCTGTTGCTTGTCTGGGCTGCCCATGTCGCACTGCTTCGGCATCAGCTGCACAAGCAGCAATGTCATTTAAAATCCACTCTTGATGACCGAGCTCTTCTTCAATATATTCAGCCACTGCCTCGCGTAGCCACTCATATTTTTCGGGCAAACGCGAACCGCACAACATTAATAGCGGCACTGTATGCTTAACGTGATGATAAGCCTCAGTCAAAAATGCGATATAAGCCTCTAAGCTCACCTCGCCCTTGGCGCCTGCTTGAATAATCGGCAAGCTAAAAAGCTGATTGCGCTCTTGCTCTGTGGCTGCAAGCAGGGTGTTATAAAACGACATGTTGACGTCCTTCATACATAGAGTTGATGGTATTTTGATATTGCTGCCAAATCACTTCACGGCGCAAACGGCCGTTGGCAGTCAGCTGCCCATTTTGCGGGCTAAATGGTGCATCTGCTGTTAGCCAATAAGTGACTCTAGCGTAATCTGGCAACCCTTGATTCACTTGGTCTATAGCATTTTGTATTGCCTCTTCGCTAGCCTGTGGAGCAGCAACAATCACCGCGGTGTTACATGGCATCGCCTCACCAAACAATGCGGCTTGCTTAATGATGGGTGATAAAGTGAGCTCTCGCTCTACCCACTCAGGCGCTACATTGCGTCCAAATGAGGTGATAAATATATTCTTTTTACGGCCTGTGATATGTAGGTAGCCATCTTCATCTAAATAGCCAATATCGCCTGTTGCGAGTACTGAAGCGGCTTCATGTGCCTGACCTAAATAGCCTAGCATACACGCGCCGCTTACTAGCACCTCGCCCTCGTGGCTAAAGCTCAAACCTACATGGGCAAGTGGCTTGCCTACGCTGCCCGTTTTTCTGGCCTGAGCGCTATTGAGCGCGACCACTGATGCACACTCTGATAAGCCATAACCTTCAAACACTGGCAAACTGAGTGCTTGAGCACGCGCTAGCAAACGTGGCGATACACTTGCGCCGCCCACGGCGACAAATCGCAATTGCTCTGGCTTAGGTAGGCCAGCTTCTACAGCGCTCACCAACGCGAGTAATAACTCTGGCGTTAGAATCAGCGATGTTGCATTTTGACTAATAATAGCGTGCATAAATTTTTGCACATTAAACCCAGACGAACCAGTAAGTCCAACCTCTTCTAAAGGCAAAATAACGGTTGTTGCGCCTGACAACAATGGTACATATAGCCCTGCGATATTCTCCAGCAAGGTAGATAGCGGCAAGATAGAAAGATGCTGGTCCCTAGCCTCTGCATGCGTAGCAACTTGCAAAGAATGTGCGACCGCTTGCATGGTACTTAAGCTTAGGCAAACCCCTTTAGGTTTACCCGTGGTGCCTGAGGTGTAGGTGATTTTTGCCGTATGCTCAGGAATCGTCCACAATTGATGCTCTGTGGTATCTAAAGCAAATTGCGTAAGCACTTTATCGCCCACGAGGTAGTTCACTTCTGAACATATCTTAATTTTTTGGCTAACTAACAATGTCTCAAGATGTATGGGCTTATCGCTCACTATGACGTCAATACCCGCATCGTGTATGGCGTGCGCCATTTGCTCGGGAGAGAAAAACAAAGGTAGCGGTACAGTTGTAATGCCTAGCGCCATTGCTGCTAAATCTACAATCGCCCATGCTGGCGAGTTATCCATCACAATACCTAGCACAGCAGGGTTAACACTCTGCAGCTTATTCATCAGGCGTATTAGTTCTAAATTTAAATCTGCGTAGCTAAACGATGACTGTGAACCTTTTAATGCAATTTTGCTAGGCGTCGTAGAGGCGAACTTCTTAATTGCCGTAGTAATCAACATTGAACCTCTATTAATGTAAGCGTGGAATGGCTATCACTTGTGGACGTTGGTCATAATAGCGCCCCCAAGCTGCACGTTCTGCCTCTGGCAAGCTGGTAATTTTAGCTTCGCCCAACAAATGGAGTGGCATTTGTAATTTATTTAGTGCGTTACGTAGTGTTGGAATCCCCGTGAAGACCGCCCATTTCGCCTCGGTTTGATGTAAGTACACACTTACACTGGCAAGCAAGCTGCGTATACAAGCAGGCTCTAGCACGGCTAGATTACCAATTTCTAAAATTTCATTGCGGTGTACAGTAGCCCCTGTCTGCGCTGAAAGCACTTGCTCAATTGGCGCATCAAAATAGCACTCTAAAAACAAATCTTGCTCATGTGCATGACGCAATCCACACACAGCGCGCAATTGCTGACTAGCATCACGCAAGCTGAGTAGTTTGGGCATAAAATGTTTAATCTCTGCTTGATGCACTTTGCTAAACATTGCACGCACAAACGCTTCTAGCTCGACACGCTCAGGCGCATCTGACAACACAATATTGGCAGTGACGGGCAACTCGCCACACAACATAATCTCAGCATGTCGCTGCGGCGCAGCTAAGGGCTTGGTTTGAGCGTCAACAGTCTCTAGTGTCGACAGGGCTAATGCTTGAATTGCAGCGTTCATACACATACTCCTAAAAGATGTGAGTAATGACGCAATTGATGTGCCAAACTGAATTTATTACAAAAACTCAATCAATATCAGCAGCTTATAGAATAAAACAACAACCCAAAGCTAAGCTTAAGACATACCTTGCAAATTTTGCATACAATTTTTGCGGTATTGTTAATCAATTCATGCAAATTTTGCAGTGTGTATATTGCGTGACTTATCAATCAGACTCATTATCATTCTGAGCAGTTTAAATTTGGGGCTAGACTTAGCACATCACCTTCTTCGTCAATCCACGCCAAGACTTTAACCCTATCATCTACACTACAAGCAGGAATATAAGCGATAGCGCCATTGGTTTCTGCCACAAAGCGTAGCGCTGCTTCACTTGAATGCACAACATAAGGCGGAGATACTCCATGGTAATAGAGTCCATTCCAGTAGCCTGATTGCGACTCTGGCAAGCTACCTAGTATGCGTTTAGAGAATTGATGACGCGTCACATTTTCTGCTGGCAGGTTGACTGGACGGATGCGCTGACCATTGCCCCAATAGAGCTTTTTACGCCAAAAAATTAGCGCCAACTCACTTTTGCTCATGCTTTTAGTAACATATTCTGGCGCGACAATCACCGCCAAGGTCTCATCACCTGCTGCAGAACAGGGTCTACAAAGCAAGCTTAAGCAGCTGATTAAAATAATAAAATATAAGCGCATTAGAATAAAATCGAGTATGAAGCCAAAAAGCCTTTAGGCGCGTCTGGACGCACTTCGTCTCCACCCACGACTTCCATCTTCAAAATTTGCTTGGGTGCAGCACGCCAAGCGGCGCCTACCAGCCATCGATCTGCCGAACCTTGTTGTGGTCGCTGAAAAGTCTCTACTCGCGCCAGCCCGTACCAATCGCCACCTAGTGGGATTGCCGTTTGTAGATAGGCGCCACTACCTCCATTGCCACCGTTGCTGTAATAACGTTGAAAGCCCTCTCCGCTAAACTCCCAGTCTTTATAATGCGTTACAAAGTCCAAGCCTATCATTCTAAATTGCGGAGTATTATCGATACGCTCTTTAAATTCCATCATCGTCAAACCTACATTGATCTCTCCCGTTAATGTTAAGCGCGCTCCATGTACATCTTTAAACAGCGTCTCGTCATCGTCTCGCAACTGGTCTTTAAGTGTTTCTATATAAACGCTATATTCCAAACCGAGATTTTCTAATGGAACAGCGCCATAGACCATTAAGCCATTAACTGCAACAGGGAACAGCTGGCTAGTGGCCAGCGGCCTAGTGCTTGTCCACACCAAAGGGGCGGCATGAAGCAGATTCCAGATACCTGCAGGCGTTAGAAAGCGACCCGCACGCAAATTGACCTTTTCAGACAAGCTGTAATCTAAATATAAGCGCTCTAAGTCGAAATGCTGCTCTTCATACGAGTAACGTCTATACTCGTTCCAAGTGGCTGGACGCTCTATTTCAAGCTCAGAGAAAAAGCGAAAATGGCTATTACCCTCCCAGCCAATAAGAAAGCTGACCTCATTAAGTGCAGCCTCAGTATGCCCGCTACTGTGTGCAATTACAGTGGCACTAGAATAGCCCCCGAGCTTAAACCCACTTAACCAATCTTCAGTCGCAGAAACGTCTTCTGCCAAAGCGGGCTTGCATAGGCTCAAAGTCAGGACTACACTGATTTGAAAATACTTAAATAAAAAGCGCAGGCACGATGCGTGCTTATTGCTAGCTTTACCCATAAAATCACCTAATAGATGCTAACTTAACGAATGTTGCCTAAAGCACAAACTATACCCTTTCATGCATAAAAACGCCTTACCTATTCGCACCATGTTATTTGCGGCATTTTTGCTCATAGGTTTATTGCCTATGGTGCTGATGTCGGTTTTGGCATTTAATGAAGCGAAAAGTGCCTTAAGCGCTGAGATTCTTCATGATTTAAACACTCGCGCCAAAGCTACTGCAAGCGAAATCGACCGTCTTATGTTTGAGCGCCTGCAAAATGTAGTTTCATGGAGCCAGCTAGAGGTTATGCAAGATGCACGAATTGGCGATGTAGATAAGCGTCTTTCAGTATTTTTACACGAGCTCAAGCTCAGCTATCGTGATGTCTACTCAGGGCTATACGTTGTCGATACTTCAGGCCGCATTATTGCCTCTAGCGAGGCCGCTAGCGTAGGCCAAATATACGCCTTTGAAAAAAATTGGCTGAAGCTCGCCATGCCCCAGCGCACCGTACTATTGGCCAACATTCATCATCAAAAATTACCCATGATGACTTTGCTTACAGACCCTATAGATGGTCAAGCTTTTGCAACACTGGTGGTAGAGTTTAACTGGCAGAACATGAGCCATGTATTAGAAAGTGCAGTAGCAGGCCGAAGCTCAGCGGCGCTCTTAGATAAAGATGAAAAAATCATTGCCCAAACTAAAAACTGGCTCAAAGAAAACAAAGGCTATGTGATTAAAGTAGACGCGCTGACCAATCATTACCTTGGCTTATCATGGCATTTAGCTATCGCGCAACATAAGTCTGAAGTCATGTCACCTGTGCGCCATATGCTACATATCTTTATCTGGCTACTGATAGGCAGCATTATTTTTGCAGCTTTAATTGGCCTACCTTTAGCGCGATCTATTTCTAAGCCACTGGCAGCACTTACCAAATTTGCTCAGCACTTTATGCATACCTCTTCTAAACACGTTCCGCCAGCAGATGGCCCCGCAGAAGTACGCGAACTTACACATGCCTTCGCCAAAATGATTAGCGACCTTGAACAATCAAGAGAAGCACTCACACGCGCAGCAAAATTAGCCGTAGCGGGTGAAATGGCTGCCGCCATGAGCCATGAGGTGCGAACCCCACTAGGCATTTTGCGCTCATCTGCGCAAATCTTGCTACGTGAGCCTAGTTTAAGCGCAGAGGCAAAAGAAGTCTGTGGGTTTATTATGAGTGAAACAGAGCGCCTCAATAAGCTTGTCACTACGCTTATTGATGCAGGCCGCCCACGCTCCCCTGAATATATCTCTGTCAACCTGTCAGACCTTGCCGAGCAAGCAGCAGCAATGATGCGCATGCAGGCTGATAAAAAATCCATCAGTTTGCTTTATCAAAAACCCGAACCCATGATGGCCGCCTGTGATGCCGAGCAAATTACACAAGTGCTGCTTAATTTATTACTGAATGCGATACAAATACTACCTCAAGGTGGAGCAGTCTCACTCAGCATCACGCAGCAAGCTGAATACGCCGTCATTGAAGTTGCCGACAATGGCACTGGTGTGCCAATAGAGATGCAAACTCAAATTTTTGACCCATTTTTTACTGGGCGTGAAGGCGGTATAGGATTAGGCCTAGCCGTCGTGCGCCAAATTGTTGAGGCGCATCAGGGCAACATTACCGTGAGCAACGGTGCGCCCGCAAGTGCAATGCCTGGCGCTCACTTCCGTGTACAACTACCTATTTTTGGAAGGTATCGTGAATAAAACCAAACGTATTCTTGCAGTCGATGATGAGCCACACATGCGTAGGTTGCTTGAAATCAGCTTACGCCAAGCGGGTTATCAGCCGGTGCTCGCTAGCCACGGACGCGAAGCACTCGAAGTGCTACGAAATCAGGGCGCAGATTTAGTCGTCAGTGATTTACATATGCCCACGATGGATGGCATTAAGCTACTAGAAACCATGCGCGCAGAAAACATAGAAACCCCTGTGATTATTGTCACCGCGCAAGGCGAAGTCAGCTCAGCAGTGTCTGCTATGAAACTTGGCGCTTCAGACTATATTTTGCGTCCTTTTGATTTAGAAACTTTAGAGCTTGCGATTAGCCGCGCACTCTCTATCACTCGCCTCAAATTAGAAAATAGCTTTTTGCGCGAAAGCACAAAAGAAAGCAGCCTTATAGGCAATAGCCCTGCCATGCAACAAATAAAACAGGCCATCGCGCAAGTGGCTCCAGAAAAAGCCACAGTGATGATTACAGGAGAAACAGGCACAGGCAAGGAAGTAGTCGCTCAAGCACTGCACCAGCAGTCACCTCGTAATAAAGCACTTTTTGTTGCAGTCAATTGCGCAGCGATTCCTGCTGAAATGCTAGAGTCTGAGCTTTTTGGCCACGAACGCGGCGCGTTTACAGGCGCAGTCAAAGAGCGCATTGGTAAGTTTGAGTTAGCCGATGGCGGCACGCTATTTCTTGATGAAATCACCGAAATGCCCATTGCTTTGCAAGCTAAACTATTACGTGCCATTCAAGAAAGCCGCATTGAACGTTTAGGTGGCAACCGAACTATAGAAGTTGATATACGCCTCATTGCGGCCACTAATCGAGACCCACAACAAGCCATTAAAGACGGCAAGTTACGAGAAGATTTATATTACCGCTTAAATGTATTTCGCCTAGATTTACCGCCTCTACGCGCACGCAAACAAGATATACCCGCGCTATGCACACACTTTTTATCATCACATAAAACATCACTCAGCGCTGCTGCCAGTAGCGTGCTCATGTCATATGACTGGCCTGGCAATGTACGTGAATTAGAGAACGTGATTGAACGCGCTACGATTGTATGTCACGAGCCAGAAATTTTGCCCCAACACCTACCTAAAGATTTGTCTAACGCACCTGCATTGAATCAGCCTGTTGACACTACACCCACAAACACAGCAAACCAATTCACCTCCATCCCTGTTGCGGTCGAAGCGCTAGAGCGGCAACTCATCTCTGTGGCGCTAGAAAAAACCAAAGGCAACAAAAGCAAGGCAGCCAAGATTCTAGAGATTAGCGAGCGCTCACTCTGGTACAAGCTAGAGCTATATCAACTTAAGTAAAATCAAGCCAGACTTGCACACAGCTCCCTCTTGACATGATTAATTAACGGTGTTAATTTAACATTGTTAATTAGTCAGAATGTGTGGCATATATGGACAATAGTTACTTATGGCTTAAGGTCGCGCATATTGTTGGCGTGATGCTCTTTTTGGGCAATATCATCATTACAGGCTGGTGGAAGAATTTAGCTGACAGAACTAAAAACCCACAGGTAATTGCCTTCGCACAACGACAAGTTACGCTCACAGATTTTATTTTCACAGCTGGTGGCGCTGCCATTTTATTAGTTGCTGGCATGGCCAATGTTGCCATGCATGATTTAAGTTTTTCAGCCAAATGGCTGTCTCACGGCATGGCTATTTTTACGCTATCAGGTTTAATTTGGGCGTTTGTATTAATCCCTGTACAAATCAAGCAAGCAAAAATGGCCAAAACATTTGCCGTAAGCGGTGTTATTCCAGATGAATACTGGAAGCTATGTAATCGATGGAATTGGTTTGGCGCAGCCGCCACATTGCTACCCATTATGAATATTTACTGGATGGTGTTTAAACCGAGTTAATGCAGATGATAAGCCCAAGCAAATCTCAACAAAACAAAGCCAAAGAGTTTGTAGCCTTACACCAAAACTCAACATGCTTTGTGATGCCCAACCCATGGGATCAAGGCTCAGCTAAATTGTTTGAACACCTTGGATTTAAGGCGCTCGCAACAACAGGCGCGGGTTATGCGTTTTCACAAGGCAAATGCGATTTAAGTATAGGCGTCCGTGAAATGCTGCCTTATCTACGTGCTATTTGTGAGGCAAGCTCGCTACCAGTCAGCGCAGATTTACAAAATGGCTTTGGGCACTCACCACAAGAAACCGCTCAGACCATTTTAGAAGCTGCCCTTACTGGAATTGTTGGCGGCTCTATTGAAGATGCCTCTGGGCAAACTGACAATCCAATTTACAACATTGAATTAGCAAAAGAAAGAATACAAGCCGCTGCTGAAGCCGCTAAAACCTTACCTTTTAAATTTATGTTAACTGCTCGTGCCGAAAACTTTCTATACGGCAAGCCAGACCTTAAAGACACCATCGCTAGGCTGCAAGCTTATCAAGAAGCAGGAGCTGATGTGTTATTCGCGCCAGGCGTGCAATCAATTGAAGACATTCAAACTATTTTGAACGCCATTGACCGACCACTGAATGTCATTATGGGCTTGAGTGGTGTGCAGCTCAATATGTCCAGCTTACACCAGCTAGGCGTAACAAGGGTGAGTGTTGGCGGCTCTATTGCACGCGCAGCTTACGGTGCACTCATACGTGCAAGTGAAGAGATATTGAATGAAGGCACGTTTAGTTATGCAAACGAAGCGATTTCAGGAAAAGTATTAAATACCATTTTTAAAAATATGACATAAACCCTTTTAAAAAAGCGATGCAAATAACTTTTTTGCTAAGTTTTTTAATGGGAAGAATGATAACGAGACTATTTTTAGGCGATTTTTGATAGATGACAAAGCTCACAACAAAACACTCATACGAGCTCAGCATTCAAAATCCGTCCAACAAAAATCTGGACTTAACTTAGCTATAAAACAATATGCCACCAAAAATTAAATCAGAAGCAGAAAAACTCAAAGCACGTACGCAAATACTGGATGCTGCGCGCGAGCTAGTTGTCTCAAAAGGCATAGAAGCCGTGACCATGCGCGAAATAGCTAAAAAAATTGACTACTCGCCCACGACTATTTACTTGTACTTTGCAGACAAAGATTCACTCATACAAGCGCTTTGCTTAACTGATTTTAAAACTTTAGGTAAAGAGCTCAATAGCATCATGCAAATACAAGCCCCTGTAGAGCGCATGGTTGCACTAGGCTCAGCTTACGCGCGATTCGCGTTGAGCTACCCCAACCACTATCGATTAATTTTCATGACAACGCGCACAGCTTGCATGGTCAATAAAAACGATATAGACCCTAGTTTTGATGCCTATCAGATGCTTATGAATGTCGTCAACAACGTATACCAAGCTGGATATTTTTTACCCGAACTTAAAGAGCCTGAACTCATTGCTCAAACCATCTGGGCGGGCATTCATGGCGTATGCTCATTAGAAATCACGATGGGAAATGACCAAGAAATTACTTGGGCAGAGATTAATCAACGTGTACATTTTATGCAATCTACCCTCGTTCGCGGCCTACTTAAAGACACAGCCATTTTACAAAGATAATTGCCATGAAAACAAAACTGAACATTTATGTTTCTCTCGCGCTGATTGCTTGCTTATCCGCCTGTGAAAAACCAGCAGACAAACCTGCTGCCCCGCGCCCAGCTTTAGTCATGACCATCAAACAAGATGGCGCGCTCGCCACCATGGGCATCGTTGGTGAAGTGAAAGCAAGATACGATTCAGCTCAGGGTTTTCGTGTAGCAGGCAAAATTATAGAGCGCAAAGTAGAAGTTGGTGCATTGGTAAAAAAAGGCCAAACACTAGCACGCTTAGATAGTGCTGACGCTAATCTAGCCGTACAAGCCAACACGGCAGACATTGCCGCTGCTGAAGCACAGCTTAGCTTAGCAAAAGCTAACTTAGACCGTCAGCGCCAGCTCATTGATAAAAAGTTCATTTCAGCCGCCGCGCTAGATAGTTATGAGGCCGCTTACAAATCAGCGCAAGCCCGCGTACAACAAAGCAAAGCGCAAACCGCAGCTTCAGGCAACCAGTCACGCTACACCACACTGAGCGCAGACCGTGATGGCATAGTCACCATGATACGCGCTGAACCAGGCCAAGTGGTTGCCGCTGGCGAAGTGGTCGCACAAATCATAGACCCGAAACAACTTGAAGTGCAGATTCCCATACCAGAATCTCGCATGAGCCATTTGGCAGTAGGTGATGAAGCCACTATGCGCTTATGGGCAAAACGTGAGAAAGTTTATCAAGCAAAAGTCCGTGAAATCTCACCCATGGCAGATGCTGTCACTCGCACATTTTTAGTCAAACTTAGCATTTTAGATGCCGATGAAGAGGTGCGCCTAGGCATGACCGCAGGCGTGCGCTTTAGCACAGAAATTCAAAGTGTGATTGTAGTGCCCAGCCCTGCTGTAATCGAGCAAAATCATCAGGCTACGGTGTGGGTGGTGGACAATCAAAACCAAGTGCACCCTAAAAACGTAGAAGTCAGCAGCTATCGTGAAGACGGCGCGCTCATTAAAAACGGCCTGCAAATTGGTGACAAAATCGTGGTGGCTGGTGCGCAGGCACTCACCCCTGGTCAAATAGTACGCCCTGTGGAGAGTGTTCAGTGAAGTCATTCAACCTCTCAGACTGGGCGCTCAAACACCAAACTTTGGTGCTGTACTTTATGGTCATGCTCACCCTTGTTGGGCTGCTGTCTTACACCAAACTTGGTCAGTCTGAAGACCCTCCCTTTACTTTCAAAGCCATGATTATCCGCACGGCACTGGCTGGTGCAGATGCCAACGAAATGGCCTTGCAAGTGACAGATAAGCTCGAAAAAAAGCTGCAAGAAGTCCCGCATTTAGATTACGTTTCTAGCTACACCCGCGCAGGCGAGTCTATGATTATCTTGCGCATCAAAGACAACACCGCCGCTAAAGACATGCCCAATGTGTGGTATCAAGCACGCAAAAAGGTGAATGATATAAAACACACACTACCAGCTAATATTGAAGGCCCTATTTTTAACGATGAATTTGGTGATGTCTATGGCAATATGTATGCCCTCACAGGCGAGGGTTACTCACCAGCAGAGCTCAAGCGCCAAGCAGAAGTGCTGCGCGCGGAACTGTTGCGCCAACCTGATGTAGCCAAGGTTGATTTTTTTGGTGAACAAAAGCAGCGCCTATATATTGAGCTTTCAAATGCAAAAGTCGCTACTTTAGGCATGGATACTGGCACACTCATTCGCACCATACAAGCGCAAAACCCTATCATCGCCAGTGGCAGCTTTAACACCAATCAAGAAAACATCAGAGTCAGCGTCACAGGGCGATTTAACAGCGTAGAAGAAGTTGCCAATATGCACTTTAGAGCTGACGATAGAGACATGAGGCTAGGTGATGTTGGCAAAGTATACAAAGGCTACCAAGACCCGCCCACGCAAACCGTGCGTTATATGGGCAAACCCGCTATTTTTATTGGTGTCGCTATGGATGCTGGCGGCGATATTATTGCGCTTGGCAAACACTTAGATAAAAGCATTGCAGACGTCAGTGGCAGCCTGCCTGTTGGGCTAGAGCTACAGACCATTACCTCACAACCCAAAGCCGTTGAGCGCTCGGTTGACGAGTTTGTAAAATCACTCGCTGAAGCCGTCATTATTGTATTAGCAGTCAGCTTGCTTTCGCTGGGCTGGCGTACAGGCTTGGTGGTCGCCATCACCATCCCTATCGTGCTCTCAATCACCTTTTTGTTCATGTATCTGTTTAATGTCGGTTTACACAAAATCTCCTTAGGAGCACTCATTCTCGCCTTAGGCCTATTGGTAGATGATGCCATTATCGCCGTAGAAATGATGGCATCAAAAATGGAGCAAGGCTGGGAACGCGCTCGAGCAGCCTCTTTTGCTTACACCAGCACCGCCATGCCTATGCTCTCAGGCACCTTAGTCACCGCTGCGGGCTTTTTACCCATTGCCACCGCAGCCTCTAGCACAGGTGAATACACCCGCTCTATCTTTCAGGTCACGGTGATTGCACTCTTGGTTTCATGGTTTGCTGCGGTGATTTTTGTCCCTTATTTAGGCTACAAACTATTGCCAGACTTCAAAAATAAGGCGCATCACGAAGCCACCTACAATAGCGCGCTATACCAACAACTGCGCCGCTTTATCACGTGGTGCGTGAAGCATTACTGGGTGGTGATTAGCCTCACATTAATTGCATTCGCCTTAGCCATTATGGGCTTTAGCAAAGTGCAGCAGCAGTTTTTCCCTGACTCTACACGCCCAGAACTTATTGTTGATTTACGGCTCACTGAAGGCGCATCTTTTGAGGCCACAGAAGCCTCGGTTAAAAAACTAGAGGCGTGGTTAGATGCGCAAATCAAAGCCAAACAAATAGGTATAGAAAACTATGTGACCTATGTTGGCAACGGCAGCCCACGCTTTTATCTGCCACTAGACCAACAATTACAACGCAAAAACTTCGCCGAATTTGTAATTCTGGCCAAAGACACGCCCGCGCGCGAGGTGTTGCGTAACAAATTAATCACCCTCTTTGAGCAAGATTTCCCCGAGCTGCGTGGCTCAGTATTTAGATTAGAAAACGGCCCACCTGTAGGCTTCCCTGTGCAATTTAGGGTGTCTGGCCCTGCCAGCTTTGGTGAAACCAACTTTGACACGCTGCGTGCGCAAGCCGAAAAAGTAGCCGATGTCATGCGCCAAAACCCCTATTTGAGCAATGTGCAAACCGACTGGGAAGAGCCCATCAAAGCCATACACTTAGAAATCGACCAATCTAAAGCGCGCATGCTAGGCATTAGCTCATCTGAAATTGCCAACTTTTTAAACAGCGCGCTCAACGAACTCTATATTACTGAGTACAGAGAGCAAAATGAACGTATTGATTTAGTCGTGCGCGGCAACCCGAATGAGCGCAGACAAATCTCACGCATAGGTGACCTCATGGTCAAAACTTCAAATAAAACCAGCGTACCATTAGCGCAAGTGGCAGACATCCACTACACCTTTGAAGAAGGCCTTATCTGGCGCAGAAACCGCATCCCGACTATTTCTGTGCGTGCAACCGTGTATGGGCATACGCAAGCCCCTGTGGTATCAAACATGGTAGAAACCAAGCTCAAAACCGTGCGCGACAGCTTGCCTATGGGCTTTCACATCGATGTAGGCGGCGCAGTTGAAGAATCAGCCAAAGGCGGCGCTTCGGTTGCTGCAGGTGCTCCGCTCTTTATAGTGGTGGTACTCACTATTTTAATGTTGCAACTTCAAAGCTTCTCTCGTGTCACACTAGTGTTACTCACAGCCCCTATGGGCATTATTGGTGTTGCCTTGTTTTTACTCATTTTCGACAAACCATTTGGCTTTGTGGCCATGCTAGGCACCATTGCACTCTCAGGCATGATTATGCGTAACTCGGTCATATTAGTAGACCAAATCGCGCAAGACAAAGCTGAAGGAAAAGCCGATTGGGAGGCGATTGTAGAGTCAACCGTCAGGCGTTTTAGGCCCATTATTTTAACCGCTGCTGCAGCCATTTTAGCCATGATACCACTCACAAGAAGTGCGTTCTTTGGCCCCATGGCAGTTGCGATCATGGGCGGTTTACTGGTCGCAACATTACTAACGGTCATCTCTCTACCTGCACTTTACGCCGCTTGGTATCGCGTTAAAGTGCCTAGTGAAAGCGTGACTTAAGCTAAAGAAAATGAAGTATGGATACGCTATAATGATTAAATTATGTCTAACATTCAGCAAGGTGACTCAACCATGAACACGGCTACTACAAACGCACAAAACGAAACCGCACGTTTTAATATGATAGAACAACAAATTCGCACATGGGAGGTGCTAGACGCCACCGTGCTTGATTTGCTAGGCCAAGTACCGC
>CAZAHP010000052.1:0-3688 GCA_964484985.1 uncultured Methylophilaceae bacterium
GCTTGCTGGTCTGCATGGTAACTACTTCTTACCATAGGACCGCAAGCGGCATGGGTGAAGCCCATAGCAAGTGCTTCTTGCTCAAATTGTTGAAAACGCTCAGGCGTGACGAAACGTAGTACGGGTAGATGATGCACGCTGGGCTGTAAATATTGGCCTAAGGTGAGCATGGTCACACCGTGCTTACGCAAATCGCGCATGACTTCTAAAATTTCTTCATCCGTTTCACCCAAGCCCAGCATGAGGCCTGATTTGGTGGGTACATTGGGGTGTAGCTCGCCAAATGTTTTGAGTAAGTCGAGCGAGTTTTGATAGTCAGCGCCTGGGCGTGCGGCTTTGTAGAGGCGTGGCACGGTTTCTAAGTTGTGGTTCATGACATCAGGTGGGGCGACTTTGAGTATTTCAACCGCTGTTTGTAGGCGGCCTCGAAAGTCTGGTACGAGCACCTCAATTTGTATACTGGGAGATTGCTCACGTACTGCTTGAATGCAGTCTACAAAGTGTTGTGCGCCGCCGTCACGTAAATCATCTCTATCGACTGAGGTAATCACCACATATTTAAGGCGCATCTGCGCAATGGTGCGGGCTAAGTTCGCTGGCTCGTTTGCATCTGGCGCTAAGGGTTTGCCATGTGCTACATCGCAAAATGGGCAGCGGCGGGTGCAAATGTCTCCCAAAATCATAAAGGTGGCAGTGCCGCCACTAAAACATTCGCCAATATTGGGGCAGGATGCTTCTTCGCATACCGTGTGCAGTTTATTTTCACGCAGGATTTGTTTGATTTCTTGAAAGCGCGCTGAATCAGGCACTTTCATGCGTATCCAATCGGGCTTACGCATTGGGGCTTGTGGGATGATTTTAATGGGGATGCGTGCAGTTTTCTCTGCGCTGGATTGCTTTACACCCGCTACTTTTTTTGCAGGTAGATCTGTTGTGGTTTTTGAGTCTGACATGTTCTTAGCTTTTAGCTGAGTGCTTTCTGTAATAGGGCAACTAATTTTTCAGTGAGTGTTTCAAAGTGATCATCAATACCTAAGTCGCGTGTTTGCGTGACTTCTAAGCCTTGGTAGCCGCAAGGGTCTATGGCATTAAATGGGCTTAAGTCCATGTCTACATTGAGGCTTAGGCCGTGATAGCAGCGCATGTTTTTTAAGCGTAAACCTAGCGCAGCAATTTTTTTACCCGCCACATAAACTCCCGGCGCATCAGGCTCTGCATACGCTGCAATGCCGTACTCTGCAAGTAAGCTAACCATGGCATTTTCAATCACACTGACTAATTGACGCACGCTAAGTTGTTTGCGTTTTAAATCTACTAGCAAGTAAATAATGATTTGCCCAGGGCCATGATAGGTGATTTTGCCGCCTCTATCTACCAGCACGGTGGGTATATCTTGTCGTAAGGGCAAACGCACTTTTTTGCGATTGAGCCCTAGCGTATACACTGCATGGTGCTCAGTGAGCCAAATTTCATCTGGCGTTTGTGCATCTCGCGCTGCGGTGAAGGCCTGCATTTTTTGCCAAATGTCGGTGTAGTCTGTTAGGCCTAGGTGCCGTATTTGCAAAGCGGCCTCTATAACGCGAATTTAACCAAAGGGTGCGCAGTTAAATCCATATAAATCGCATCTAACTGAGGTTTAGTGCTGACATATACGGTGCATGTAAGGCTAATATATTTGCCACCAGAACTGGCGCGCATTTCAACTTTACCAGCGTGAAAATCGGGTAGGTGTACTTGTATTAACTCTACGATGGTTTGCGCAAATGCATCATGCGTTTCTCCCATGACTTTAATTGAAAAGTCACAGGGGAACTCTATTAAGGTTTCTGCTTCAGCCATGATAGCCTCCGTTTACTTTAGCATGAGTTTGACGCTGTCTAACAGACGACCAAATATGCCAGCGACTTCTACTGCTTTTGAGGCAATTAAAGGTTTAGTTGCAATGACTTTGCCATTTAAGCTAAATTCAATTGAGCCAATTTCTTGACCAGCTTGAATAGGCGCAAGCAGTGGCTGTTTACTAGTCATGTTGACTTTAACTTTAGCGTACTCACCTTTGGGTAAGGTAACAAATACATCGTTAGCTACGGTAGCGCTGATGCTGTTGTCTACGCCTTTCCATACTTGCAATTGTTTAATGGATTGGTTCTTTTTATAAACGAGGGTAGATTCAAAAAACTGAAAGCCGTAATTTAATAGTTTTTGGCTTTCGGTGGCGCGCGCACTCTCGTTTGGCGCACCTAATATCACAGAAATTAAACGCGTTTCGCCACGTTTTGCTGATGAAATTAAGCAGTATCCAGCAGTCTCTGTATGACCAGTTTTCATGCCGTCTACATAAGGATCTAGCCATAGCAGGCGGTTACGATTAGGCTGCGTGATTTTATTGTAGGTATATTCTTTTATAGAGTATAGGCGTTTGTATTGGTCAGGAAAGTCTCTAATCAGCGCAGTTGCGAGTAAAGATAAATCTTCTGCGGTGGTGTAGTGCTGAGGGTCTGGCAGGCCCGTGGCATTCATATAGTGCGTATTTTTCATGCCTAGTTCAGCCGCTTGCTTATTCATTAAATCGGCAAAAGCTTCTTCACTTGAACCTATGCCTTCAGCAAGCGCAATAGAGGCATCGTTACCAGACTGAATAATCATGCCGTGGAGTAACTCATCTACGGTCACTGGTTTGTTAGGCTCTACAAACATTCTTGAGCCTTCTGCTTTCCACGCACGTTCACTGATAGGTAGTGTTTGAGTGAGGCTTAAGTGGCCATTTTTTAGCGCTTTAAAGCTTAGGTAGGCTGTCATCACTTTGGTGAGTGAGGCGGGCTCTACACGTTTTGTGCTCGCTTGGTTGGCTAATATATTTTGGCTAGAAAAGTCTCGCAGCACGTAAGCTTTGACTGCTAAAGTTGGCGGTGGCGGTGCTTCAGACGCGCTAGCGATTACTGGTAATAGCAATACCAAACTGAGTGAGATGCGTTTAATAATAGGGTGTAACAGTGTAATCATACGGATAGTTTACTTATTTTGTATTGACGATAATGGCGGAAATGCCTAGTTTTTGCTTAATCAAGGTGACGGCTTTATCAGCACTGTCACGGTCAGTATATGGACCAAGGCGAACTCGGTAGGTGCCGTTATTATACATGTTCTGCACAGGTACATCTTCGGCTAGATTTTCTGATTTTAGCTTTTCTATCATTTTTTCAGCGCTTTCACGCACTTTGTATGCTGCCACTTGTACATAAACGCCAGGGTTGCTGGTTTCAGATGTGGGTGCAGTATTATTGGCTGGTTCAGACACTTTTTCTTGTAAAGCTACTTCTGTTTTGCTGGTATCTGCGCTGTCTTGATTATTTGGTTGGCGCGGGTCAATCGCCTCAACTTCTACTTCAATGCTACCATTGGCTAGCAGGCCAATTTTGTAGGCTGCTGCATAGGATAGGTCGATTAGTCTATCTTTGTGGAATGGGCCTCGGTCATTGATTCTGACGATGACTGAGCGCTTATTGCTTAAGTTGGTCACTCGTGCATAGCTGGGTATGGGTAAAGTCGTATGCGCTGCACTCATTTTGTACATATCATAACGTTCGCCGCTGGAGGTTTTGTTGCCATGGAAGCGCTTGCCATACCAAGAGGCAATGCCACGCTTTTTATAGCTCTCATATGCTTTCATCGGCTTATATTGCTTACC
>CAZAHP010000052.1:3788-10971 GCA_964484985.1 uncultured Methylophilaceae bacterium
CGCTTAATGCCACTGTTAAGAGGGCTATAGATAAAAAGTTTTTATTTTTCATTATGTGGTCACCAATTTTTTATGGGTGTTAATACTCATTAAAATGCCAAATCCTAGCATTAAGGTTACCAGTGATGTGCCGCCGTAGCTAATCAAGGGTAGTGGTACTCCAACAACTGGCAGAATGCCACTTACCATGCCTATGTTGACAAAAACATAAGTGAAAAACGTAAGCGTTAAGCTGGCTGCAAGCAATCGGCAGAAGGTGTTTTGCGCTTCCATGGCAATCATCATGCCGCGAGCGATGATTAGGGTAAATAATAGCAATAATAGTACATTGCCTAGTAAACCAAACTCCTCACCAAATACAGCAAAAATAAAGTCTGTTGTGCGTTCGGGTAAAAAATCTAGTTGAGATTGCGTACCATTAAGCCAGCCTTTGCCAGCAAAACCGCCAGAGCCTAAAGCGATGGTGCCTTGAATGGTGTGGTAGCCAGAGCCTAGGGCATCTTGGTATGGGTCAAACAAAATTTCTATGCGTTTACGTTGATAGTCGTGCAGCATAGACCAAAAGACGGGGGCAGCCGCAGCAGCCGCTACAGCGGCGCCTATCATAAAGCGCCAGCTTAGCCCTGCAAAATAAAGTACAAAAATGCCAGAGCCAGCGATTAAGAGTGAGGTGCCTAAATCTGGTTGCTTCATAATAAAACCGACAGGAATCGCCAGTAAAATTGCGCCTATCCCAAAGTCGGAAATGTTAAGTGTGGCTTCACGTTTAGAAAAATACCAAGCGAGTAACATTGGCACGGCGATTTTCATGATTTCTGAAGGTTGTATGCGCGCCACGCCTAAGTGCAACCAACGCCTAGCGCCATGGCTAATTTCACCAAATAAAGCTACACCAAGTAATAGCAGCACACCGAATACATAGAGGGGTAATGCAATGCGTTCTAAGTGTTGTGGCGGTATATTGGCAGCAACCCACATCACAGCAAAAGCAACCAATATATTGCTGATTTGAGAGCCTACTTTAGCCATGTTTTGCCCAGAAGCGCTGTAGAGTACGAATAACCCCACAGTAAGGGTGATGATGATGCATCCCAGTAAAAATGCATCGATATGTTGTGTGATGTAACGGTAAATTTTCTCAATCATGAGGTGCATCCAGTTCGTCAGGCATAGTCGTGTCGGCTGGGCTGCCATTGTTAGGCTCGGTGCTTACCGGTTTTACCTCGACTTTAGGCGTTTCAGGCTGTGGCGATTTGCCTAACAGGTAATAATCCATGACTTTGCGAGCAATAGGCCCTGCGGTTGAGCCGCCATGACGGCCATTCTCAACAATAATGGCCACAGCTATTTTTGGGTCTTCAGCAGGGGCATAAGCAATAAATAAAGCATGGTCGAGGTGGCGCTCATTGAGTTTGCTCTCATTGTATTTCTCGTTTTGTTTAATACCTACTACTTGAGCGGTACCCGTTTTTGCGGCTATGTTATATGAGCTATTGTTGCCTATAGCAGCTGCTGTACCGCCAGGTTTTGTAACACCAGCCATTCCTTGACGTATTAATGCGATATTTTCAGCTTTTAAAGGGATGGCATCGGAGCGTTTTATAGGCACGGCTGTGCTCACTCCAGTGCGAGCATCTTGTATGCTGCTCACTAAGTGAGGTCGCATCGCAACTCCATTATTAGCTAAGGTTGCTGTTGCGTGGGCAAGTTGTAAGGGTGTCACTAGTGTGTAGCCTTGGCCTATGCCTACAATCACTGTCTCACCAGGGTACCATTTTTGTTTGAAGCGCCTTGCTTTCCATTCTGGCGTAGGCAGCAAGCCTTCAAGTTCGCCATCAAGGTCTATGCCTGTTTTTTGACCAAAGCCAAAATGTCTAACAAAGTCGGTAAGTGCTTTAATGCCTAAATCTTGAGCGAGACCGTAAAAGAAAATATCACATGAAATAGTAATGGCGCGCACCACATCTACATTGCCGTGGCCGCCTGGCTTCCAGTCACGGTAGCGGTGAGAGCTGCCGGGTAAGGTAAAGTATCCAGGGTCGCTGATGCTGAATGGAGGTGCTCGTTTACCAGCCTCTAAGCCTGCTAATGCCACAAAAGGTTTAAATGTAGAGCCGGGCGGATAAATGCCGCGCATCGGACGGTTGATTAAAGGCTTGTCGATGGATTCGTTAAGCGCTTTCCAGTTTTCAGTGTCTATGCCATCGACAAATAAATTAGGGTCAAAGCTAGGTTTGCTGACGTAAGAGAGTATCTCGCCATTGCTAGGATTAATGGCGACCAGTGCGCCACGGTGTGTTCCAAAAGCTTGCTCAGCAATGCTTTGTAGCTTGCTATCGATGGATAAAACTAAGTTATCTCCGGGGATGGGCGCAGTGCTGGAAAGTACGCGCACGGCATGACCGTCAGCATCAATTTCAACTTGCCTAAAGCCTGTCACGCCGTGTAAATAGCGTTCGTAATATTGCTCTAAGCCGCTTTTGCCGATATGGTCAGAGCCTTTGTAATTGGCGGCGTCTTCAGATTTTTTAAGGTGTTCTAAATCTTTGTCATTGATGCGCCCGATATAGCCGACCAAGTGAGAGCCTAGGTCTTTTTGTGGGTAATGCCTAAATAAGCGAGATTTAATTTCAACCCCAGGAAAGCGAAAGCGATTAACCGCGAATTTTGCCGCCTCAGTTTCATTAAGATGGGTGCGTAGTGGCACACTCTCAAAAGCATGGCTCTCTGCACGCAGTTTTTTGAAACGTTTGCGGTCTAAAGAGCTGACCTCAACCAGATTGCTTAACTCATCAATGGTTTTTTCGACGTTTTCAACCTTAGAAGGCGTAATTTCAAGCGTATACACAAAAAAGTTGTGTGCAAGCACCACGCCGTTACGATCTAAAATCAAGCCGCGATTAGGCACAATAGGGACTAAAGAGATGCGATTGTTTTCTGCGAGCGTATGATAGTGATCATATTTAGTCATTTGCAGAAAAAACAAACGGCTCGCCAGTATGCAAAAGCATACCAGCACGAAGACGGCCGCTACCGCAAGGCGAATACGAAAGTAGTATTGCTCATGCTGGTAGTTTCTAAGTTCTGAACGTGATCTCATCCCAATACTTAGTTTTTATGTGGCGGAGGTTCAATGCCAATTCTAGAAAGAATCAGCATTTGCCATAATAAAATGCCACTGATGCTAGGTAGAAAATACACCCAGCCTGGGTTCTCTCCGCCCGAAAAGAGTTTGAAAACAAACAGCATCAGTTGTGTGAGTATCAGCAAGGCAAAAACATAAGCCGCTTGTTGCCAAATGTTGAATAAAGCGAGGCGACGCTGATAATGCACTGCAAAGAATGCAGTAATGGCGTAAGCGAATGCATTTTGCCCAAATATGCCGCCACTTACTAAGTCGATAATGAGGCCTGCAAACCATGCTGTGCCAATATTAAATAAATACGGAGCACGCAAAAGCCAGTAAATTGAGACTAGCAGCATAAACTCAGGTTTGAGCATTAAGCCAAAACCTGCCCAAGGCAGCAAGTGGCCAACGAGAGCCAGTACCATAGAAAAATAAATCATTTTTAAATTAATGGCTTGCATTTGTACTCACGGCAGGTTTGTTTTTTGCGCTTGATTTTTCATGTGAGATATTGGTTTTTGCGGCAGCATCAATCACTTTGCCTATAGCAGTATCCGCTTTTGGTGTTTCTAGTAGCAAGACTTGTAAGTGGTTTTCAATGCCCGCAATCGGTTTGCATACAATATGGGCAAAAGGTGAATCAGGGTTTCTCTCAATTTTACTTACTTCAGCCACGGCTAATCCTAGTGGGTAAACGCCATCAATGCCTGAAGTCACTAATTTGTCACCTTGACGTATATCTACGTTGGCCGGTAAGTAGGGTAAATCAATCGTGGTGTCACGTCCGTGACCGAATGCGATAGCACGTAAGCCATTACGCTCAATTTGCACTGGGATGGCGAGGTCTTTGTCGGTAATTAAAGTGACTTCGCTGCTGAACGGATAAACCCGCGTGACTTGCCCTATAACACCTGCGCCATCGACTACTGCTTGTCCTGATTCAACGCCTTGCCTAGAGCCCAGGTTCACAGTGATTTTATGGGTGAATGGGTCTCGACCCATATGCAAAATCTCAGCCACCCGTGAGGCTTGAGTGATGGCTTGTGTTGCGCCTAATAGGCTGCGCAAATGCGAATTTTCAGCCTCCAGTGTGGCTAAACGCTGTAAAGCTTGCCCTTGTTTCATGTTACTTATTTTGAGCGCGTCATTGCTATGTATGAGTTGACGATGGCTAGAAAAAAAGCTTTGTGTGGAGCGATAGAGCTCGCTTGGTGCATTGGCTATCATTTGCAAAGGGTTGATTAAGGCCATAAAGCCTTGGCGGACTTCAATTAAATAGTGGAGGCGGCTATCGGTTGCCATCAAAGAAATTGAGAGGACGGCAAAAAACACTAGCCTTGCAAATGGGCTAGGGCCGCGTACAAAAAAAGACGGTGCTTGATGATTTTCTATGGCACGTGCCATTTATTTTAAACCTTAGCTCCCTATAGCGAGTGCTTGTATTGGGTTATTTTAGGGTGCTTCTATAAAATAAAAATTGCAAATGATGCGTCTTGGCAACTTGTATTTATAGAAGCGCCCTTAATTTATTGTCAAAGTGAGTGTGAAATGAGTAAACGCTTTGCAAAAGCCGCTCGGTTAAACCGAGCACCCGTAGACTTTGTTATTGTTTAGCGATTACTCAGTAGCAAAAACATTGCCTAGCTTGTCCATCTCTTCTAAAGCGCGTCCACAGCCACGCGCTACGCAGGTGAGAGGGTCTTCTGCAACAATCACTGGCAAACCAGTTTCTTCTACTAGCAGACGGTCTAAGTCGCGCAGTAGTGCGCCGCCGCCAGTAAGTACCATACCTTTTTCTGCAATGTCAGCACCTAGCTCTGGAGGTGTTTGCTCAAGCGCAGATTTAACTGCGCCAACAATTGCATTCAGTGGCTCTGTTAGTGCCTCTAAAATTTCATTGCTTGAAATTGTAAACTTACGTGGCAAGCCTTCAGCTAAATTGCGGCCTGTGACTTCCATTTCTAATACTTCTGAGCCTGGGAAAGCAGAGCCGATTTTTTTCTTAATCAATTCAGCCGTTGGCTCAGAAATTTGCATGCCGTAGTTGCGGCGTATGTAGTCGATGATTGCTTGGTCAAATTTATCACCCCCTACGCGCTCTGATTTTGCATAGACGATACCACCGAGTGAAATCACGCCAACTTCAGTTGTACCACCACCAATATCTACCACCATAGAGCCGGTGGCTTCACCTACAGGCATGCCAGCACCAATCGCTGCAGCCATAGGTTCTTCAATTAAATACACTTGGCGCGCACCTGCACCAATGGCTGATTCGCGAATCGCACGGCGTTCTACTTGGGTTGAGCCTACGGGTACGCAAATGATAATGCGTGGGTTAGGTGAGAACAGGCGTGACTCATGAATGCGGCGAATAAAGTACTTAAGCATTTGCTCAGTGACTGTAAAGTCTGCAATCACGCCGTCTTTCATTGGGCGAATGGCTGTAATGTTAGAAGGTGCACGACCTAACATGCGCTTAGCTTCTAAACCTACCGCTAAAATTGTTTTTTTGCCCGCAGGGCCGCCGTCTTGGCGTATTGCAACCACTGAAGGTTCGTCTAGTACCACGCCTTTGCCGCGCACATAAATTAAGGTGTTTGCTGTGCCAAGGTCAATGGCTAAGTCGTTAGAAAAGTAGCTGTTTAAAATACCGAACATTGTTTTTATATCCTGAGATAAGCGTCGTTAAATAGTGATTCGTATGCCGCGACTGAAAGTATGCTGAAAATCAAGTTATAATACCTTATATTGCATTAAAACTTAAGATGTAGTTGCAGATTATCCTAGATTTCCATTTGCACTTAAAATGGCTGGGTCGTGAATTTTGATGGATGTTTTAGGTAAATTTTATCGCTAATAGTGCTTTTATTGGAGATGAAATTGACTCAATACAGAAGCAAATGTAGGCCGCTCCCAGTGTAGCTTGATGTGAATTAGGAGCGTGAAAATTCTGTGATTGCTACACTGAGTGATAGCAAACAACCTTTAATAAGTCGTTGGAAATAAACAAATGTCGCTTACCGTTACAGATATTAAAAAGATTGCACACCTTGCGCGCATCGAGGTCAATGAGGCTGAAGCTGAGGCTACCTTAGTAAAACTGACTGGTATTATGAATTTAATTGCCGAGATGCAAGCTGTAGATACTACAGGCGTAGTGCCTATGTCACATTCACAAGATGTGACACAACGTTTGCGCGAAGATGTGGTCACTAAAACCAATCAACGTGATGAGTTTCAACAGAATGCACCGCAGCTTGGTAACGGCTCATCAGAGCAAGCCGTTGCGGAAGGTCTATACCTTGTTCCTAAAGTCATTGAATAAAACAGCAGCACCAAACCGAAGAATATCAGCATGATAAATAACAGCTTAAAACAACTTGGCGCATCGCTCCAAGCAAAAGAAATCTCTAGCGTAGAACTCACGCAAGAGTTTTTAAAACGCATTGATGCGCTTAACCCAAGCATCAATGCCTACATTGCACTAGATAAAGAAAACACACTGGCGCAAGCAGCTAAAGCAGATGCAATGTTGGCCAATGGCACAGCCACTGCGCTCACAGGCATACCGATTGCGCAAAAAGATATTTTTGTAGCTAAAGGCTGGCGTACGAGCTGTGGCTCAAAAATGCTAGAGAATTTTATTGGCCCTTATGATGCGCATGTGATTGAAAGCTTTAATCAAGCTGGTGCGGTCAATTTGGGAAAAACCAATATGGACGAGTTTGCGATGGGCTCATCGAACGAGACCAGCTACTTTGGTAAAGTACAAAACCCTTGGGATATTTCGCGTGTTCCGGGCGGTAGCTCAGGCGGCGCGGCGGCTGCGGTGGCAGCACGTTTGTGCGCAGCGGCAACGGGCACTGATACAGGCGGTTCAATTCGCCAACCAGCTTCATTGTGCGGCCTTTCAGGCTTAAAACCAACTTACGGCTTGGTTTCACGCTACGGTATGATCGCGTTTGCCTCTAGCCTTGACCAAGCAGGGCCGATGGCAAAATCCTGTGAAGACATGGCGCTGATGATGAACGTGATGACAGGCTTTGATGAGCG
>CAZAHP010000052.1:11071-16391 GCA_964484985.1 uncultured Methylophilaceae bacterium
CGCCGTATTTTGATTGGCACTTACGTGTTGAGCGCAGGCTATTACGATGCTTACTACTTAAAAGCTCAGCAAATCCGCCGCTTAATCGCACAAGACTTTACCGAAGCGTTCAAAAAATGCGACATCATCATGGGCCCTGCCGCACCATCTACTGCCTTTAAAATTGGTGAAAAAGCGGATGACCCTGTATCAATGTATTTGCAAGATATTTACACCATTGCCGTCAACTTGGCAGGCTTGCCTGGGATGAGCATTCCAGCAGGTTTTAGCAATGGCTTGCCTGTAGGTTTGCAAATTATCGGCAACTATTTTGATGAAGCACGCATGTTAGATGTAGGCCATGCCTATCAGCAAGTCACTGATTGGCATCAAAAAGCACCAGAAGGAATTTTATAATGGAATGGGAAGTTGTCATCGGGCTGGAAACACACACCCAGCTACAAACGAAAACCAAGCAATTTAGTGGTGCTTCAACCACTTACGGCGCTGAGCCAAACACACAAGCATGCGAAGTGAGTGTTGCTTTGCCAGGTGTGTTGCCAGTACTCAATAAAGAAGCTGTCGAGTGTGCGATTAAATTTGGTTTAGCAGTAGATGCTGAAATTGCACCTCGTAGCGTGTTTGCGCGTAAAAACTATTTTTACCCTGATTTACCCAAAGGTTATCAAATCAGCCAATACGAATTACCTGTAGTTGGTAAAGGTAAACTCACCATACAAGTGCCTGCTAGCAAAAACAAAGAAGCCTACGAAAAAGTCATTAACATCACCCGTGCGCATTTGGAAGAAGATGCGGGCAAATCGGTGCATGGTGCGGTAGAGGGCATGAGCGGCATAGACTTAAACCGCGCAGGTACGCCACTCCTCGAAATCGTCACTGAGCCTGATATGCGTAGCGCGGCAGAGGCTGTGGCTTACGCTAAGAAATTGCATGAGCTAGTGCAATGGATAGGCATTTGCGATGGCAATATGCAAGAAGGTAGCTTCCGCTGTGATGTGAACGTATCGGTACGCCCCAAAGGCACAGATAAACTAGGCACTCGCCGCGAGATTAAAAACCTCAACTCATTTAAGTTTATGCAGCAAGCGATTGAGTACGAAACCCAATGGCAAATTGATACGCTAGAAGATGGCGGCACGATACAGCAAGCCACAGTGCTGTTTAACCCAGATACTGGCGAAACTAAATCCATGAGAAGTAAAGAAGAAGCCAACGATTATCGCTACTTCCCAGACCCTGATTTACTGCCTTTAGCGGTGACAGAAGAGGATAAAGCTCGGGTAAAAGCCAATATGCCTGAGTTGCCACAAGCCTTACAAGCACGCTTTGTGAGTGAGTACCAACTTTCGAGCTATGACGCGAGTGCGCTTACTGCTTCAAAAGATTTGGCTGATTATTTTGTGGCTGTGGTGCAAGCGGGCAGTGATGCAAAACAAGCGGCTAACTGGGTCATGGGGGCAGTTTCTGCCAAGTTAAATGCTGAAGATAAATCCATTACTGACTCACCATTAAGTGCAGAGCAGCTTGCTCAACTGCTTAAACGCATTTCAGACAACACCATCTCTAACAATGCAGCTAAACAAGTATTTGAGGCGATGTGGGCGGGCGAAGGCGAAGTCGATGCGATTATCGAAGCCAAAGGCCTAAAACAAGTGTCTGACACGGGTGCGATTGAGGCGATTATTGATGAAGTACTAGCCGCAAACGCTGCCATGGTAGAAGAGTTTAAAGCAGGTAAAGAAAAGGCCTTTAATGCTTTGGTAGGTCAGGCGATGAAAGCCTCAAAAGGTAAAGCTAACCCTGCGCAGGTGAACGAGATATTGAAGAAAAAGCTTGGCTAGTTTATTAAGTGGTTTATCTTGAGGAGCTTTTAAAGCTCCTCATCATATGAGGTGCGTGCTTAAGGTTTGCTCTTAGCAGTTTCTTGCGAGTTTGCCGCAGGGCTTGATCCGCGCAATTCGATATACCTTTGCTTTTCACCTTCAAACCGCTTGCGTGTTTCTTGCATACTTTGTTTTCTTTGCAAAACCAGATTGTCTACTTTGCTTATTTCTGCACGGTTTTCGTTTAAATCTTCTGTGAGTTCAACAGGCATGGTTTTTTTACGTTGTTTGAAGCCGTCAGCTATTTTTTGATTGCTTTCTAATTTCTTTTTAGCGCTTTCTTTACGTAACACCAAAGCTTGTATCGCCAGCTCATCCATTTGCAAATTGCGGTCACGCGCCAAATCAATCTCAGACTCAGAGTTGTACGAGGCTAACAGAGCATGATCGCGTCGCTGTTGCTCTATCACTACAGGGTCGTCAGGGTTGATTGTGTTTTTACTTGGGTCGTTTTCTTTTAAAACAACGCCTTGGTGATTAAGAACAGTGTTTTTGCGGCCAGAATCTTGCGCTGGCATCTTATCGCCATAATGGGTAACACCTTTTTCATCTACCCATTTAATAATTTTTCCATCGGCAATCGCGCTTGTTGTACTAAGCGATATCAACAATGTAGTTAAGAGTTTGCTAAAAGATAATTTATTTTTATGCACACTAACCTCTAGGTTTAAAGTTTAAACACCATATTGAGCGCGGTAGCTTTTAATTGCGGCGAGATTGCTTGTCATATTATCCTGATGTTGTAAATATTCAATGAGGCTAGTTAGGTTAGTAATAGCACATACTGGTAGTTGATTGTCTCTTTCTACTTCTTGTACGGCTGAAAGCTCACCTAATCCGCGCTCTTGTCTATCGATAGCAATAGCAACGCCACACGGTGTAGCGCCACTTTGATTAATCATCTCTACAGACTCGCGCACAGAAGTGCCTGCTGATATCACATCATCTACAATAAGCACTCGTCCTTGCAGTGGTGCACCTACTATTACGCCACCTTCGCCGTGGTCTTTAGCTTCTTTGCGATTATAAGCGTAAGGAACATTATGGCCTTGCCTTGCCAAGGCGATCGCAATGCTAGCTGCTAGCGTGATGCCTTTGTAAGCTGGGCCAAATAACATGTCAAACTGTATGCCTGATTTTAAAATCGCTGCTGCATAATATTCGCCCAGCTTCATTAAGCTTTCACCGTCATTAAAAAGGCCAGCATTAAAGAAATAAGGGCTTAAGCGCCCAGCTTTGGTTTTAAACTCGCCAAAACGCAGCACTTGTTTTTTAATCGCAAAAGCGATGAAGTCTTGTGTAAAATCGGACATATCTCAAATAGTAAGGTTAACAATGTTTCGTATTATATCTGCGAATTTAAACGGCATACGCTCTGCCGTCAACAAAGGTTTTTTATCATGGATGCAAACTCAGCAAGCTGATGTGATTTGTATGCAAGAACTCAAAGCACAAGCGGCGGACATGACGCCTGAAATGCTCGCACCTCAAGGCTATTTTGGCTACTTTCATTACGCAGAGAAAAAAGGCTATAGCGGTGTTGGTATTTATACAAAAACCAAGCCTGATGCCGTGATTGAAGGTTTGGGTATGGCGGACATCGATAGCGAAGGGCGCTATTTAGAGCTGCAATTTGGCAATTTAAGTGTTGTTTCTTTGTATTTGCCTAGCGGTTCAAGTGGTGAAGAGCGCCAAACGTTTAAGTTTAGTGTGATGGAGCGTTTTATGCCACATTTGCAAGCGCTCAAAAACTCTGGACGTGATGTAGTCGTGTGCGGCGACTGGAATATTGCTCACCAAGAAGCCGACCTCAAAAACTATAAGGGTAATAAAAAGAATTCAGGTTTTTTACCTGAAGAGCGTGCATGGTTGACTGAGTTGTTTAGCAATGTAGGCTGGGTAGATGTTTACCGTAGCTTGCATCCCAATACCACGGATGAATGCTACACATGGTGGAGCAACCGAGGTGCGGCTTACGAAAAAAATGTAGGATGGCGTATAGATTACCAAATCGCTACGCCAGAGTTTGCGGCAAAAGCTGTGGCAACTAGCATTTATAAAACAGAGCGCTTTAGCGACCATGCCCCTTTGATAGTTGATTTTGATAAGTAATTTAATGTGGCGGCTGGCTTAATGGCATATCTAAAAGCCCAATAATCAGTTTGGGCTTCTGGTTGGGCGATGGTATGTTTAACTTGTGCAAAGTACTAGCTGCAAACTTTGCCAAGTTTCCCCTGTTTTACTATCTTGCACAAAGATAACAGCACCTGCATCTTTGTTTTTCCATTCGGGCTTTAAAGTGATGCTTTTTGCGAATGACTCATTCAAGGGATAGCCGCCAAAAAATTCGCGTACTACATAGTCGTGCTTGAGTTCGCGCCCATTGTTTTCACCTGCTTTTACTTGGCTGCTTAGTTTGTTCTGATAAATTGCGATAAATACCTGAGCCTCATTTTTGCTTCTTGGTTTGCTGGCTTCTGCTTTGGCTGATAACACAAAATCACCATTATTTTGTGGTGTGAGCACGAGGCTTAAGTTGGCACGTGCAGGAGATTTTGAAATTTTATCAATACTAAGCTTCAGCTGAGAGTTGTTCGTGCCTTTAAAATCACGGCCGTTGAGCGTAAATTGCGGTGTGTAAACAAAGCTGGCTACTCCAACTGCTGCGGCACTTCGCTGCCTTGCACTAAACTCAGGTTTGGCATAAACATCTCTCCAGCCTATGTAATCCCAGTAGTCAACATGAAAAGCGAGCGGCGTTACTTTACCCTCTGTTTTGAGCAAGCTTAGCCATTGGTCGGCGGGTGGGCAGCTACTGCAGCCTTCTGAAGTGTAAAGTTCTAATAAGGGCACGGTTTGCGCCGTACTTTTTGCCTGGCACTCTGTAGAATTGGCGGAGTTTGAGAGCATGGTCAACATGGCAACACTCATTAAAATTGTGAACTTGGTGCGTGATGATATTGTCATATTTGTGTGCTATCTTGTTGATGTGTAAGTTAGTCGTATGGGCTGTAGTTTGCTTACATGTAATTTTATAGTGCTGTCTATTTAATGTAATATTTACCATAATAAACAAAAGTATATATAATGCGCGCTCTACATATTTTTTGTGCTGATCTGGTATGTGATTCTATATGGCAGCTTTTCTAACTAAATTGAGTTTCAATGTATAAGTCGTTTCCATCACAGGTTTTAGCCATCGCCTTGGCGGTGAGTTCTTGCTATGCAACTGCTGATGAGCCATATTCAGATTCCGCCCCTAGTAGTGCAGGGGTGATTTATTCCAATATTAAATTGAAAACAGATCTAGCATTAGAGCAAGACGCAGAAGTCTGCGCAGGTGAGCAATGTGTGCTGAATGATGAGTTTGATGCGCGGGTGAAAATGCTAGGCGAGCAAATGGTCTCTATCGCCTATAACACCTACCCAAATTTACA
>CAZAHP010000053.1:0-16140 GCA_964484985.1 uncultured Methylophilaceae bacterium
GGGTAGACAGAATTGAGAGCTATCGCGGCCTATTGGAAGAGGCAGAGTACTTTGTTAGCTAACTCTTGAGAAATCGAAATTAATAAGAACTAAGGGACGTAGCCACTCCCCCGCATCGAACTTTGGTGCGGGATTTTTTTATAGGAGGGCCTTATTGATTGAGATAATAGGCTGGCTAGTACAGTTAAGCTTTGAAATGGCTTGGCCATACTGATAGCTCTCCATCATCCCATTTTATAATCATTAAAGTTTTGAAATTTTCAGCGTTGGGGAAGTTTTTCCTACAGACTAAAATTTTTCGTTCTCCATAAAGTTTTGATTCTGTTTCTAATAAAACCTTATCAAACTCCACCGAAATTTCATATAAAGAGTTATATCCAAAGGGCTGTTCAAAAGCTGCTGAAATGCTAATACTTTTTTCCTCAAGGTCTAGATATATTTCATATTTCAGCCTTTCACTGCTGTAGTGAAAAGGCTTATGTTTCTCAGGGTTAATAACACCATCAAGTAATGGTGTAATACCTAAAAACTCTTTGAATATCTCAACAGGCATTTTTTGAGCCTAGCTAGCCAACATAGGTTTTAAATACCGCCCCGTGTAACTCGCTTCACAGTTTGCGACATCTTCAGGCGTACCTTCAGCAATCACTGTGCCGCCGCCGTCACCACCTTCTGGCCCCATGTCAATAATCCAGTCTGCCGTTTTAATCACATCTAAGTTGTGCTCAATAATGACGATAGTGTTACCCGCATCGCGTAGGCGGTGTATTACGTCTAATAGTAATTGAATGTCGGCAAAGTGTAAGCCAGTGGTTGGTTCATCTAAAATGTATAGGGTGCGGCCTGTATCACGTTTGCTGAGCTCTAATGCGAGTTTGACGCGCTGCGCCTCGCCGCCTGAGAGCGTGGTGGCTGATTGTCCAAGCGTGATATAGCCTAGGCCCACATCGAGCAAGGTTTGCAGTTTGCGCGCAACTACGGGAACCGCTTTAAAGAACTCGTGTGCTTGCTCAACCGTCATCGATAGAATTTCGTGTATGTTTTTGCCTTTGAACTGAATTTCTAAGGTTTCGCGGTTGTAGCGATGGCCTTTGCATACGTCACATGGCACGTAGACATCAGGTAAGAAGTGCATTTCTACGCGTAATACGCCATCGCCTTGGCAGGCTTCGCAGCGCCCACCTTTAACATTGAAAGAGTAACGCCCAGGGCCATAACCTCGGGCGCGGCTCTCAGGTACGCCTGCAAATAAATCGCGGATGGGCGTAAATAAACCCGTATAAGTGGCTGGATTAGAGCGCGGGGTACGACCGATAGGGCTTTGGTCTACATCGACCACTTTATCAAAAAATTCTAGACCATCAATGCCATCAAATGCGGCTGGCTCGGTGGAACTTCCATACAAATGTTGTGCCACAACGCGGTATAAAGTGTCGTTAATCAGCGTAGATTTACCACTACCTGATACCCCAGTTACGCATGTGAGTAGGCCGACTGGCAGTTCTAGTTTTACATCTTTTAAGTTGTTGCCAGTGGCGTGAAATAGCGAGAGCCAACGTGCTGGGTCTGGCGCATGGCGTTTTTTGTTGTAGATGATTTGTTTTTTACCGCTTAAATACTGCCCTGTGATGGAGTTGGGGTTGGCTTGAATTTCGGCTGGCGTGCCTTCGGCAATAATTTGCCCGCCATGCTCACCCGCGCCTGGGCCAATATCTACCACGTAATCAGCGCTCATAATCGCATCTTGGTCATGTTCAACCACAATCACACTGTTGCCAATGTCACGCAGGCGTTTAAGCGTTTCAAGCAGGCGGTCATTATCGCGTTGATGCAAGCCAATAGAGGGCTCGTCGAGTACATACATCACGCCAGTGAGGCCAGAGCCAATTTGTGAGGCTAAACGTATACGCTGTGCCTCGCCACCTGAAAGTGTTTCAGCCGAACGTGACAGCGATAAATACTCTAAACCGACATTGGTTAAAAACTTCAGGCGATTGCCTATCTCTTTGACAATTTTGTCGGCAATAGCAAGCTTCTGCCCAGTGAGCTCAATGGTTTCAAAGAAAGTGAGTGCTTGCTTTAAAGGCGCTTCGCAGATTTGGTGTATGTTTTTTCCGCCCACTTTTACGTGACGCGCTTCAATTCTTAAACGTGTGCCAGCGCAGTCAGGGCAAGATTGTGCGTTGAGGTATTTAGCCAGCTCTTCACGCACGGTAGTGGAATCAGTTTCGTGGTAGCGGCGCTGTAGATTATTTAAAATGCCTTCAAACGCATGGGTTTTGCCAAAGAAAGTGCCGCGTTCGTTTAAGTATTTAAAGGCAATGGTTTCTTTACCGCTGCCGTGTAACAAAATGTGCTGAATATGCGCTGGTAAGCTTTCAAAAGTGGCATCAAGGTCAAACGAGTAGTGTTCAGCCAAGCTGGCTAACATCTGAAAGTAAAATTGGTTGCGTCTATCCCAGCCTTTAATTGCACCTGCGGCGAGTGATAAGTGAGGGAATGCGACTACGCGTTTAGGGTCAAAAAAGTTAATATTGCCCAAGCCATCACACTTGGGGCAAGCGCCCATCGGGTTGTTAAAGCTGAATAAGCGCGGCTCTAATTCAGCAAGTGAGTAGTCACACACAGGGCATGAAAATTTGGCTGAGAATAAATATTCTTTACCTGTGTCCATCTCCACTGCAATGGCTTTGCCTTCGGCTAGGCGCAACGCTGTCTCAAATGATTCAGCCAATCGCTGCTTCATGTCCTCTTTAATTTTAATGCGGTCAACTACAACATCTACACTGTGTTTGGTGGTTTTGGCTAGTTGAGGCAGAGCATCCATTTCGTAAATCGTGCCGTCTACACGCAGGCGCACAAAACCTTGAGCTTTAAGCTCTTCGAATAAATCGAGCTGCTCGCCTTTACGCTCGCGCACCACGGGTGAGAGTATCATCAGCTTAGTGTCTTCGGGCAGCGCTAAAACGCTATCCACCATTTGGCTGACGGTTTGCGCCTCAAGTTTAATGCCGTGCTCTGGGCATTCTGGGTCGCCTGCACGTGCGTAGAGCAAACGCAAATAATCATGAATTTCTGTGACAGTGCCTACGGTTGAGCGTGGGTTGTGCGAGGTGGATTTTTGTTCAATAGAAATAGCAGGAGATAAACCTTCGATTAAGTCGACATCAGGTTTATCCATACGCGCCAAAAACTGGCGGGCATAGGCTGAAAGTGACTCTACATAACGGCGCTGCCCTTCAGCATAAAGCGTATCAAACGCTAGTGAAGATTTTCCTGAACCAGATAAGCCAGTGATTACAATCATTTTGTTACGCGGTAAATCTAGCGAAACATTTTTTAAATTGTGCGTGCGTGCACCGCGTATGCGAATAAAATCCATCTATTTTGTAGCCTATCTCAGTTAATTTTAGTCATGTGTTGTAAGGTCACAGGCACTAAAGTGAAGCAACCTGTTAATATACGCAATTATCTAGTTAACATTCAATCTTTTTTCATGCAACAGTCAGAATCAATGTCATCACTTGAACTCAGAGCGAGTTTAAGTCTTGCGTCAATTTACGGTTTACGTATGCTCGGCATGTTTTTAATCTTGCCGATTTTTGCTATTTATGCACATTCACTACCCAGTCAGCCTAGTGCTTTGCTCATAGGTTTAGCGCTTGGTGCTTATGGGCTTACGCAAGCTTTGTTCCAACTTCCATTTGGCATGGCTTCAGATAAATTTGGGCGTAAACGCGTTATTTATATAGGCCTTGTTTTGCTGGTGATAGGCAGCTTTGTCGCTGCTTTTGCTACTGATATTTATATGGTGATTTTAGGTCGCTCAATACAAGGCGCGGGAGCAGTTTCTGCGGCTGTGACTGCGCTGGTGGCAGACCTTACGCGTGAAGAGCACCGCACCAAAGCCATGGCCATGATAGGCGGCACGATAGGCGTGACATTTGCCATTTCTTTAATCGCTGGTCCTGTACTTAATCAATGGATAGGTGTGCCTGGAATCTTTGCAATGACAGGTGTGCTCGCCATAATAGCGATGTTTGTAGTGAAGTATGTGGTGCCAGACCCAATCATTAGCCGTTTTCACTCAGACGCAGAAGCCGCGCCAGCCAAGCTTAAAGATGTGCTACGTAACACACAACTGCTGCGCCTTAATTACGGCATATTTGCATTGCATGCCGCACAAATGGCGATGTTTGTTGTTGTGCCTTTTGCCATTAAAGAAACCAGTGGCTGGGGTGAGAATCTGCACTGGAAAATATATTTGCCTATCTTGGTGTTCTCATTTATTTTGATGGTGCCCGCGATTATTTATGGTGAAAAAGGCGGCAAACTAAAACAAGTATTTGTCGCTGCTGTTGCACTAATGTTGGGCGCGCAGTTATTGTTTGCGAGCAGCATACATAACTTTTTAGGCATTGTAGTTTCGCTTGGTGCGTATTTTATTGCCTTCAACGTGCTTGAAGCATCACTGCCCTCTATTATCTCAAAAATGGCACCCGCAGCATCAAAAGGTACAGCCATGGGCGTGTATAATACTTCGCAGTCCTTAGGGGTGTTCATCGGTGGTAGTGTAGGTGGCTATCTTTCACACTATCATGGATACGCCTCGGTATTTGTATTTTGCAGTGTGCTCATGACAGGCTGGCTGGTGCTGGCACTGAGCATGCAAGCGCCGCCAAAGGTGAAAAGCAAAATGTATCACCTAGAAAGCATTACTGCAGATAAAGCCGCCCAGCTTACAAAAAGTTTAGCTGCGCTAGCTGGGGTGCGTGAGGCGGTGGTAATTGCAGAAGAAGGTTTAGTCATACTTAAAGTAGATATGCAGCAAAATTGGGATGAAGAGGCAGCACTTAGCCTTATTAACAAATAAGTCGTTAGCATTTGATAAGCAAATGGGAGAATAAAATGGCATCAGTAAATAAAGTAATTTTAATGGGCAATTTGGGGCGCGACCCAGAAGTGCGCTACATGCCTAATGGTGAAGCAGTGGCTAACTTTAGCATTGCCACTACTGAAAATTGGAAAGATAAATCAGGCCAAAAACAAGAAAAAACTGAGTGGCACAATATTGTGATGTATCGCAAACTTGCCGAGATTGCAGGTGAGTATCTTAAAAAAGGCCGCCCTGTATACGTTGAAGGACGTTTGCAAACCCGTAAGTGGGAAAAAGATGGCGTGACTCGTTACAGCACAGAAATTATTGCAGACAATATGCAAATGCTAGGTGGTCGTGATGGCGGCGGTAATGCTAGCTACGAAGGCGGTGATGACATGAATCAAGACAGCGGCTACGCACCAAGTAACTCAGCGCCTAGCCAATCAGCTCAGCGCCCAGCAGCGCCATCTGCTAAGCCTGCTAGCTCAGGTTTTGATGATTTTGAGGATGATATTCCGTTCTAGGACCTACCTTTGCTTCTGATGTAAATAAACCCCAATAGACTAATGATTTGTTGGGGTTTTTTTACGCCTAGCTATTCTGGCTTTTGGACAAAATCTAAATCGTGGTTGTTAGCGTGACCCACCAGTCTGGTATGTGTTTGAGTATTTGTATTTCTACTTTTTTATCTAAGCCTGTGAGTATTAATAAGCCAGAAATCAGTAGCAATGCGCCAAATATTTTTTTACCTAAGCTGCCCGCATGAAATAGCTTGTTTCTTACTTTTGACATGGTTTTTTGAGAGAGCTTGCCCAGCAAAATGAGCGGTGTGCCAGCCCCCAAGCCAAATATAAACATGACCAAGCTCACCTCTGCTAGGTTTTGACCTTGGCTAGCAAGGGCGATTGCAGCGCCTAATGTAGGGCCCACACAGGGACTCCACACCACGCCTAATAGCAGCCCTAAGATAAGTTGCCCAGCAAGGCTATCGGTTGAAATGTAGTTGAGCATGTTTTGCCCTGAGTTGCTTAAACCAGCACTGGCGGCGGCGAACTTGGCTTGTAGCGTAGTTGAAAGCAAAATCAGGCCAAATAAAACAAGAAATCCAGCTGTGATTTTTCTAAAAGTGTGTGGGTCTAAACCGCTTAATGTGCCAAAGCTGGCTAGGCTTAAACCTAATAAAGTAAATGATATTGTAAGCCCCGCAGCCAGTGCATAAGGCCCCCAGCGGTGAGTGGTGAGTGCTGAGCCTAGCAAAATAGGCACAATAGGCAGCACGCACGGCGAGAGTAGTGAAAGCACTCCTGCTATAAAGCTTAAGCCATAAGTGCTGAGAGATATCATGAGGTATGCCTATGGCCTAGTGAGTCGGCTTATTGTGTTTTTTGCACAAGCTGCGCAATGCCTTCTGGGCTGGTGACTGCAATACTGCGCCCGACCTCTTTGCCACCTTTAAATACGATGAGTGTACTTTGTTGCTGCGCTTTAAATTTTTCTACTGCGGCTTCTTGATTGTAGAAATCGATGCGCATCACAGCAATGCCTTCTAATTTTTTCTGCTTTGTTAAATCATCAATAATCGATTGTTGGCGCTTGCAGGTGGGGCACCAGTCGGCATGCACTGCCAGTAAAATGGGTTTGCCTTCTTGCATGAGTTTGTTAAATGCCGCGTCTGTATAAGCAGTAGTGGCAGCAAATACGTGGCTACTTATTAGCAATAATGTGGCGGCAATGGTGGTGGTAATTTTTTGCATGGTGTGTGCTCCTTTATTATTAGTCGTGTGAGATTTCTATTACTTACAATCTTATGACTACTTTTTATAAGCATAGTTTTTGTTGGTAAATCTTGCGCAGCTGCAATATCTCTTTGTTTTAGAACAAGCCTACTACACGCCCATCATCATCTATATCAATGCGCGTCGCACATGGCTCTTTAGGTAAGCCCGGCATGGTCATGATGTCGTCGCAAATCATTACAATAAATTCTGCGCCTGCACTCAAACGTACTGAGCGAATAATCACCACATGGTCTTTAGGAGCGCCTCGCCGTGAAGCGTCAGTGGTAAATGAGTATTGTGTTTTGGCAACGCAGATGGGGTAATGGCCATAACCCTCTGTCTGTAGCTTATCAACAATGGCTTTAACGCGACGTGCTGCACTAATGTCAGTTGCACCGTAAATTTTGGTGGCAAGTTTGCGCATTTTCTCCCATAGCGGGTCGCTGTCTTCGTAAACAAATTGCATGGTTTTACTTGGGTGTTCTGCAAGTTTGACCACTTCGTGCGCTAACTCTTCTGCACCTGCGCCGCCTTTTGCCCAGTGTTCGGCCACCACCACTTTAACGCCTAAGCTCTGCATATGCTGGCGTACTGTTTCCATTTCGGCAGCGGTGTCGTGCGTAAAGCGGTTAATCGCTACCACGCATGGTAGTTGGTAGTGTTGGGTGATGTTTTCAACATGTTTTTCGAGGTTGACTAAGCCTGCTTCTAGCGCTGTGATGTTTTCTTGTGCAAGCGCTTCAACCTCAATGCCACCGTGATACTTAAGCGCACGTATGGTCGCGACAATGACGCAAGCAGCAGGGCTTAAGCCCGCTTTGCGGCATTTAATATCAATGAATTTTTCAGCACCTAAATCTGCACCAAAGCCAGCTTCTGTGACGACATAGTTACCTAATTTAAGCGCGAGTTTAGTGGCAATGGCTGAGTTGCAGCCGTGCGCGATATTGGCAAAAGGGCCGCCGTGTATAAACGCGGGCGTGTTTTCTAAAGTTTGTACTAAGTTGGGTTTAATCGCGTCTTTGAGCAAAACCGTCATTGCGCCATGCGCTTTAAGTTGGCGCGCGGTAATCGGCTCGCCCGTAAAACTGTAGCCAATCACAATGTTACCTAAACGTTGTTTTAGGTCTTTGAGCGAGCTAGCCAAGCAAAAAATCGCCATTACTTCAGAGGCGACGACAATATCAAAACCATCTTCACGCGCTTGGCCATTCACCTTGCCGCCCAAGCCCACCACAATCTGGCGCAAGGCACGGTCGTTCATATCTACTACGCGCTTCCAAGCTACTTGGCGCGGGTCAATTTGCAGGGCATTGCCGTGATGAATGTGGTTATCGATAAGTGCAGAAAGCAGATTGTGCGCTAAAGCAATAGCAGAAAAATCACCCGTAAAGTGCAGGTTAATATCCTCCATCGGCACCACTTGTGCATAGCCGCCACCTGCTGCGCCGCCTTTCATGCCAAACACAGGCCCTAGCGAAGGCTCACGTAAGCACACCACAGTTTTTTTACCAATACGATTTAAAGCATCCCCCAAGCCCACCGTGGTGGTGGTTTTGCCTTCGCCAGCTGGTGTTGGGCTAATTGCGGTAACTAAAATGAGTTTGCCGTTTGGCTTGTTTTCAAGGTGTGTGAGTGACTCAACCGCCACTTTGGCTTTATATTGCCCATAATGCTCTAAGCTATCTTCCGCCAAGCCTAATTTGGCGGCAATTTCACTCACTTTAAGCATGTGCGCTTGTTGTGCGATTTCGATGTCACTGGGCATAGTTTATTCTCGAAACATTTCCTTACATTAGAACACCGCTTTCATAGTTATTTCAAGGTAAAATACACAAAATTTTTCATTGATTGAGAACCCAATGCTAAACACAACCACCGCAACGCAAAAAGCACAAACCTTATCTGAGGCGCTGCCTTATATTAAAAAGTTTTTTGATAAAACCATCGTCATTAAATACGGTGGCAATGCTATGACTGACGACCATTTAAAAGAGTGCTTTGCGCAAGATGTGGTGTTGCTCAAGCTGGTGGGCATGAACCCAGTGGTGGTGCATGGCGGCGGCCCTCAAATTAATGAGATGCTTGATAAGCTCGGCAAAAAAGGCGAGTTTATACAAGGCATGCGCGTGACCGATGATGAAACCATGGACATTGTAGAAATGGTCTTGGGTGGTCAAGTGAATAAAGAAATCGTGAATCTCATTAACCGTCATGGCGGCAAAGCAGTAGGTTTAACTGGGCAAGATGGTAATTTTATTCATGCGCATAAATTGCTGATGGCCGATAAAGATGACCCTGCCAAAATGATAGACATTGGTCAGGTGGGCGAAATCAGCGCGATAGACCCTAGCATTATTCAGTTTTTAGATAGCGGTGATTTTATACCCGTGGTTGCGCCAATTGGTGTGGGCGCCGATGGTGAAACTTATAATATCAATGCTGATGTGGTGGCAGGTAAGTTGGCAGAGATTTTGGGCGCAGAAAAATTGATTTTGCTGACCAATACACCTGGGGTGCTAGACAAAAATGGCACCTTGCTCACTGGCCTTACGCCTAAGCAAATTGATGATTTGGTTGAAGACGGCACGCTCTCTGGCGGCATGTTGCCTAAGATTAGCTCTGCGCTCGATGCAGCACGTAGCGGCGTAAAGTCTGTGCATATTATTGATGGTCGCGTAGAACATGCTTTATTGTTAGAAGTATTGACCGACGAAGGTGTTGGTACGCTGATTAAAGCTAAGTAATTTTAAGGGCACTTCTATAAATTGAATTTACGTCGCTATGCGGCGTTGCTCATAAAAAATTTATCCTTACATATCAAATATATGCTGCGTCCAAATTTTTTAATCGCGCCTTGCCTTGCATAGTAACTTCAATTTATAGAAGTGCCCATAAGTCTTCTGTAACAAGGGCTAAGACATTTTCCAAAAAAACCTATCTTAGCCCTCTTGAAATCTATTTAAACATCCCCATTTTCACATCACTGGCGTAATCGCCAATCAGATTGCTAGCACTCTAATGCTTTGAGTGCTAAAATCTGAAATTCACTCATTTTTAAGTGCTTGAAGTTGCAAAACTTTAAGCAAAAAGTTTAAGTTCTAAAATTTTAACCAAGGAGTTATACATGAAAATTCGTCCTTTACACGATCGCGTCATTGTTAAGCGTGTTGAAGAAATGCGTACTACCGCATCAGGTATTGTGATTCCTGATACTGCTACTGAGAAACCAGACCAAGGTGAAGTGTTAGCAGTTGGCCCAGGTAAAAAAGATGACCAAGGCAAAGTGATTCCGCTAGACGTTAAAGTAGGCGACAAAGTGTTATTTGGTAAATACGCTGGCCAAACCGTTAAAGTTAACGGTGACGAGTTACTCGTGATGCGCGAAGAAGATTTAATGGGCGTAGTTGAGGCTTAATTGCCCCAGTTCGTTTTTAAACTCATACAATTAGTTTTAAGTATTTAGGAGATTTAACATGGCAGCAAAAGACGTACGTTTTGGCGATGAAGTTCGTCAAAAAATGACCAATGGCGTAAACATTCTCGCCAACGCAGTTAAAGTAACTTTAGGCCCTAAAGGCCGCAACGTGGTTTTAGAGCGTTCATACGGCGCACCTACCATTACTAAAGACGGTGTTTCAGTAGCTAAAGAAGTAGAGCTCAAAGACAAATTTGAGAACATGGGCGCACAAATGGTGAAAGAAGTTGCTTCAAAAACTTCTGACATCGCAGGTGACGGTACAACAACTGCTACCGTGTTAGCACAAGCCATCATCCGTGAAGGCATGAAATCAGTAGCTGCTGGCATGAACCCAATGGATTTAAAACGTGGTATTGATAAAGCGGTTGCAGCAGCAGTTGCTGAATTAAAAGCCATGAGCAAACCATGTACAACCAGCAAAGAAATCGCCCAAGTAGGTGCAATTTCAGCTAACTCAGACACATCAATCGGCCAAATCATTGCAGACGCAATGGATAAAGTCGGCAAAGAAGGCGTGATTACTGTTGAAGATGGTTCAGGCTTAGAAAGCGAATTAGACGTAGTTGAAGGTATGCAATTTGACCGTGGCTACCTCTCACCTTACTTCATCAACAACCCAGACCGTCAAATCGCATTATTAGACAACCCATTCGTGTTGTTATTTGACAAAAAAATCTCAAACATCCGTGATTTACTTCCAACTTTAGAGCAAGTAGCTAAAGCAGGTCGCCCACTCTTAATCATCGCTGAAGATATCGACGGCGAAGCATTAGCAACATTAGTGGTAAACAACATCCGTGGCATTCTCAAAACTTGTGCAGTTAAAGCCCCAGGTTTTGGTGACCGCCGTAAAGCCATGTTAGAAGACATCGCAATTTTAACTGGCGGTACAGTGATTGCTGAAGAATTAGGCCTCAAACTTGAAAACGTACAATTAGCTGACTTAGGCCAAGCTAAACGTATTGAAGTAGGTAAAGAAAACACCATCATCATTGACGGTGCAGGCAATGAAGGCAACATCAAATCACGCATTGACCAAATCAAAAAACAAGCCGAAGACGCAACTAGCGACTACGACCGTGAAAAACTACAAGAGCGCGTAGCTAAATTAGCTGGCGGTGTTGCAGTAATCAAAGTTGGCGCAACGACTGAAATCGAAATGAAAGAGAAAAAAGCACGCGTAGAAGATGCACTACACGCAACACGTGCAGCGGTTGAAGAAGGTATTGTTGCTGGCGGCGGCGTTGCATTGATTCGTGCACGTGACGCGATTGCAAAAGTAAAAGGCGACAACCTAGACCAAGAAGCTGGCGTGAAAATTGTACTACGCGCAGTTGAAGAGCCATTACGTCAAATCGTTCAAAACGCTGGTGCAGAGCCATCAGTAGTAGTGAGCAACGTAGCGGCTGGTAAAGGCAACTACGGCTACAACGCGGCTAACGAAACATATGGCGACATGGTTGAAATGGGCGTGTTAGACCCAACTAAAGTAACCCGCTCAGCATTGCAAAATGCGGCTTCAGTGGCTGGCTTAATGTTGACTACTGACTGCATGATTGCTGAGTTGCCTAAAGATGACGCACCAGCGGCGCCGGATATGGGTGGTATGGGCGGCATGGGTGGCATGATGTAACTTTTGCATTAAGCACATCAGTGATACTGCGTTGCGCAAGTCTTGCCATACTAATCGTATTGTCTGCGACTTGCGCGCCTTGTCTCACTTTCCTGCTTAAAGCAAAAATGCCCTTAGTAGCATTTTAAAAACATAGACCCGCTTCGGCGGGTTTTGTTTTTTCTGCAATTGTAGACAGTTGAAAAGAAATCTCTTGAATATAAGCAGTAAATGGTTATACTGATGTAACCATGAAAGTAGTTTTTGATACATCGTTGTTAGTTGCGGCAGTACGCTCTAGGCAAGGGGCTAGTTATGCGCTTGTTTCGTCGTTGCCAAGCGATCAATTTCAAATTTGCTTATCTGTGGCGCTTTACGTGGAGTGGCAAGCGGTGTTGACACGTGCAGAGCATTTGCCTACGCATCAAAGCCCAGAAAGTGCGTTGGCATTTTTGCGTTATTTAGCCTCAGTCGCACATCTGCAAGATATTTATTATTTATGGCGTCCACAGCTACGCGACCCAAATGACGACATGGTGTTAGAACTAGCGGTAGCTGCACAAGCTAAGTATATTGTGACGCATAATATACGTGACTTTCAAAACCTGAAGTTTGATGTACAAGCCATCACCCCAAGTGAGTTTTTAAAATTAGTAAGGAGCCAATGATGAGTGCATTAACCATACGCATCCCAGAATCATTACATCAAAACCTAAAAGCACTGGCTGAGCGCGAAGGTGTGTCTGCCAATCAATTTATCGCAAGCGCTGTGGCTGAAAAAATGGCCAGCGTACTCACGCTCAACTATTTAAAATCAGAAGCCGCCGAAGCAAGACGCGGGGATTTTGAGGCTTTTTTAGATGCGGTGCCAGATGTTGCAGTTGTGGTTGAAACAGATAGAATCGAGTAGCTAGCGGACTACGTAGCCGAGTGATGAGTCACAAATGCGGAGTACTGTGCACTGCTCGTGTATCTCGCCACTTAGTGCGGGCTACGCTGACTAAATAAAATCGATTACAAATCCATAATTTGGAATTCAATAATGCTTAATCAAAAATTACTGAAAAATCTTACCTCGTCAGCTCCATCTTCTCGATTCTTACTGGAGATGGCTTGGCAATCGCTAGCCGTTGAATCTAAGTTGGAAATAGTCGATGAGTTTGCTAACAAAACTGGAGAGCTTTTGCCAAATTGGCTCCTGAAATTAGCATTGGAAGATGAGCATAAGATAATCCAACTATGGGCGGCAAGCAAAGAAAATCTAAGCTTTAGTGACTCAGACTCAGATAAGAAATCCTTCGAGCATCTGCAGAAACGTCTGGAAATACTTAATGATGATACATTAAATGCATTAACTGATAGAAATATTGACTACCTAATATTAGAGGAAAATTTTTATCAGTTTGAGCAACAAACTCGCTTAATAATAATTAGATATTTAAGAGATATTGACTATTCAAACCTTTTAACTTTTGTAAAAAATAACATTTCTCGGATACCAAAGAGTCAACTTATTGAGTGTTTAGACGAGTTCATATCGAAACTTGAAAACATATGCGACACCAAAATTATTGAGCTTGATGAATTAAATTCCGCTTGGGATTTTACAGCAACTTTGGACGAAGAAATATCTAGTAGGCTAGCACGCATTTTTCCAATTTATACGATAAACATAACATGTGATAATCAAGTTAAACATATATGTATCCCAATTGAAAAATTCTTATGCCTCAAGCCACTTGCATTATTTTGGATATTAAAGAAAAACATGGATGTTGGATTTAGTAAGGAACTTTTCGAGTTGGCAAAAATTATCGTCAATGATGATGCTGGTAGATTCGACAAATATGTTATAGAACTAGCACAAGATATATTGTCTCGGGCTGAATAATTTTGGATAGCTAGTGTAGCCTGTGATCCAGCGTGGGTGCGTTGACTAATGATTTTAATCATGGCGAACAGCAGGCGCATTCGCACTTACGTAGTATTTTTAACAAAAATATGGTTTATTCAAGATTATGATGATCGAAGCTTGGCAGCCATGCATTATTTCAATGTTTGATCTTGTAGGTATTCGGAGCAAAGCTTCATCTGGAGAAGCTTCTAAAATGATGCTTAAAATGCATAAATTTGCTGCATATAAAATTAACTACGAACTTCCCAATCATAATGTTGGATATGTTTGGAATGATTCTGTGTTACTTCTTACCTTTAGTGCGAATTCGGCTTCAGAGCGGAAAAAAGTATTATTAGAGCTTAGTCAGTTCAAAAAAGAATTAGACTTGTTTCTTAATGCTAAAACTTATGTTATTTCAGTTAAAGGTCAAGCATTCCCTCGGTATGATTCTGAAACTTCACAATCAGATACAACCTCAAAAGCTTTACTTCTCAAGACATCTAGCTGGGCTATGGCTAATTGTTTTAAAATTGAAGCAATGCTGAAACAGCATCGAGCAGACTGGTATGTAGACAGTAGAGTTACTAAAAATATTAATTCTTTCGCTCGACCATTTTCTAGTAAAAAGCTAAATCTTTTGCCAAAAAACTATTCACGTACTATAAATATGTATAGAGGTTATTTTTAGAGTTTGGTCAGCAATTGATTTAATAAACTAAATGTTGTTGTTCTAGGGTTGTCATAGGGGTGTTGTTATGAGAGTTTTGATGCTTTTAATTTTTGTAATGATGTTGCTAAGTTGCGCAGGAAAAGAGCAGGAGACAAATGGAACGTCAATAACATCGGATGAGCTTTTAGCGTATTTTAAAAAGCATAAAATTGATGGTTATAATGCAGTGGCATTAAAGAAAAAGTCCTTAGACGATATGTACCTAGTTACAGTGCATGGGTATCCAGATAACAAATCAGTTTGTGAAGATATTATTAAACCCTATAACGAAAATCCAGACTTATCCGATATTTCAGGAGAGTATTATTGTGAGGTTCTTGAGCACGATATGGCGGATTAGATTGCGAAATCCGCCGCATTCAAACTTTCCCAAACTACGCCAGTCAAGTAGGGTGGACAGATTCTGCACAGGAGCCGCTAAGCTTTGGTCTAGTTAGCTCGGACTTCGCTTACTTTGGATATTGCGCCTTTCGAGTTGTTTACTTAAATTTAATAAGCGCAATGGTTGCAAGTTTATCAACATCAATATCTGTTATGAGCCATTCATTCCACGCAACTTCATATGGCTCCTTAAGCTGCCGTATAGCTTCTAAAGCTTGATTATATGGCATTAGTAGTATCTTAGAAAATTCAGCATCACTTACATAGCAGTTTGAAAAGATGTAGGATGCTTTTGCTAATGCAATCAAATCGTCTGATTCATCTTTTGTATAAAGAGACTTCTGATTTTTTATATCGTTAAGTAACAAAAGTGCAGACAACATCAATTTTGCTTGTTGATCGAGTAAGTTTTTCTGATTAAAAATACCCAGTGTATTAAAAAGGTCATCTTTATCAAGGAAATTCAAGAAATTACTGCAAACAACTATAGGACCACCATCCCTATTAATTTCTTTTGTAAGGGTTTTAAGATGCTTACTTAACTCTTTTGACTCATCTTTTTTGAAAAAATTAAACATAAGAAATGCTTTATAAAATTTTGATAACACACTCAATTTTTTCTACGGCTACAACTTGTCAATAGCACGACCGTAATAAATTAAAGGCATTGCAAAGCATGAGAACTATATCATATAAAACTACACAAGCTTTTCATCAATCCAAATTTTAACCAACGACTGATAAGGCACATCTTTTTTATTCGCGGCGACTTTTTATTTCTCTATCATATCCACAGGTAGCCGAATAGAAATAGCCTTTGTGGTGGGTTTTAAATTGGTTAAGCGTACTTTTTTTGCCTTTGTCCAATCGACAAAATCAACGCTTTCTTGGCTCTCCCAGAACGCGCGTTCTTCTTGCTCATTAGCAAATTTTGGTAACACTTTATGGGTTTGCTTGGTCATAAAATTGTCGCTCCTTTTTATGCATATCTCGCTACGCATAATCCTAAAATCATTGCGCCAATTTAGCCATTTGTTGCCCCAGTTTATCTGCTTCTTCAGGGTTAATCACCGAAATCGCCTGTTGTAGCCCTTGTAAAGAAGCCATATCTTTTTGCAGCAAGGCAATGCGCGATAGCGCTACCATGGCATCTAAATCGCGGTCATTGAGCGTGCGTGCTTTTTCAAAGGCTGTTTTCGCTTCAGCGTAGTGTTGTAAGCCTTCTTCCGCTGCACCTAAAAAATACCAAGCGTCGGCTACATTGGGCTCTAGTTGCACCCAACGCTCCGACAAGGGTTTTAAGTTTGACCAATCTTCATTTTGGTATGGAATCACCACTTGCATAAAAAACGGACGTTGCTCCATTGGCAAATTCCAAAATG
>CAZAHP010000054.1:0-16009 GCA_964484985.1 uncultured Methylophilaceae bacterium
GGCATGCTTGCGTGAGTGGTAAAATCACGCGAGCATTTCAATAGTTATTAAGGGCGTTTCTATAAATTGAAGTTGTTAACCGCATGGGTCATCACCACCAAACTAAGCCGCTAAAGCGGCAAGGTTGGTGCGATAAGCTAGGCAAGACCGCGAGGGTCTTCCCCAATCTCGCTAGGTGCATTCGCACCAAGTCGATTGTGAAGGCGCGATTAAAAAATTTTGCGAGCATGTGTTTCACACATTGCCTGCTTACCCCACTTGACGCAGCATATGTATGATATGTAAGGATAAATTTTTGCGAGCATTCGCTTTGCGAATTGCCTGCTTAAACCACTATATGAGCAACGAAGCATAGCAACACAAATTCAATTTATAGAAGTGCTCTTAAGATGCATATTCTTCTAAGACCTCTAAGAAGTCATCGCCGTACCTCAGCAGTTTAGCTTGCCCTATGCCGCTGATCCTACCCATTGCATCTATGGTTTGCGGTTTCTGATTTAAAATTTCTAATAAAGTGCTATCGTGAAAAATCACATAGGGCGGTACGCCTTGCTCTTTGGCAAGCTCCATACGTTTAGCTTTTAACGCCAGCCATAGTGGGTCATCATTGGCACCTGCAAAGGCTTCTTTAGCACGCGAAGCGCGTTCGGCTTTGCTGGCGCGTTTTTCTGGTTCAGCGTCACGACGTAGCCAGATTTCCTGCTCACCTTTAAGTACAGGGCGTGCGGCATCGGTCAGGCGTAGGCCACCATAAGCTGCAATGTCAACTTCTAGCAGGCCAGCGGCTGTGAGTTGACGATAAACGCTACTCCACTGTGCTTGGCTGATTTCTTTGCCGATGCCGTAGGTGCTAAGCTTGTGGTGTTCAAAGCGCTCAATTTGCGCGCTGTTTTTGCCCATGAGCACGTCAATTAAATGGCCTGCACCAAAGCGTTGCCCAGTGCGAAATACGCAAGAGAGCGCCATTTGTGCGGCTAATGTCGCATTCCATGTATCTACAGGGTTGATGCAGTTGTCACATTGCCCACATTTGCCAGGATGTTCTTCACCAAAATAGCGCAGTATGGTTTGATGACGGCAGGCGGTTGATTCGCAAAAGCCGAGTAGGGCGTCTAATTTTAAACGCTCTAGGCGTTTACGTTCTTCTGAAGCTTCGCCACTATCAAGCATTTGCCGCATTGAAACCACGTCGCCCATGCCATAGGTCATCCACGCGTTCGCAGGCAGGCCGTCTCGCCCAGCGCGGCCTGTTTCTTGGTAGTAACCCTCCATGCTTTTGGGTAAGTCTAAATGCGCTACAAAGCGCACATTCGGTTTATCTATGCCCATGCCAAAAGCAATGGTCGCCACCATGATAATGCTTTCTTCACGTAAAAAACGGCGTTGATTGGTCTCGCGTATTTTGGCATCTAATCCTGCATGGTAGGGCAGGGCTTTCCAGCCTTTTTCTGCCAGCCATGCGGCGGTTTCTTCTACTTTTTTACGCGATAAGCAATAGATAATCCCTGCGTCATCAGGGTGTTCAGACTCTAAAAAATTGAGTAACTGCTGACGTGCATTATTTTTAACTGTGACGTGGTAGCGAATATTGGGTCTGTCAAAACTAGAGACAAATTGCTGCGCATTTTCTAACGTGAGCTGAGCAACAATTTCTGCGCGAGTCGGGGCGTCTGCGGTGGCGGTGAGCGCAATGCGCGGTACATCAGCAAAGCGTTGATGCAAAATAGTCAGCTGACGATATTCTGGGCGGAAGTCATGCCCCCATTGCGATACGCAGTGCGCTTCGTCAATGGCAAATAGTGCTAAGCCAATATGGGTGTGTACTTGGTCGAGTAGACTCAAAAAGCTGCTGACTGTGAGTCGTTCAGGGGCAACATATAAAATTTTAATTTCGCCAGAGAGCACGCGTGAAGTAATGCGCGAATTGTCTTCAGCACTTAAGCTAGAGTTTAAGTAAGCCGCTTCAACCCCTAATTGTTGCAAGGCATCGACTTGGTCTTGCATCAGCGCAATGAGCGGTGAAACAACAATCGCTAAACCTTCGCGCACTAAGGCTGGAATCTGATAGCAAAGCGATTTACCGCCACCTGTAGGCATGAGTACCAATGCATCACCACCCGCAATCACATGCTCAACAATCGCTTGTTGTTTGCCGCGAAAGTTTGTGTAGCCAAACACTTCTTGTAAAATTTTTTGCGCTTGCATTGGTATATTCATCACCTAAAAGTATAAAGCCCCAGCATGCTGGGGCTTTATTTTAACGCTATATTAAAGTAGTAAAACTACTTATTTTTGCGTTTGCACAATGACCAAAGGCTCGTCTTTTGGTGTTTCAGCTGCCATCTGTTGCCATGCTGCTGCTTTACGCGGTTTCTTGGCAGGTGCTTCAGCAGTTGGGGTAACTACAACACTTGGTGCGGCATCTGCTTTTGTTTCTACCAATTGTAAACCGCTAGCGGCCAAGTCAACGGGCTTCGCAGCTGCAGGTTTACGTGGGCGAGCTGCTGGGCGTGGCTTTTTCTCAGCTTTTGCTTCAGGAGCTTTAGCCTCTGCAGGAGCCGCTGGTGCAGCAGTTTCTGCTGGCTTGCTCTCCACTACAGTCATTGCTTCAGCTGCTTGGCTAGGCTTAACAGCCTCTGGAGCTGGTGCCGCAACTGGTGCTTCGGCCACTGGAGCAGCTTCAACTGCTGGTGCTTTTTGGCTTACTGATTCAACTGCTTTTTCCACAAACTCAGCTTGTTGTTTCGCTGGTTTCTGTGGTTGTGCAGCTGGTGCAGTGGTTTCTTGAGTTTGGCTAACGATTTGCGCAGTATTTTCTTCAACTGGCGTAGTAGTTAACTCAAGGTTAGTTTGCTCATTTGTTGAGCTGCGCTCACCACGTGGGCCACGATCACGACGGCCGTTACGGCCACGGCGACTACGTTCACCACGTTCACTGCGCTCGCCATTGTTTTCAGCTGGTGCATTGGCATTCACGTTACTGGCTTGAGCTGTTTCAAGTTTAGCTTTTTGCTCAACTGGTTTAGCTTGCTCAGGCTTTTGTGATTGCTGCTTACGGCCTTCATTTGCTGGGCGCTCTTGTGCTGTACGATCTTGATTTGTACGCTCTGTCGCTGCGCGTTCTTGACCATTACCATTACGCTCTTGATTGTTGCGGTCACGGTTGCGGTTACGATTGCGATTTTTGCGGTTAGCATTATTGCGATTTTCATCGCGGCGTTGTTGAGCCTCTTCTTTTGTCTCAACCTTTTCTTCAGATTTAGTGAAGAAACCCATAATGCGGCTGAAGAAGCTTGGTTTAGCAGCTACTGGCACTTCTGCAGGCTTTTCAGTCGAGATAGGCGCAGGTTTTACTGGAGTAATACCTTTAACTGCTGCTTCAGGGCGTTGCGCTTTAACCTCTTGGGCAGTGCTAGCTGCTTTTTCTTCTTCAGTCGGCAATTCTACCAATTGGTAGCTGCGAGCACTGTCTTCAACACTGTCATCACTCTTAATGCGTGTGATGGTGTAGTTAGGTGTTTCCATATGAATGTTAGGAATCAAAATCACCTCAACGCCAGTACGTTCTTCAATTTTATGAATATCTGAGCGTTTTTCGTTGAGCAAGAAAGTAGCTGCTTCAACAGGGAGTTGTACCTGAATAGCTTTGCTATTTTCTTTCATCGCTTCTTCTTGCGTAATACGTAAGATGTGAAGCGCAGTTGATTCAATACCACGGATATGACCAGTGCCATGACAACGTGGGCATGGAATGTGGTTAGTTTCACCTAAGCTTGGGCGTAGGCGTTGGCGTGAGAGCTCAAGCAAACCAAAGCGTGAGATTTTGCCAGTTTGTACACGTGCGCGGTCGTAATGAAGCGCATCGCGTAAGCGGTTTTCAACTTCACGTTGATTGCGTTGGCTTTCCATATCAATAAAGTCGATAACCACCAAACCACCTAAGTCACGTAGGCGCAATTGGCGCGCAACTTCGTCAGCGGCTTCAAGATTGGTATTAAACGCCGTGTGCTCAATATCAGCGCCTTTGGTTGAGCGGCCTGAGTTAACATCCACAGAAACTAAAGCTTCGGTATGGTCAATAACGATTGCGCCGCCAGAGGGTAAGCGTACTTCGCGTGAAAACGCGGTTTCAATTTGGTGCTCAATTTGAAAGCGTGAGAATAATGGTGTTTCATCTTGATAGAGCTTAACGCGCGCCACATTACCTGGCATTACAACGTCCATGAAGTATCTGGCTTGGTCGTATACGTCTTGTGTATCAATTAAAATTTCGCCAATATCAGAGCTGAAATAGTCACGAATCGCGCGAATCACTAAGCTTGATTCTAGGTAAATGAGCTCTGGTGCGGGATTAAGGCGTTTACCTTTGTCATCAATATTGGGGCGTGAAGCTTCTTCAATAGCAGCCCACAGTTGCGTCAAGTAGCTTAAGTCCCATTGTAGCTCTTCAACATTGCGACCAATGCCAGCGGTACGTGCAATTACGCTCATACCTTTAGGCATTTCAAGTTGCGCCATAACATCGCGCAGCTCATTGCGGTCTTCACCTTCAATGCGACGTGAAACACCACCGCCACGAGGGTTGTTAGGCATTAAAACTAAATAGCGGCCAGCTAATGAGATAAAGGTAGTAAGTGCAGCGCCTTTATTGCCACGCTCATCTTTATCTACCTGAACGATGAGTTCTTGGCCTTCTTTTAATACGTCTTGAATACGGGCTTTGCCGTGGTCAGCGTCGTTTAAAAAGTAGCTACGTGCAACTTCTTTGAAAGGTAAAAAGCCGTGTCTATCAGTGCCGTAATCTACAAAAGCGGCTTCGAGCGAAGGCTCTATGCGGGTGATTATGCCTTTATAAATATTGCTTTTGCGTTGTTCTTTACCTGCAGATTCGATATCTAAATCAATGAGTTTTTGCCCATCGACAATCGCAACGCGTAGCTCTTCAGACTGCGTTGCATTAAATAACATGCGTTTCATTGTGTTGACTCCTGCGCTCTGAGCAGGGGCAGTGCTGGCTGCGTAAAACAGCAGGCGGATAAGCTAAATTAAGACAAAACCCTAAGTAAATTAGGGATTATCGCTACTCTTTCAGAGTACAGAGTGAAAACTCACCTTACACAAGTGACCATAGTTTTATGGTCAATTTTTCATTGCTCGGCGTCATTTCGTGATGAGGCAGAGCATATACGCTGCGAGTTTTATAGGTAAAACTCAATTGCGCTGAAAACACTTTCTAATACCAAAGTGGAGGTATTAGATTGAATTGGTTGATAAAATCATTATCAACAGTGGGTGCTAATCTCTCAATGTTAAATCTGTCAGAGCTTAACCGACCTTAATCGGCTAAAATTATATTTATTCAGCAAATCATTTGTGATTTTTAAACCTTAATGACATCACTACTGGGCTATTGGTAGCTAACAAGCTACAGCCACGAGGTGTACACTATCAGTTTTAAATCTTGCCGTGCGTTACTTACATACAGAACGTCTGCGGCTACTTGAGCGCTATATATTTGTTACAAAAATCGCTACATATTTTATTTGGCGAGCGAAATTAACCAAGGTATAAGGTTGATACTTTTTAACTATGTTGTAATAGGCGCTTAGCGCATTTTCTTCAACATTATCGTAGTATAGGCGAGATGACCAATTTAAGCAAAGCAAGTAATGAAAAAGTGCATGAACTCAATCAATTGAGCGTGAAAATGCTCACAATTGATGAGGGAGGTGCTGGGCAGCGTATTGATAACTTTTTAACTAAGACGCTCAAAGGTGTGCCAAAAAGCCATTTATATCGGATTTTACGCAGTGGAGAGGTGCGTGTGAACAGTAAACGCATCGATGCAAGCTACAAGCTGCTATTGGGTGATGTGCTACGTATTCCACCAATACGCGCTACCATTGCTGATGACGATGCACGTAACCAAAAACCAGCAGCTGAGAAGTTTGCTAATGCGATTATTTTTGAAGATGAAGCACTCTTAGTTATTGATAAACCAGCAGGTTTTGCTGTGCACGGCGGTAGTGGCATTAGCCGTGGCGTGATAGAGCAATTAAGAGCAGAGCGACCAAAAGCCAAGTTTTTAGAGTTAGTGCATAGGCTAGACCGAGAGACATCTGGCGTGCTCATGTTGGCAAAAAAGCGTGCGGCTTTAGTCGCTTTGCATGAGGCGATTCGCCAAAACCAAACAGATAAACGCTACCTCATGTTGGTACATGGTCATTGGACTGAGCAAAAGAAACATGTCAATCTACCTCTGCAAAAATATGTGTTACCAAGTGGTGAGCGCCGCGTCAGTGTGCAAGATGATGGGCAAGACTCTTCAACTATTTTTTATTTGCGTAAAAATATAGGTGAATTTAGCTTGCTAGAAGCGCAATTAATTACAGGCAGAACGCACCAACTTCGTGTGCAATTGGCGCATCTTGGCTTCCCCATAGCAGGCGATGACAAATATGGCGATTTTGCTGTCAATAAAACCATGCAAAAACGTGGCTTAAAACGCATGTTTTTACACTCAGCTGAAACTAATATCAGGCATCCTGTGTCTGGAGAGAAGTTAAAGTTGATTGCACCTATGCCAGCCGAGTTGGATAAATTTATTAAGCAGTTAGAAGCTGGAAAGTAATTTTTGAATGTCTAAAAAGTTTGATTTAATCGTATTTGATTGGGACGGCACCCTCGCTAACTCAACAAAAATGATTGTTGATTGTATGCGCGAAGCCAGCCGCGACGCAGGATTGCCAGTACCAGAAGAATACGCTGCAAGCCAAATTATAGGTTTGGGCATGCGTGAGGCTGTGAATGTGTTGTTTGGTGAAATGAGTGAGGCTCAATATGCCACACTGACAGACCGCTACCGTTATTACTACTACGCTCGTGATGAAGAAACCGTGTTGTTTGATGGTGTGCTTGACTCTGTAGTTGAGCTTAAACGCTTAGGTTTTGATTTGGCTGTGGCTACAGGTAAAGGGCGCAATGGTTTAAATAAATCGTTAGAGCTCAGTGGTTTAAAACCTTATATTGATGCCACACGCACAGTCGATGAATGTTTTTCAAAACCGCATCCGCAGATGCTACATGATTTAATGGATGAGCTGGTCATTACACCTGAGCGCACTTTAATGATAGGTGACACCACTTTTGATATGCAAATGGCACAGCAGGCTAAAGTTTCAAGTTTGGCGGTGACCTATGGTGCGCATCCCCTAGATAAGCTTTTAGAGTATCAGCCATTAGCGCATTTTAATCGCTATGGCGACCTTCATCAGTGGTTATTAACGCATGCCTAAGATAGAGCGTTTTATCTGCAATAGTGATGTATTGCAAGAGTGTGATAAAGGATTTAGATTTAATTTGCCCGAGCTTGGCGAGCGTGTGACAGGCTTTGCCATACGCTACCAACAAAAAATATACGCATATATTAACCAATGTGCACATGTGCCTGTAGAATTAGACTGGAACGAAGGCGACTTCTTCAACATGAGCAAAGATCTTTTAATCTGTGCTACCCACGGTGCGCAATACACCCCGAATACGGGCTACTGTGTGATTGGGCCATGTAAGGGAAAAAGCCTTAAGCCAATTGAAGTGGCTGAGCGTGAACAGCAAGTTTTTATTTATATAGAAAGTAATTAATATGTCAGATGTAAATAAACCTGAAAACCAACCCAATTGGGAGCGTCAAACTATAGAAAAAATAGCGCTTTCAGCATTAAGTGAGCAAAAAACTGCGAGGCGTTGGAGTATTTTCTTTAAGGCACTTACTTTTATCTATTTATTCACATTGCTCTGTATCGCCATGGACTGGGTAGGCAGCAACGCAAAAGCAGGCAAAGACCATACAGCCTTAATCGATATTCAAGGCGTGATAGGCGCAGGTGATGAAGTAAATGCTGATAGTGTGATTGCAAGCTTGCAAGAAGCGTTTGAAGATGAGCACACCAAAGGCGTTATTCTACGTATTAATAGCCCAGGTGGTAGCCCTGTGCAATCGGGTTTGATTAATGATGAAATTAAGCGTCAGCGCAAACTGCATCCTAATATCCCGCTTTATGCAGTGGTCGAAGATATTTGTGCATCTGGCGGCTATTACATTGCGGTTGCTGCCGATAAAATCTACGTGGATAAAGCCAGTATCATTGGTTCTATAGGTGTCTTAATGGATGGATTTGGCTTTACAGGCACGATGGAAAAGTTTGGTGTAGAGCGCCGTTTAATGACTGCGGGTGAGAATAAAGCGATGTTAGACCCGTTTTCGCCTGAGAACCCAAAACACAAAGAATTTGCGCAAACTATGCTAAACGAAATTCACCAACAGTTTATCGCTGTGGTGCGTGACGGCCGTGGTAAGCGCTTAAAAGAAACACCAGAAACTTTTAGTGGCTTGTTTTGGAGCGGTGAAGCTGGCATTAAAATGGGCCTTGCTGATGCAATAGGCAGCACAGAGTTTGTAGCGCGTGAGGTGATTAAACAAGAAGATATTGTAGATTTTACCGCCCATCCAGATTTTGCAGAGCGCTTTGCAAAACAACTTGGAGCTTCCATGGCAGGCACTTTAATGTCAACTAAACTAGAGGCTGGTGGTGTGCATTTAAGGTAGGGAATCTTAGTTTAATTGCTTAAATTTGCATTGCTTGATACGCAAACCTTGCAAACAAAAAACGGGGCAGTTGCCCCGTTTTTATTAGTATAATTTATCATAACCTAATACATTAAGAAAGTTCTATAAATTTATCTTCTATAAAGTTTTTCTCTATATTTGTTCTTGAAATTTCACCATTCAAATCTTCAATTTTTCGCAGTAAAACTGCATTTTCACTTCTAATTTTTGCCATTTCTTCTTCTAGTTTAGCGCCTATACTTGCATTCTCCATGCTCAAGCGTTCATTCTTTTTATTAAGTAAATTAACTTCTGATTGCAAAGCGGCCGCAGTTGTTTCAGCCGCCTTAGAACGCTCGCGCGCCTTCATTACCATAGTTTGGTAAGTCTCAATTTTTTTCTTGAGCTCTTCATTGCTCTCGTTTTCATTGGCAGCTAAGTGGTTGGCACGTTTTAAATCAATCGCCATTTTGTCTAAGCAGCGTTGTAGCTTGGCAATATCAGGTACAAGCTCATGCTGCTCAGCTAGTAATTTGTTGATAGATTGAGAGTTGCTCTCGCGCCAAGGTGTAAGCTTATCAGGCGTTGCAGATAGCATAGAGTTCATCAGGCCGCGCATATCAGAGGCTATGCCTTCAAATTTTCTTAGCTTTTCAGATAACAGTTCCTCTGAAATATCAGCCACTGCTTCAATGGTTTGGTCTGGAATACTTGCGGCTGAAGCGCTAGTTTTAATTTGTGTAATTAGATTTTCAGCGAGCGAATACATGCTATGTAATCGGTTACCAGCTTGCACAAGGTCGCCAGTGCCATTTCTGATTTCTTGATAAATTTTGTCTTGTTCACTTAAGATACGAAACAACATGTACACAAGAAAAATCACTGCAGAGAAGCTAAAAAATATTGATGCGCCTATGATGACTGTATCTGAAGAGAACCCAAACATGGCTAATCCTTATACCAATATAAAGGCGAGTACGCCTTCACCAATACCTGGCACACTTAACTTGAAATCTGATCTACCTGTATTGGTTTTTAATACAATCTCAAGGCGCTGAAATGTCCTATTAAAAACGTTCGAGCGAATTAATCCCAGTTTTTCTTTATCAGCAGGCACTTTAATGAGGCTGCTCATGTTTTCCATAAAGGCGTTAGCCGCTACGGTGTAATCTTCAGTGTGTGTTTTGCTAAGCGCCTCAGCTTTTATTGCCGCAGGCTCTTGTTTTGTGCTGATGCCCCACAATAAGCTCACCGTACGCATATCCATCACAGCAATACCTGCTACGGGGTGAGGTTTGCCTGCAAAGCCATACAAACCTACCAAGTTGTCTTCAGTAAGGTCGGTTAGAGAGATAGGAGGGCAGGCACTCAAGGTGAACTCATGTTTGCCTAATGCCTTTTTTAAACCTTCTGTGCAGGTTTTTGCATCGATAATACTAGCGCTTGAAGTCTCGGTGGCTGTTTGAGTTCTATTGTGTGGTACTAATTTTAAAACGACAGAGGTAAACTCATCATCGTTAAAAGGTTTGTTAATAATAAAAGATGCACCATTACGCCGAGCTTCTTCTAGCTTTTCGCTGCTAGATTCAGTCGTGACAAAGCCAATGGGTATATCACTACCATAGGCCTGTCTAACATGCTGACAAAACTCTAGACCACTGATTTTAGGCATATGCCAATCAGTAATAATCAAATCTGGTTTATAGCTCTCAAGTAAATCAATAGCAATTTCAGCATCATTTGCTACACGTATATCGAGAGCAGGGTAGTTACACGACTCTAAAGCGCGGCGTATGATGCTTTGAATAGCACGGCTATCATCAACTATCAGAAAGCGAAAGGTATCGTTTGAGGTAGACATGATTATATAGTACTCCAAATATTTTCATCTGTGGCATCTAATACAGTTAATATGATGCTCTTTTCGTAAGGGGCATCACTCATAAATGTTACATTAAAGTTTGAGGATTTTTGAAGCTTGGTAAAGTTCTCTGCTGATATTTCATGTGGTATACCCAGCTTGTTATCTTTATCTAAAATTAGGCCGCCGCCTAATACATTGCAAGACTCTTTACAGGCATCAATAATGTCATCTTCCGTGAGCTCTTCAATACTTAATCCAAACATATGTGATGCAACGCGTTGAACTTCGGCCTCATCCACAATTAAGCCTATTGCCATCGCCCTAGTTTTAGTTTCTTTATTAAAAGTAACAGGTAACACCACAGTTAAATTCCGCCTATTTGTTTCATACGTATATGACTCACACTCACTAAAAGTTAAGCTCTCTCCACTCAGAAATGCCCAAGATTTTGTAAGCTTGGCCGACATTTCCTCTTTTGAAATAAGATACATATCCCATCCTTGTTAGGTTTTCTAAGTGAAGCTGAGTGAGTGCACAGCGATGCTTTTCAAAAACACTTTATGGGCATCTCTATAAAATCAACTTCCGTCACGATACGGCGTTGCTCATAAAAATTATTTCCTTACATATCGTGTATATGCTGCGTTAAAACTTTTTAATCGCGCCTTGTCTGGTTTAGCAAGTTGAATTTATAGAAATGCCCATTTCTAGTTATGAGTATTATGCCTATGCGTTTTTATATTCAAGTAGATATAAAAGATGTAAAAGTATGTTATTTCAATGAATTGTTAACATGACGCTAGCAGTACTCAACACTTTTACGGCAATTTTTAGCATAAGTGAAGTAGGGCGGCTGTTGTCCTAGCATGGCAGGTTTAAATAGGCTTAAGCTGCAATAAAAGAGCGAAAAAAAGCGCATCTCAAACTACGAGATGCGCAGGGCCGTACACGGGGAAAACTTAAAACAAGACTTTCTATTCAGCGAGTTACATCAGCTTAATTTCACCTTTCGCTTTTAATTTTTCATAGAGCTTGGTTTGCTCTGGGGTTAATAAAGCAAAAATTTGGTATTCACGTTCTGCCTGCAAAACAGCTAAAGTGGCTGTGCTATTAGCAATTCTTTCAGTAGCAATTTTAGCAATCGCTTCATCATACTGTTTAGATAGTGCCATATCACGCAGCAAAGCACGTGCATTTTCTAGCGAATGAATATTTGAGTAAATTGCAGGCATTTGCTTATCTAGCATTTCAGATAAAGCGCTGCGTTGGTCATCATTCAGGGCTAAACCGTTTAAATAATCATAATTATTACTCTTTCTATCCCAATTAATCGCCTTTCCACCCTCTGTGCTTATAGACTTTGACGGTGCTGTTTGGCAGCTATTACCCATACCACAAGGAAAAGTATCAGCCATTGCCACATTTGAAATAGTTAAGCTAGGTAAAGTTAAGGCAAAACCTAATAACAAAGGTTTAAAGTGGTGTATTAACATAATGTGCTCCTTAAGTATTGAGGCCAGTTCAAGATAGAGAACTTGGCCTTATGGGAGTGAATTATAAAGAGCGCCTGTGTTAAGTTGCGTTAAGTGAAAGTAAAGCTAGGTAAATGAGACCTAGCTTTAACCCAGATTTTTCATTAGGCGACTTACCATCTACTTGAACGCCAACTTGCCCATTTTGCGTCTTTTTTGCGCAAATTTTCGGTGAATAGAACGACTATTCCCCTCAAATTTGCACAAAAAATCCGTCAAACTGTACTGCGTTGTCATTTCAAGTCCTAATGGAAAATCTGGGTTTAAAATTAAGCCATGACCTTACGCAAAGACATATACACACTGCGATTCATTTGCTCTAAACCTCTCCAAAAGTTAACTTTTTCAAGAACAGGGTTTAAAAAGTTTGTGATAACACAGTAGTGTGTATTTTTTGCGCCGCTATGGTGTTTGCCATGATGCTTAACCGTTTGTAAAACATAAGCCTTTTGTAAATAGGTCACGATTTTTGGGTTTTCATGGCGGTTTTGGTGTGACCATTTATGCATTTGGTTACCGTTAGCCACCAAAACAGCAAACAAAACAAGCTGCCAAGTGAGCATATCTAAAGCCCAAGCGCCTAACACCAATAATGTGGCTGCTAATGCAATATCCCAAGAACTTTGCCACCAGTTTTTCTTTAAAAATTCACGCGGGCGTGTGTGGTGCAGCTCATTATCAACTGTAATTTGGTGCACAAAAGGCATGCCGGGTTTGGCATACACATCTTCTAGCCAATGAATAAAACCAGAAACAAAGTCTGCCAGTAACACCACCAAAAACGCTTTAGCTGCAATCAACATTTTAATACTCCTGAAAAAACCTCAAGTAACTGAGTGAGATTGCAGTGTATTAATATGATACTAAATTAACAATAAACAGCTATTAAAGTGCTAAAAAGTAATACCAATGGGGGAGTATTGCAGTGCCAACTGGCTTATGGAGGGCGTTTTTAAAGCCAACACATTATTTTTTGTTGCTAGGTTTTTCTATCATAGAAGCCAACAAACCATCACGCCAAGGCCTTAGCGTGGTGGCCATGCTAAAACCCATGCGCTGGTTAAGTGGCAAGCTTTGGTCTTGGCGTTTAAGCTCGTTAAACAACAAGGTGAGTTTATCTAAATGCTTAAACATTTCATCACGCGAGCTGGCAGAGAGCATGCCTGAGACAAAATGTTGCTGGCCACCCATGCTCTCAATATTGCCTTCCATAAAGTCTTTTTGCACGGTTTTGCTTAAAGCTTGCTGAATAGGCCCATGTTTGCGCCATGAAAAATTAGGTGAAATGAGCAAACGAATGCGGTTATTAGGCTCTAAATCAATCACGCGTAGCTTATCTAGCACCAATAAATAATGCACTAAATCGGCTGGGCTAATCGGGTATTGCTGCAAAATGCTCTCGTAAGACCAGCCATTGACCACCAAAAACGCAATGCCCAAGAGCCGAATATCAGCGGCGGCAACTTTTTCCTGTTCCTCCGTCAGTTCACTAATGCGCGGTTTATCGCGATTCATCATTAACACTAATTCAGAAAAATCTAAATTAATAATGGCGCAAATTTGCTCTAAGCGCTGAAGCGACAAACTCTCTTCAGCAAAAATACGCTTGACGCTAGATTCACTCATCTCTAGCTTTTCTGCCAATGCTTTATAGGTTAAGTTATTGGCTTTAAGCGCTTTTTTAAGCGTAGCAATGAGTAGCGGGGTTTGGTTCATGGATTATCTAACGCCTGCATAGCTTGCCCAGTGGCAAAAAATGAACCGCCAGCTACGTGGTGAATAGTGCGCAAGTCGTCATGCCCCTCAAAATGCCAACGCCAGCCCCCATCATTATTTTGGCTGAACACGCGCTCATCGGCATAGGCGGCCACCACTTCGGCTATAAATAAATCATAAGTGTTTTGGTTATGCGGCTCGGGGATGATTTTGCACTCTAGCCAAGCCACACAGCCTGCAAGCAAAGGTGCTTCTATGTGCTGAGCGGCAAAGGTTTTTAGCTTATTTTCTGCAAATTTATCAGTTTCTAACAAATCACGCCCAGAGCAAGAGCCTAAAGCTTTAACAATATCAATCTGCGCCACACAGGGGATATTAATGGCAAACGAGCCAGAAGCCTCAATCAACTCGCGCGTATAAGTGTTTTTATCAATCACCGCTGTGATTTTGGGTGGGTCAAAATCTAAGGCACACACCCAGGCCGCCGCCATGATGTTGCGCTTGGCGTTGTGGGCAGAGGAAATGAGGACGGTGGGGCCGTGGTTGAGAAGGCGGTAGGCAGTTGCAAATGGAGTTGTAATTCGCATTATTCTCCAATCTACATTGGACTTTTGAAATCTGAGTGATACTTTCTGAATCTAGGTTGCTCTTGCTTTGGATTATAGGCGTGAGCTAATTTCTCAATCACTACTTCAGAGCCTAAAATATCTCTTGCCTCCCCCAATGCCCAAACAGTAGACAAATCGTTTGTAAGGTTTCTATAAATTGCATTGAAGCCCTTAGGGGATTTTAATTCTCTTATAAATTCCGGCACTTTAATCTTGATATCGTATTCGGGCAACTCTGGAAAACCCGCAAGAGCTGACACAGTATTGTAGACTTGAACCAGTTTTGTTACTGGTATTCCTTGACTGGTCTTTAAACCATACTTAAGCCTGATATTTTCAGAGGACTTTTGAATGTCTCCAATAATTCTCTGCACAGCTTTGTTTGCGTCTGCAAGCTCATTTGCGTCTAGTAATCTTTTTATTTCACCTAACTGCTGCCTAGTTTCTATAAATTCCTTGTTATTTTTGATTTCTAAGGCGGTTTGAATTATAGATTTAGGATTACCAACCTCTTTAGCTATCCAAGCTGAAAATACGGGGTAATTAAAACCTGAAGCTATTGCTAGGCCAGCATGTTGAAGATCGAACAAATCACCATTCAAAGATGATGAAAAATTTTCGACTATACGCTTAGGGTAGTCAAATCCATAATTGCACGTTTCGCTAATATAGATTTGCTGATAAGACTGCCGAATTGGATATAAAAAACTATCTGCATGTAAATACCTAGATGCTAAAGAGTAATAAATCGATCGGTTTGATAGCCAAGTTAACGAGGCCACGAACGCTTTGATTGCGTCAGAAGCCTCTCCACTCGATTTGCCACTTCCCCATTTAGCGTCAGGAACTTGATAGTTTTTATTTATTTCATTACCAAAACGGTCAACAAGTTTAACTTCACTAGAAGTTTTTCCACCCACATCTTTTATATCAAGTAATTCGCAAAATATTCCAGCAGCAAGATTGCCATACTTAGAAAAATCTTCCGAATTATCTGACAGACTTTTCAGTGTTAGGTGATAAATGCTTGAGCTAATATCCCATGTACAAACGATATGTGTTTGTAGTAAGTCTAATAATTTTCGGAAATCTTCATTAATAAACTCACCTCCTCTAATTTCAGGGCGAATTTTTTGTGCTTTTTCCTCAGAAATTGCATTTATCTCTTTTAAATTAAGCTCTTCAGGATTTAAAAACCTAATGAAGGGGAATGCTTGCACTCTTTCGTCGCGATGCGCGGGGATGTAGTCATCAATTGCAATGACTTCATCATAAAATAAAATGGCCTGGATTAAGTTCTCTAATGCAACTATATCTGTGTCTACAGAGTGGTCAGATTTTGTAAGAACTTTACCATTAATCCTTTGAACAGCAGTCAAAGTTGCATTATCGACTAACGCATAAGTCAAAATTATTCTCCATTTTTAAGTAAGAGTTTCTTACTTCTGCCAAGCATCCCTTAGCGTCACCGTTCTATTAAACACAGGCTTGCCTGCTGCGCTGTCTTTTCTATCAGCGACAAAGTAGCCGTGGCGCTCAAACTGAAAGCTCTCGGCAGGTTTTGCGTCTTTTAAGCCTGCTTCTAGTTGCGCGGTAATGGTGGTGACAGAGTTGGGGTTGATGTCGTCTAAAAAGTCTTTGTCGCCGCTACCTGGGTGCGCTTCTTTAAATAGGCGGTCGTACA
>CAZAHP010000055.1:0-7103 GCA_964484985.1 uncultured Methylophilaceae bacterium
TATGCAGGGTTTGAATCAACAAAAAATCTACCAAAATAGGTAGAACGGTATATACTATTCGGCATATGTCAGACACTATCAATACATTTAGCGAGCAAGCCCCCAGTGCGCAACCCCATAGTGCGCGTGCAATGCGGCAAAGCCTTAAGCAAACCCAGGCTAATGATGCGCACTTGAGGCTTTATTTTCATTTTGGTCAGCAATTATTTGCGCATGGCTGGAATGAGCAAACCGCCAACAGCCTTCTACACGCAGTGTGCACCTTAACTTCTGCGCAACATGCATTATTGGCGATTGAAAACTCAGGTAAATTAATTGTTTATCAGCAAACAGGGCAAACCTTACCTCAAGGTACGAGAGTGCCAATGATGGGGATTTTAGCGATGATGCTTAAAAACCCAGTACGTTTTGCCTTATATGAAAACAAACATACGCAACTCTGGACACATGGTGACCTTCAGCACCATGAATGCTTAATCCCGCTGGCATTGGGGCAGAGTGGAAAAGGCATTATTGCCTTATCAGGCAAAAAGCTTACCTTGGGTACAGATGAAGTTGAAACGCTACATGCATTAGCTGGCGTAATCGCGCTGGCTGTATCACAACATCAAGGTTCTGCACCTAGTCAAATTGACCGTGCAATTTTAGAAACACTGACACCCAGAGAGCGCGAAGTGCTGGCACTCTTACCCGCCGGCTTAAGCAACCAAGATTTAGGAAAAAAATTAGGCATTGCAGCTGGTACTGCTAAAATTCATGTAGAGCGTGTTTTATATAAACTCGGGGTTAAAGATAGAACACAAGCCGCTGTTAAAGCTGTAGAGCTTGGCTACTCTTCTCACCACACAGCAAAGGCGAGCGTATAACTACACTTATGCAAGATGCCAATAAATCATCAAGAGCTACTCAATGGTTGCATCCTTTGCAATCAATCGCCTCTTTTTGGCAAGACTTGCCTTTGGGCATTAAAGGCATAGGGCTGATTGCGCTCCCTCTAGCGGTGTTGCTTTTTTCTTTAAGCTCGCTCTATGTAAGAGAGCAAGAAGCTACAAAACTTGAAAACAAATTGCGTCTAGCCTTAGAAAACCAAAGAGATATACAAACTGTACACTCTCAATTGCTTGAGGCTTCTACTGGAGTAAGAGATTATTTACTCACTGGGGACAAACACTTTCTTACGATTTTTTTTCAGGCAGAAAAAAAATTACCTAAGCTATTAGTGCAACTGCAACAACAACTTGAAGATGAAGCCCAGAAAGAGCGACTGAAAGCAATCTATCCTCTAGTAATACAAAACCTAAATGCACTCAAAATACTCTCTGAAAATGAATCTGAAATTGCCTCTAGCGATTTGATTAATCAGTTTAAGTCACAGGTCATCTCACTCAATACCCTCAGAAAAGAAATTGAGCGCTTAAATGCTGAAGAGGCGGTCTTAGTGGCTAATGATCAACAAGAAGTGTTTGCACAGCGCCAACATAATATCACCATGACCATGATTGCAGCAGTTACAGGCATTTTTGGCTCTTTGATAGGCGTATGGATATTCTCTAGTACCATAGTTAAACGTGTGCGCTTATTAAGAGACAGTGCTGCGCACCTTGCCAAAGCTGAAGCTTTAGATTTACCCTCAAGTAGCCGAGATGAACTTGGCCAGCTATCAAATGAATTAGACCATGCCTCTCAATTGCTGGCAAAAAACATTAATGATGCCCTGCAAGCCAGACATGAAGCTGAAGAAGCAAGCGCTGCAAAAAGTATGTTTTTATCTCGCACAAGCCACGAGCTTCGTACGCCTCTTAATGCCATTTTAGGCTTTGCGCAATTGTTAGAAGAAGACTTAAGCCAAGGAAAACAGCGCGATAGCGTGGTTTTAATTAAAAGTGCAGGTCAACATTTACTCAAGCTCATTAACGAAGTGTTAGAGGTTGCCCGCATAGAGTCAGGTGAAATGTCTTTAGTGTTAGAGCCTGTAAATGTCACCTACTTACTTGATGAAGCAAAACACTATATTGCCCCTATAGGTAAAATTCGCGACATTGCTATCATCGGCGATTATGAAGCCAACATATGGGCCATGGCCAATCGCCAAAAGCTCTTGCAGATAGTGCTCAACTTAATTTCTAACGCATTAAAATACGGGCCAGATAACGCCACAGTAAAGTTGCGCGCATACAAACACGGCACTATGCTAGCAATAGAAGTTGAAGACGAAGGCACAGGCATTGCAAGCCAATTGAGAGACCGCTTATTTACTCCATTTGATAGACTTGGTGCAGAGCAAACCAAAATTGAAGGCTCTGGGCTTGGTTTAGCAGTATCAAAACAACTCATTGAAGCAATGCATGGCAGCATTCATGTAGCAGAAAATAAGGGCTTATTTTGGATAGAGCTTCCATTGGCTTTGGTAGAAGCTGAAACCTCCCCAGCTCAACAACCCAAGGTAGATAGCAAAAAAGCTTTAATTTACGAGAAAAAAACCATCTTGTATGTAGAAGATAACGCCAGCAATAGAGCGCTAGTACAAGCCATTATTCAACGTCAGGCAAACCTAAAGCTAGACTTTGCTGGCTCTATTAAAGAAGCTAAAAGTTACTTATCGCATATTTGCCCTGAACTTTTATTAATTGACCTGCATTTGCCTGATGGTTTAGGTGAGACGCTTGTTCAAGCAGTCAAATCAGACCCCAGATTAATGCATATCCCCATCATGATATTAAGTGCTGATGCCCTACCTGAAACTATCGCGCGTTTAAACAATTATGGCATTGACCAATATTTAACCAAACCACTGGATGTAGCTGTATTTAATAAACATTTAAAAGAGCTGCTTTCCTCTCAATAATGAATACTAAAACAAAAAAGAGAATAATATGAACGAAGAAGATATTCTAAACGCCAAAATTTTAATTATTGATGATGCTGATGCCAATCTTCGCCTGCTTGAAGATTTATTAGCGAGAGAAGGTTTTCTGCAAGTGATTAGCACTGCAGACTCAACACGTGCTTTAGACTTATTTAAAGCGTTTGAGCCTGATTTGGTACTTTTAGATTTGATGATGCCTGAGTTAGATGGTTATGCCATATTAGAAATACTCTCTAGACATATCGCCAAAGATGAATATTTGCCAGTATTGGTGCTCACGGCGGATGCCACGATAGCCGCTAGAAGAAAAGCCTTAGCCCTAGGCGCTAAAGACTTCTTAACCAAACCATTTGACAACATTGAAGCGATGCTACGCGTGTGGAATTTACTTGAAACGCGTATTTTATATCGTCACCTAAAGTCACTTAACTCTAGCGTAACACCAGCACAGCTTTTGCGTAACACCTCAGAATAATCAAGGTAAAACGAAGTTAATTGCTCAGCAATGCATATTGATTTGATGCAGCTTGAGTACTTGCAGTTTTTTCCGCAATTTTACTCAAAAACTCTAGAACCAAATCATGATAAGGACTGAGTGCTAAAACCTTGTTAAAGTGCTCTTCAGCTTTATTGTAATCACGTGTTTCATACTCAGCCACAGCTAGATAAAACCAAGACTCTGTAGTATCAGGCTCACTTTTAACCCATTGCTGCGCAAGTGATAACAGCGATTGCCAATCATGCGTAATATATGGTTGAACTACCCGCATAAAATAAGGACGTTGCTGCGCACTCTCAGCCCAAAACGGCTTTTCAACGCTAGCGCCTAAGGCTTGAGCAGGCTTATCCATCAAGGCTTGTACCCACTCAACTGGCATGTAATAGTATTGCGCTTGATTGCCGCGACTCTTTAAGGTGATGATACCCACCAAAGTACCCGCATCATCAAATACACCGCCTCCACTCGCACCCAATCTAAATGAGCTGCTTGCTCTAATCACAACACCATCATCTAAAGGGAAAATTTCTTTCACCGCACCAAAAGTGTTCACAGGCTTGGTTGTCTGGTCTGGGTAACCAATCGTAAACACTGGGGTTTCATGCTTCAAACTTTTGCTAGCGCCCATTTTTGCAACAGGAGCCTCTAAATTGTCTACTGTTAAAATACACAAATCATGCCGCCAATCAGGCTTCACTTCAGTAGCCACTTGCAAATGCCCCTCTACCACCACCTTAACATCACGCGCATCTGTCACCACATGGCAATTTGTCACCACTTGATTTTTTGCTATCACCACAGCAGAGCCAAAGCCATGGCTACCGTTATTGTGATTTACATGCACGCGTAGCACCTGTGCATTAAGCGATTGCAACATATCATCGGATGGCGCAGCGGTAGAAATGCCTGCAAACAAGATTGAAGGCAATGTGACGCATATGATTGATAGCAAACTAGATGTATTCATGCTGCATTCCTTTTAACAAGCAAAACAGACGTATTACGTTTTAATTCGGCAAAATAGAGCTACTGTGTTTATAAACTAGCAACTATTATTCCAAGCTTTGTATACAAGGCCAGAGTTGGCTTAAACCTAGGTTTTTGATGAAGTCACAAAATGATGGTCAGACTATTTTTGAGGTGGTTTTTTGACTTCTCAAGCAACCATCACCAGTCACTCTATTAATAATTATCAATAAAAACATAGACATATATATGATTAGCACCAATCAAATCTTGAGAGTCGATTAATTGAACAATCTGGCGTGCGCCATGGATTGGAAATCATTGACAGATAGTAAGCGTGCATAGCAATGCACGTCACCCATAAAAATTTGCACACTTTATGTGCACGAACAACTCATTTTAGTGCGTTTTTTAAATCACCCATATATTCTAGGCGTGCTCTTCAACATAGCCATTGGACAAAAATTTCATTTTGCACCCGCATCCTTATTATTCTATTATGTTATATAAATATAATAATAAATTATTTTTTATTATTAAAAGTGCCTGCTATAGTGCGCCTAATTCTTAAATTACATGGTGATAAAAATGCCTGTAGCTTCATCTGACCCAAGCAAACAAGCTGTCATTGATGCCATTTTCAAAGCAATTGAAGATGTACGGTTTGGCTCGATAGAAATTACCGTGCATGAAGGTCGTGTTACACAAATTGAGCGTCGAGAAAAAGTACGTTTTGAGCAGCACAATACAAAAAATTCGCCTACTGCACATCACAGTGGCAAGTAAAATAAAACAATGACTCATTCACGACTAGGTAGCTAGAGTTCTGAGTTTTAAAGGAAAAAATATGAAAGCCCTATTTAAAATAAAAGCACCATTTAAACCCAAGCAAAGACACTACTTGCTTAGTACCGCCATTTTTTTTGCATTTTCTTCAGGTGTAAGTGCAGAAGATATTGCCACTCAAGCAAATGATTCTGAGAACGTTGAATTGCAAGCCAAAGTGCAAGCACGTTTAGCTGAAATTGCGGCTGAAGAGCAAAAGGCAAAAAGAGATGCCAACGGCTATTACATTGAAAGAAAAAGCTACGGCACACAAAAAGAAACAGACCCACCACGCTATGTGAAACAGGCAAATAAAACTTGGCTTAAAGACTTTGATGCGTTTGAAAACAACGATTGGCTAGATTTAGGTCTTGAGTATCGTGCGCGCTATGAGCATCGCGATAACGACTTTCGCCGCAACGATGACAATATCGACGACCCTATTTTGCTAAGAACACGCGCCTATATTGGCGTAAAAAAGATTCTTGACCCTTTGCGTTTTGCCATCGAGTTACAAGACTCGCGTCGAAATAACGGTGATTACACCCGTGAGTTTGATACGCGCGATGTAAATCAACATGATATTTTACAAGGATATTTAGAATTAAATTTCCAACAAACATTTCTTGGCAAAGATGATTTAGGTCATGAACACCCGATTTGGGTACGTGCGGGTCGGCATGCATGGGAATCGATAGATAGACGTTTAATTGCTAGAAACGAATGGCGAAACACGACCAACACGTTTCAGGGTGTTAGAGCTCAAATAGGCGATAAGAAAAACGATTGGGATTTAGAACTTCTCGCTGTAAAGCCTGTGCAGCGCTTTACAACTAGAATTGACGAGGTAGACCACTCACAAGACTTTTATGGCGCAATCTTCAATTGGCGTCGTTGGTCTGAGTATGTGACGCTCGAACCCTATTATCTTCACTTAAAACAAGATGGCGATAAGGTGAAATACAACACTGGCGGACAGCAACTTACAGGTACTGCGCTAAGGCAGGCTCAAATCGACCGTGATATTCATACTGCGGGTTTGCGCGCCTACAGTACTATTGGCAATACTGGCTTTGATTACGATGCTAGCTATGTAAAACAATGGGGCGAGCAAGAACGCTTTTTAAGCAATCGGCTTGGGAAGATTGAGGTTGATCACGATGCCCATGCCTATAACGCAGAAATTGGCTATAGCTTCAAGCACCCATGGAAGCCACGATTTAGCGCTTTTTATGGTGTAGCAACAGGTGACAGCGTGCCCACAACAGGCACCGATAGAACAGATAATCAACGTTTTGAGCGTTTATTTGGTTTTGCAAGGCCTTGGTCTAACGACGACTACATTCAAATGGAAAATATCCGCACTCCGAAGGTTCGTGTGGAATTTGACCCACAACTCTCATTTTTGGATAACGTAAAAGTAGACACTGGCTTTAGTTGGTACAAATTAGATAGTGCTACAGACCGCTGGAATGCAGGAGCAAATCTGCGTGACCGTACTGGCAGAAGTGGCACTGATTTAGGTAAAGAGTTTGACGTGCGTGTGCGTTTTCCTGTGAATCCGCAAATTGCCGTGAACTTAGGGTATGCACACTTTTGGGCCGGTGATTTTATCGAAGGTGCTGTCAATATTGCTTCAAACAACAACGAACCTAACCGCAGAGATACTTCAAACTTCTTTTACACTGAAGTCACTTTGTTAGGGTTTTAAATCTTCTCTTAACCCACTTTTCACTCAAACTTAGTTTAAAGGTCTTTTTTAAGACCTTAAGGGCTTGCTTTGCTTAACACTTTGAAAATAGGACAAAAAATGAAATTAAATAAACTACTAAACGTTTCCGCAATACTTATTGCAATCACTTTACCTGTGTCAACATTGGCAGCTGAAGTCACACTACTCAACGTATCTTACGACCCTACACGTGAGCTATATGTAGAATATAACGC
>CAZAHP010000055.1:7203-15953 GCA_964484985.1 uncultured Methylophilaceae bacterium
AACCCAAAAACATCTGGTGGCGCACGCTGGAATTATCTTGCAGCTTACGGTTATGCCTTAAAGCATAACAATAATGACGAAGCCAAAGCTAAAGAGTTTGTAGGCAAAATTTATAAAAACGTACCTGTGTTAGACAGCGGCGCTCGTGGCTCAACCACTACATTTGTTGAACGTGGCATTGGTGATGTCTTGATTTCATGGGAGAACGAAGCGTTCTTAGCATTGAAAGAGCTTGGCCCAGACAAATTTGAAATTGTGATTCCTTCACTTTCAATCTTGGCAGAGCCACCAGTCACCCTTGTAGACAAAGTAGTAGATAAACGTGGTACACGCGCAGTTGCACAAGCCTACTTAGAATATTTATACACTGAAGAAGGGCAAGAAATTGCAGCTAAAAACTACTATCGCCCTACGCTAGAAAAGGTCGCTGCCAAATATGAAAAGAACTTTCCAAAAGTGAACCTCATTAAAATTGATGATGTATTTGGTGGTTGGCAAAAAGCACAAAAAACACATTTTTCTGATGGTGGTGTATTTGACCAAATCTACGCTAAATAAGGACTCATCATGACACAGCAAACAAACATAAGCTTAGCGCTACTAAAAACTCAGTTAAACGAGTCACTACAACTTAACCTAGACGAATTTCGCCTAGAAGAAAATGCCGCCCATGAATACACCAGCCAGTTTGTGGGCATCCATCTACAATCTGCATTTCAACCGATTTATGATACACAAACTGGTGATTTACACGGCTACGAAGCCTTACTTAGACCCAGCCTAGGCAATATCCAAGAGGCCACACCCGACTTTGCCTTTTCTTACGCCGAGGCTTCTGGCAAAGTGGTCAAGCTAGACCGTGTAAGCCGCACTTTGCACTTGCTCAATTACAAGCAAATATTTCAAGAAAGCGGCCTGCTATTTTTAAACGTGCACCCAAGCCTACTCATTAGCGTGACCGAGCACGGCAAAGTATTTGAACGCATACTTCACGCCCACTCAGTGCCCACCGATAGAGTGGTAATTGAAATACGCGACTTCAGCACCGTAGACCCCAAAGAAAGCTTGCTTGGCTATGAACGTAAGCTTTCTGACGCGATTGACAACTACCACGACCGTGGCTACAAAATCGCTATAGACAACTTTGGCAATGAACACTCCATACTCAGCCGTTTATGGAAGTTTAAGCCCGACTACGTTAAGTTTGATAAACAAATTGTGCAAAGCCTAGAAAGCGACGACAGAATTCAAAAGACGTTTTTTGGCTTAATCGATATTATTAAAAATCTGAACGCAAAACCCATAGTCACCGGCATAGAAACACAAACACAGCTAGACATTGCCATTCAAGCAGGCACTACTCTGCTACAAGGTTATTGGCTGGGTAAACCTGCATCAGCTAAAAATTTACAGGCTTCTGATGTTGTAAAAAGGCAGATAGCTTAAGTAAGTTGAGTGATGATGAATAGCAAAGAGCCATCATTCTTTTGCTTAGACATCTTAAGTTAATTTGAAGCGTCTACTTTTTTAAGGAAGTCCAGTAATCCAAGCTGTTTGATAATGGACATTTACTAAAGCAATACAAGCCCCTTTTGGCCGATAGTCATCCATTACTTTTATCCATACAATTTATAACAAAATCGAATATACAAATAACAAATTACCATTTAGTTATTATATAAATTATTGCTATAGTTCAAGCCTCTTATGGATTTGAACTGTTATGGCAAAAAGTAAAAACGTACTCCCAGGATTTAACCTATCGCTTGGTTACACCCTGCTTTATTTAAGCTTAATTGTGCTTATTCCGCTAGCAGCAGCCTTTATTAAGACTACTGAGCTAGGGTTTACAGAGTTTTATGAAGTGGTTACCGCGCCACGCGTAATGGCCTCTTATCGCCTCACATTTGGCGCATCATTTATTGGGGCGTGCATTAATGCCGTATTTGGTTTACTCACTGCTTGGGTTTTAGTGCGATATGATTTCTATGGTAAAAAATTTATAGATGCCTTAGTAGACTTGCCATTTGCATTACCCACTGCAGTTGCTGGGATTGCGCTTACTGCCGTCTACGCAAAAAATGGTTGGATAGGTAGCCAACTCGAGCCATTAGGCATTCAAGTTGCGTTTACTCCGATTGGCGTTGTTGTTGCACTCACTTTTATTGGTTTACCATTCGTCGTGCGTACAGTACAACCCGTTTTGCAAGATTTAGAAGCTGAAACAGAAGAAGCCGCCGCAAGCTTAGGGGCAAACCGTTGGCAAACTTTCTATAAAATCATCTTACCTGCTGTATTTCCTGCGCTACTCACAGGGTTTGCCTTAGCATTTGCGCGCGCCATAGGTGAATATGGCTCGGTGATATTTATTGCGGGCAACATGCCTATGGTCTCTGAAATCACCCCACTCATCATTATTACCAAGCTTGAGCAATATGACTACACAGGTGCCACGGCAGTAGCTGTAGTGATGTTGATGATTTCATTTTTATTATTACTCGCCATTAACGGATTGCAATGGTGGAGTAACCGCCGCAATGCAGAAGCTAGATAAGGTTAAATATCCATGAGTACCGAGAGCGCATCACAACATACTCGCTATCACACAAAAGTGACTTTAAAACGTGCTACGGCAGAGCCTACCCTCATTAGATGGGCATTGATTGCTTTAGCTCTGGCATTTTTAACTTTATTTTTATTTGTGCCATTGGCGGCTGTTTTTACTGAGGCTTTGCGTAAGGGTGTAGATACCTATTTTTCAGCGCTTTCTGACCCAGATGCCATTTCAGCAATTCAATTAACCTTCATTGCAGCCGCCATTGCCCTGCCTCTTAACCTTGTATTTGGGGTGGCTGCTGCTTGGGCAATTGCTAAGTTTGAGTTTAAAGGCAAAAGCATACTCATTACCTTGATTGACCTACCTTTTGCGGTTTCTCCAGTTGTTGCTGGTCTTATTTATGTGCTCATTTTCGGTTTACAAGGTTGGTTTGGTGAGTGGTTAACTGACCATGATATTAAAGTTATTTTTGCGATTCCAGGCATTGTACTTGCCACGGTTTTTGTCACGTTTCCATTTGTTGCAAGAGAACTTATCCCACTGATGCAAGCACAGGGTAAAGATGAAGAAGAAGCGGCGCTGGTGCTAGGCGCATCAGGTTGGCAAATTCTGTGGCGTGTCACCTTACCCAATATCAAATGGGGGCTTTTATATGGCCTTATTTTGACTAACGCACGTGCTATGGGCGAGTTTGGTGCCGTCTCCGTGGTGTCTGGTCATATTCGCGGCATGACCAACACCATGCCATTACACGTTGAAATTTTGTATAACGAATATCAATACGCAGCTGCATTTGCAGTTGCTTCAGTACTTGCACTTTTAGCACTAGTCACACTTGCCCTAAAGACCTATGTGGAGTGGCAAGCTGAAAAGAATGCTGAAGAGACTGAAACAGAAGCAACAGCTTAAATAGAATTGGAGCCTTTCATATGAGTATAGAAATTAAAAACATCAGCAAATCTTTTGGCAACTTTCACGCATTGGATAACATCAATTTAACCGTCCCCTCTGGTGAGTTGGTTGCTTTGCTCGGCCCCTCAGGTTGCGGTAAAACCACGTTGCTACGCATTATTGCTGGTTTAGAAAACCCAGACATTGGCAATATTGCGTTTCATGGTAACGATACAACGCATAAGGATGTGAGAGAACGCCAAGTGGGTTTTGTATTTCAACATTATGCTTTATTTAGACATATGACCGTGTTTGAAAATGTAGCCTTTGGATTACGCGTTAGACCTAAAGAAACTCGCCCTAGTAATGAAGAAATCAAACGTCGTGTGCATGAACTGTTTGAGTTAGTGCAGTTAGATTGGCTTGCCGATCGTTACCCACCACAGCTTTCAGGAGGCCAGCGTCAGCGTATTGCCTTGGCAAGAGCGCTTGCAGTAGAACCAAAGGTTTTACTCTTAGATGAACCCTTTGGCGCATTAGATGCAAAAGTCCGCAAAGATTTACGCCGCTGGCTAAGACGCTTACATGATGAACTGCATGTGACCAGTGTATTTGTAACACACGACCAAGAAGAAGCTTTAGAGGTAGCTGACAGGATTGTGGTGATGAATCATGGCAAGGTTGAGCAAATTGGCTCTCCGCAAGAGGTATACGACCAGCCTGCCTCACCATTTGTGTATCAGTTTTTAGGTAACGTCAATGAGTTTAAAAGTCGAATTCAAGATGGCAACATTAATATAGACGGCGCAAGCATTCATACAGAAGCCTTCAGCAATGTTACAGATGCGCCATCACTGAGCTATGTCAGACCACATGACATAGAAATTAGTCGAGAGTTATCAACCAATGCTATTCAAGCTAAGGTGAGCTATGTTCACACCATAGGCTCTACCGTGCATGTAGAACTAGAACGCCTATCAGAAAATAAATCTTTTATTGAGGCAGAAATCACCCGCGACAAGCACGACAGCTTAAAGCTCATTGAAGGTGAAACGGTATATTTACAAACCAAGAACGTGAAAGTATTTTTAGATAAGACCACTTAAAAATTGATACTCAGCGTTGTAGAAAGCACATGGTTTTCAGCATCAGTTTTTATGCCATTCACATACTGATTGAGATAGCCAAACTCTAGCCTATGCCTTGCATCAAACGCCCAGTTCACGCCAACAAAGGCGCGGTTTTGGTCAAATCCGCGCCTAGCGCCATAATCGGTATCATTTAAGTTAATAAAATATTCATCGTATGCCACTAACAATAAGCGCTCACTGAAAGGTGATGGGTAAGTGAGCCTAATGAGTTGTCGCAACTTATGACCAGTATCATCTGAGTTTTCAAGAAAACGCTGCTCTAAGCGGGTGCGACTTTGAATTTTCAAATCACCAATATCATCAAACTGATGTAATACCTGTTGCCATACACGGTTTTCTTCAAAAGAAGCTCTCCCAGCGGGGTGCGAGTTGACATGGGCATAACCAAACCACAAGCTAGTTTTCGGAGTTAGTGCATAATACACAGCAGGGCGCACCAGCAATTGGTCAAAATCATCTCCCTCATTGCGCCAGCGTGGTTGTAGCTCTACATACCAGCGCCAACCTTCTATTGGTAGCGCACCAACGGCATTGATATTGAGCCAATAACGGCCATCTTCTATGGTATCGGCTTTAGCCACATGACTGGCTAATAGCGCCAAGCTGAGTGTTAAATAGAGTGTAGTAAAGATTGAGCGCATAAAAAAATCACCGTATTATTTCCAATACGGTGATTTTACTTGATTAGCTTCTAAAGTTGACAGACCAATTATGACTGTCTTAGCTAGGTTTAGAAGTTATATTGCAGTTGAACGCGTAGTGCACTTGCATCAAACGAAGCATAATCTTCTTTAGTTAGCGTTACATTTGAAGCGCCTCTAACTATGTTAGTACGCTTCATATGGTGATAGTACGCAACCAATTCAACTTCAGGTGCAATTTGCCATTCAGTACCAAGCTCCCAATCATTCACATTGTTTTTAGCTGCGTTTGATTCTGCTTTGTTGTAGCCATCATAATATTGCCATCTTACGAACGGAATTAAAGTACCATTTGTATCAAAAACATTGAAGTTATCAATTTTATACATGGCTTGCACATAACCGCCATTGAGTGTTTGCTCTTCAATCACGTTCTTTTCTATATCCAAGCCAGGCGTTTTACCCCAGTTCCATTCTGCTTGCAAACCAAAAGGTTGCGGATACATCATAAAGCTAATACCAACACGCTCGTCTTGAATACCATTTCTATCTTTATCGGCGATTCTAGGTGTACAAGTAGAACGCACGCCAGCTGCATTCTGCGCAGCGGTCACTACAGTACCACATCCAACAGGGAGAGCTGGAGTCAAACCATTAGCTGAGGCATTAACCGCTGTTTGTGTTTTATTTAAGGCAAGCACACCATTGCGATCTAGCTGAGTACGGTATGACTCAGGTGTGACTACATATTGACCGTGATAGCCTTGGATACCCACTTCAAAAATCTGACCTGTCTCAGTTTTCCAAGGATATGTTGCACGCGCAACCACATGATAGTTATCATTAGTTTCACGCGCATTGGCACCTTGTCCGTTATAAACACCAAAGCCGAACATACCGTAATTGCCTGAGTGTTTTAAGCCGCTGTCTTGAATTTCTTTAAATAACTTCTGAGTATCTTCAGGAGTATAGTAATAGAAAGCACCTAAATCGCGCTCGTCTTTTACAGCACTGTTGAATGCATCATTACGATCTAAAGCCAAGCGATTTTGAGATGATTGAAGGTTCTCAAAACCATAAGGCACTTTAGATTGACCTACACGTAAACGATGCACTTTATTTTTGGTGATGTATACATCACCGTAGGCATCACGCAATTGTGCAAAATTAAAGCCATTAGAAGAGGCGCCTGACGGACTGCTTGCAAAGTCAGGTTGAATGTAATAACTCAAACGGTCACCAACATCACCTGAAAAAATGATACGTGCACGACGAATTAAGAAGTTTTTATCTCCACCAAATGATTCATCATCACCAACTGAACGATCTGAGTACAAATTAACGCCATCATCACCACCTAACATCGTTGTATTTCTTACTTGCACGTAGCCACGAACATTCACCTTACCTGTCGCATAACCTTTTTCTTTTTTCTTTTGTGCTTCTGCTTCGCCTTCGCGACCCTTTGTTATCAAAGCGCCTTCTTCTTCTGTCAGCACCCCTTTTGCTACTAACGCATTTACAATGTCTGTGCTGGTATCTGCATAAGCCGTCGTGCCCATGCCTATTAGCAGTGCTGCCGCTACAGCAGCATTGATACCGCGCAATTTAATAGATTTCATAAAAACTCCCAGTTGGTAAAATTTACTGTTTAATTTAAAGCGATCAATTTGGGTAAATCACTGATGACCGCTCTAATATCAACCCGGGAGCAATTTTGCGTAACCAATGTGACAATTAGATGACAAAGAACTATAAAGTGGACTATAAAAGACACTTGGTTGTTAAAAAACAACACCTCACTTTTTTACATAAAAAAAGCGCACAAACTGTATTTGTGCGCTTCTTAGAAGAGTTATACCAACTAAATAATATGGATTTTATATGACAAAAAACTAATCACAGGACTAAAGCATTTCATTCGGCGTGCAGGCTGTACAAATAGAATCATATAGCGGCAGACTCTTTTACTTTTAAATGTGGTCGTATTTGTGCCACGCTAGATTTTTGCTCTGGAACAGAATCACTTGCCATTGCTACATCACCAGCAAGCTTACCGCCTTCTTCTATGCTTAAATGTCCATAACGAATCTTGCCGATCACCGTTGCATTTGCATGAATAACCAAGAGGTTACTTACATACAGCTCACCATGAAAGTTACCACGTATTTCGGCATTTTCCACCTCTGCTTTGCCTGCAAAATAGCCACTTTCGGTAACTAGTAAGGCATGACTATCAAGCGTGGTTTCTATCGAGCCTTCGACCATTAAGCTCTCACAACCTGCAATCTCTGCACAATAAATTTCAACGTCTGAACCTATCAGCAGCACCTTAGAAAGATCGGCTCTAGTTTGTGTCGTATATTCTGACTTTTGTTGTCGCATGCGCGCATTTGTGCGATTTGCGCTTACCGTCACAGCTGATCTAATCGCTGCAACGTGCCCTGGGGTGATATAAGCTAGCTGTTCGTTTTTAGCACTTGCACTTTGCGCTTGCGGTGACATCAATTCGTGCACAGAAGCCTGATGATTTTCTGACGCTTCATTGTCGACTTTTCGATTAAACAATCCATTTTTAGTAAGCATAGTACCCTCGTGATAATAAACACAGAATTTGAGTACTACTATTAGCAATGCATATGCCAATCAAAAATTATCTATTAAGTTCAATTGCTTAAATTCAGAACAAAAACACACATAACAAAAAAAGGCGCTAATGTGTCGCTTAATCACGACACATTAGCGCCTTAAATACTATCTACTTGATTTTATTTAAAATAAAGCGTCTCAAACTAGCGACAGCTTTAATTTTTGTACATTAAGCCTCTGGGCGCATATGCGGGAATAAAATCACATCACGTATGCTTGGGCTATCGGTAATTAACATGACAAGCCTATCAATACCTATGCCACAACCACCTGTAGGAGGCATACCATATTCAAGCGCACGGATAAAGTCTGCGTCGTAATACATAGCTTCAGCATCGCCCGCCTCTTTGGCTTTCATTTGCGCATGGAAACGTGAAGCTTGGTCTTCTGCATCATTCAACTCACTAAAGCCGTTGGCCATTTCACGCCCTGTAATAAACAGTTCAAAACGCTCGGTAATTTCTGGGTTTTTGTCAGAGGCACGTGCAAGCGGCGAAACCTCTACTGGGTAATCAATAATATAAGTGGGTTGCCATAGTTGGCTTTCAGCCGTTTCTTCAAACAAAGCTAATTGCAAAGCGCCTAAACCTGCGTGGTCAAAAGGTTTAACGCCATGCTTCATGATTTCTGCACGTAAAAATGCAGCATCATTCAGTTGCTCTAGTGTGTATTGCGGCGCATATTTTTGAATCGCACCTACAATAGTTAAACGCTCAAACGGTTTACTTAAGTCTACTTCTTTTCCATCATAAGTGAGCACCGCTGTGCCGCGCGCAGCAATAGCCGCCGCGCGTATCGTTGCTTCAGTGTAATCCATCAACCATTGGTAATCGGTATAAGCCGCGTAGAACTCCATCATGG
>CAZAHP010000056.1:0-1539 GCA_964484985.1 uncultured Methylophilaceae bacterium
TATAAAAATGACTATTTAATATCATATATTCATAATGCATTGAATTTGTTGATATTTATTGACATATCGCTTGTTCTTCTTTATGATTTCTCCTATGAACTACCAACCAAAACATCTTCCAAAACACCCGGCGCTTTATTTAAAGCGTATCGGTGTTACGGGTCGCATATTCTCCTCGGCTTCAAAGGTTATTCCTCCCTTTAATTAATCGGGCTGTCTTAGATATGGCAGCCATGGAGCTGTTATGTCTAAAAAAAATACAATTCAAATTGTTGACCCAAACATTGTTCGAACCATCGTAGAAAAGAATAAAAATCGCTCTGATGATGTTAAGGCACGCATTGGTCCCGTCCTAAAAGCCTTATGGGACTCAAATCGAAAACTGCATATTGCACGAGTCAATCAAGACTTTAGAAATCTGAAGACTACTTTCCCACAATTCTCAGAAGTTATCGACTATGTAAGTCGCATTGTGATGAGCCGCCAAAAATTAGGGCTCTACTTCAAAATGGCTCCTATCCTACTGTATGGACCACCAGGCCTAGGCAAAACGTTTTTTGCGAAAGCTTTAGCCGATGCTTTGCGTCTTGATTTTGAATGCTATGATTTATCTACTGCGTCGGCTTCCTTTGTTTTTGTAGGGGCAAGCTTGCAGTGGTCAGAAGGTGAGCCAGGACGCATCATTCAGCAAATGGCCAAATCCAAGGTGGCCAATCCCATCTTTGTGTTGGACGAAATTGATAAGATTAATGATGGTAAGTACAGCCCCAGCCATTGTTTATTGTCATTATTAGAAGCGCATACTGCAAAGCAATTTAAAGACGAAGCACTTGATATTCAGCTGAATGTGAGTTGCGTCAATTGGATTGCCACAGCCAATGATATTGATATGGTAAGCACACCATTATTATCTCGATTTAGATGTTTAGAAGTCCGCTATCCAAATCCAAATGCTATGGGTCCCATCATTCAATCAATCTATCGTGAAATTCTTTTTCAGCATGAACTGAGCGCTCTTTTAGCCTCCCGATTAAGCACAAAAGTAGTAGAGTTTTTACGGTATCAAAGCCCGAGAGAAGTTCGAATCATGTTGGAATCCAGTATTTATAACGCTGTAAGCCAAAACCGAAAGCACTTGATTGTTGAGGACATGGCACTCCCGCCCGTAACTAAAAAAAAGAGTATCGGATTTTTATAATGAAAGGAGTGGTAATGAGTGAAGAATTTGATGCCCTAAAATTCCTAACAGAAACTTTGAATGGCAAAACTATAAAATTAGCATCGTCTCATGAGATTAACTTTCCTGTTGGCTGGAAAAGTTTGATTATTAGAATCGTTGGCTTTGGAGAAGATTTGCCTATTGAAATCTGCTCGGTCTCTCGAAACATTTATGAGCAACTGCAGTTTGAGACCAACTTACAAATTACCGACGAGGTAGAAAATGGAGTGTTATTGGAATACATTAATTTTTTGAGGTTTTGTAGAGTAACAGAGTTAATGTCACTTACGATTTGTATCGAGTGTGGCTCCAAAATTGGA
>CAZAHP010000056.1:1639-13641 GCA_964484985.1 uncultured Methylophilaceae bacterium
AACCTAAAGAACATAGACTACTCCCTAAGTTTTAATGATGGCTTTTTATTGTTGATTTTTTATAAAGTCACCTAAGATATCTTGCACAATACAACAGATTATATATGTTCAGCAATCTTATACTATCGCGAAGATATTAAGTAAGCTTATAAATTATATAAGCTTACTGCGCTGCGTTAGTTGTTGACCGATGTTCATTTCTAATAGTTATTGAGCGAGTACAGTCAATTTAGTAACTATCTTGGTGCAGCTTCACAATTTAAAAAACCATTTGGCGCAAGACTCAGTAAATTGCGAGCCTCATTGTAATTAGCACTCAACCAAGATAAATAGCTAGACTCATTCAATACAACGATAGAGCGTTTTTCATCTTCGGGTTTATGGAAATGCTTCATCACTTCATGCCCATCAGCGTTAATCGTCAGCATCGAAAATGAAAATATAATCTCACCTGTTTCTTTATCGATAAAACGCTCCCATATAGAAGCTACCGCTACAGGCTCACTATCAGCTCTTTTAATACGCCAACGTATGGCTTTACCCGTTTCCCAATTAGGCTCATAAAAGCTTTCCATGATTGCGAGGCCAAAGCATCTTTCTTTCCAAGCAGTTCTATAACTTGGTTTCTCTGCGACCGTTTCACTGCGTGCATTGTAAGTCTTTAAGCCAAACTTCTTTTTATCAGTTGCCCAATGTGGCACTAAGCCGAATTGCGCAAGCTCACATTTAGGCTTACCGTTATCTAGATAAATAAAAGGGGCTGGGTAGGTAGGGTAGGTCTCTGGTCGCCATTCTTCTTGCGGTAAATCACAAGCAAAGTGCTCTTTTACCCAATTGGCATGATGTCTTTTGATAGGCTGAAAATTGCTACACATTGTTTAATTATAGACGTAATGACTATTCCCGTGAAAAGAGCCACTCAATATTATTTGAAAGTAGCCATCAATAATGATTAGACGATATCCATTAATAGAACTCGTAATATTGGGACAAAGCAGACATTTATATACTCATCTGATGTTTAAATTTAACTTTAAAAGAAAAGCCTGGATTAATATTCAATACTTCAATTTCTGCTTGGTGCTGAATGGCAATTTCTTTAACAATTGATAGCCCCAGACCCGACCCAATTTTATCTTTGTTTTCGCCCCTGTAAAACCTTTCAAAAATACGTTCGAAATCTTGATTTGAAACACCTGGCCCTGTATCTCTTACTTCTAAACAAATAGATGATTCATCTTTTGATAAGAATATATTTACGTGTCCACCGATAGGTGTATATCGAACTGCATTATCAAGAATATTTTTTATGAGTATGTTAATTTCATGCTTTACACCTAGTACTTCAAACTGATCCATAGCATCAAGTCCTAAACTGATGCGTTTAGCTTGCGCAAGTGGCAGTAAATCCTCAATATTTTGTTTAATTAAGTCGTTCAGCTTAATCTGTTCAGTCAATCTTTTTTGGCTGTTTGGTTCAATTCTAGCGAGTGTCAGTAACTGGCTGACCAATTGTTCAGACCTCTTTATGCCTGCTTTCATATTTTGAATTGCCAAGGCGCGCTCATCTGCTGAATTTGCTTGCTCAATAATGGTGAGTTGTAAATTAAGCGCGGTAATCGGCGTGCGCAATTCATGTGCAGCATCAGCGGTAAATCGTTTTAAAACGCTCACCATAGTAGATAATTTATTCATAAATAGATTGAGGGAGACCACCAGCGGTTTAATCTCTGCAGGAAGATGAACTAGAGCAAATGGATTTAAATTCGTGTTTTCTCTGCTTTCTATTTCACTTGTTAACGCTGTTAGTGGTAAAAGTGCCTTCCTGATAGCTAAAAATATCAGCAGTACAAGAATTGGAATAAACAAGAACTGTGAAGCAAGAAGGCTGTAAGCCGTCTCTTTGATGACGAGTTTTCTTGATTTTAGCGACTGCGCTACTTGAATCGTGTCTTCTTTTGCCTTTATAGTAAAAACGCGCCATTGTTTACTTTTGGATTTCTGTGTAGAAAGTCCAAGGCTCATTATTAAGGGGACATCCTCAAGTGGATGTGAGACATATAAAACTTGATTATTTTTCGCAAGGACACGTATGTAAAACTCTTCCTCGCCTTGTAATTTAACGCTATTCTCTGATTGATTATTGTTATAAATGAGCGTTAGATCGTGAATAGCTAAATGTTGTGCAGCTACTACCTTCGCGACTTGCTCTAAATTTGCATCGTAAAGTTCATCTAACTCTTCTTTACTGACCCAGTATGACGCAAAACTAATTAATATATAGACACCCAAAATTGCAAGCGTAATATAAATCAATAAAAATCGTTTGATTGAATTATTCATTTAGTTAATTTCAATTTTGGAAATGTATAACCAACACCCCTGACGTTGACGATAATCTCTGCCCCAAATTTACGTCTAATATTATGAATATGCACTTCTAATGCATTACTTTCAACTTCCTCATCCCAGCCATATATTTTTTCTTCTAATTGACTTCTGGAGAAGATAACTCCAGGGTTTTCAATCAGTATTTGCATGATGTTAAATGCTTTAGGAGAGATTCTTTCTGAGGTGCCTCGGTAGCTTAATGTATGGGTAGCGGGGTTTAAACTTGCGTCACCGTAAGAAATAATGGGATGTGCTCGATCTTGTTTGCGCCTTGTAAGCGCACGAATTCGAGCCTCTAACTCTTCAACTGCAAAAGGTTTTAAAAGATAATCATCTGCTCCACAATCCAGTCCATTTACACGATCCTCAACACTATCTCGCGCTGTGATAATCAAAACAGGTATGGTGATGCCTTTTTCACGCATATGTACCAAGTATTCAAGGCCAGATCGTTTAGGAAGCCCAAGGTCCAATAGAATTAAGTCATACGCTTCTAAAGCGATGGTTTGTTCAGCAGCGAAAGTGTCTGTAACCCAATTGACAGCATGACTTTTCAACGTCTTTTGTAAACTTTGACCAATCATCTCATCATCTTCAATTAATAGTATTCGCACAATCTATTCCTAATAGTGTCACTGTGACTTCTGTAATGGCTTAAATCACATTGCAACATATTGCACAGTAAAACTTAATCGAAACTTAAAGAATGATATTCATTTATTAAGTTTCCGTTAAGTTAACTTCATTAGAGTACACGTAATTTAAATTTATTTACTCTGATTAATGCCACTTACTCTGTTTGATAAAAGCAATATCGCTATCCTTTTGGTCAGCATGTCACTGTTCATGAGTGGTTGCCAATCGATACCTGACACAATGGGTAAATCTGAGGTCATTCAAAAAGTGCTTAACTATGATCAAAAGCTTTCTGGTACAAACTTAGATGAACTGAACAGAATTGAAGTAAAGCTACAAAATAATAAAGCACTGACAGAAACGGAAGCCGTGCTTATTGCATTAAATCATAACGCTGGATTCAAAGCATTATTAACAGATCTCAACATAGCAAAAGCTGATTTAATCAATGCAGGCTTACTGCCAAATCCAGATTTACTCTTTGCCTTTGGCGTTGCTAACAAACCTTATCGATACGCAATTGATTTACCTATAGAAGCACTGTGGTTAAGGCCTATTAAACTGCGTACGATGAAAAGTGAAGCAGATGCCACTGCATTTCGCTTAGCTCAGGCTGGGATTAATCTGATTAAGGACGTTAGAGTTGCATATGCCCAAGTCATTCTAGCGCAAGAACAGCGCCAGGTTGCAGAAACATCGCATCAACTTCGATATCGCATATACGAACTATCTCTCAAGAGGCTTGAAGCCGGTGATTTGAACGGCAAAGATATTTTGCTGGCCCAAAATGATGCAGCAGTTGCAAAGCGTGACTGGGATCTTACCCAATATGATTTGGATGTGAAAATGCATGCGCTGCTCTATCTTTTGGGAATGAATCAGAAATATAACCATATTTCAACATCGCCCAGTCTTATCCCTGCATGCAGCATCAATGATGTTGATAACTTATTAACTTCTGCGCTAGCCCAGCGACCAGATTTATTGTCTGCAGAATATTCGGTTAACGCGTCAAAAGAGAAAATCAAACTATCCAAAATGGGTTGGCTGAAGTTTACAGCCACAGCGGATGCAACAAGCGGCCTGCGCAATGGCCACACACTTGGTCCTGCTATTCGTTCTGTGATTCCAATTGCCAATCAAAACGAAGGTGCAATTGGCAGATCGGAAGCTGAATTAGAGAAAGCTGAGTTGAATCTTGAGGCATTGAAGCAGCAAGCCATTTTAGAAATAAAGACTGCGCATACCCAATATCAGCAAACGTGCCATGACTGGCGTGTCCTTCAAGACACTCTGATGCCATCGATGCAGGAAGCGATAAAACTAACAGATTTTGCCTATCAAAAAGGGGATATTTCATACCTTCAAACACTTGAGGCTAATCGTCAATATGTAGATGCTCAAATGAGATCTGTACAGCTGAAAGCCTTACTGGTTACTAGACAAGCCGAGTTAATGCGTAACCAAAGTGCACAGGTAGGGACTCAGAAATGAACATGAAAGAAAAGGAGTTGAACTTGCAAAGTCACAAGCAACTGATCATAACCCCAAAAAAAATCTGGTTAATCTTAAGCATCGTTTTGCTTAGTATTCTTTTCATCGGTATCAAGTTTAAGGCTAGTCCAACTGTTGTTCCAGACAAGAACCTGTCTTTACAAAAAGTAGTACATGAAAGTGAGCTGAATACCGTTTTGCTGAATGACGAATCTATTCAGAAACTAGGTATTCATACAACAATTATTAAACCTCAAACAACGGCTGAACGTAAATCTTATGGGGCGGATATTTTGGTCCCTACAGGCGGACTAGTCACAATCTCAGCACCCGTCACTGGGAAGTTGATTTCAGACAATAAGAGTTTAATAAGTGCTGGCTCACCCATAAAAGCAGGACAAATACTCTATCGTATACAGCCAATGATCACTGCTGATGCGCGAGCCAATTTGGTGAATGCCTTATCAGATGCTGAAAGCATGGTCAGCGTGGCAAAGTCGCAAGCTGAAGCAACTGAAATTACACTGAATCGAGCAAGAAAGTTGTTACAAGACTTAGTGGGAAGTCAACGTAGCGTAGATGATGCAAATGCAGCGTATGAAATTGCACTCAGAAATTTAGAGGCTGCTGAAGTTAAAAAGAATGCACTTCAACAAGTCGTCAAATTAGGTATCGTGCAGGCCGTTGAAATCAAATCCCCTCAATCAGGAATAGTCAGTAATCTCTTTGCAAGTAACAACCAAGTTGTCTCGGCAGGAACCCCTGTAATAGAGGTTTCAGCGGTTGATTCTCTTTGGATACGAGTGTCGATTCCATCAGGTGACATTGACCTTATTGATCCGCTAGCTGATGCAGTCATAGAACCAACATCTATTAGTAAAACAAGCGTTGTTGCAAAGCCTGTTAGTGCACCACCAACTGCTGATCCGTTGACGAATTCAACGCATTTGTACTATGCCGTTCCTAACATTAAGTCTACATTCAGACCCATGCAACGCGTTACCGTCGCGCTCAAAACACTTGGTAAAACAAAAAATTCGCTGTCAATACCATGGTCATCCATCGTTTACGATATTCACGGCAATACTTGGGTCTATGTTCAGGAGTCAAGCAATTTATATCTGCGCAAAAGAGTTTTTCTAGATCATGTCATTGGTAATCAAGCTTTAATTCATGAAGGCCTATCTGAAAGCGCAAAAGTTGTTGTGAATGGTGCATTGGAGCTGTTCAGCATTGAAACTGGCTTCAGCCACTAATTTAATTTGGTCAAGATATGTTAAAAAAACTGATTTACTCTGCAGTAAATGGACGTTATGTCGTACTTTTATTAGCGTTAATTCTGATTTTGCTTGGGTTGAACTCAATCAGAAAAGCCCCCTTAGACGTTTTTCCAGAGTTTGCTCCAATAAAAGTTGAAATTCAAACAGAGGCTCTTGGGCTTTCAACAGAAGAAACAGAGCAATTGATTAGCATGCCACTAGAGCAGGCTTTAAATGGTACACCTCGACTAAAAACGCTTCGCTCAAAATCAGTTTTAGGGTTGTCATCCGTTGTCTTACTTTTTGAAGAAGGTACAGATTTATTTCAGGCAAGGCAGTACGTTCAAGAGCGACTGAGTTTAGCCGCTAGCCGTTTGCCACTTGTGGCAAAGCCACCAGTCATGATGCCACCTCTTTCATCACTATCAAGAGTTTTAAAAGTTGGTGTATCTTCAAAAAAACTTTCACAAATTGATATCAGTACATTAACGATGTGGACCATTCGTCCACGTCTGATGTCAGTATCTGGGGTTGCAAATGTAGCTGTTTGGGGTCAAAGAGATAAGCAAGTACAAATCATCATCAACCCAGACCAATTACGTGCAAAAGGCGTCACGCTCCAGCAAGTCATACTCGCTACTGGAAATGCTGCCAGTATTGAGTCTGGTGGCTTTGTGGACTCACCAAATCAGCGTATTGCTATACGGCATAGAAATTTGACGACTAGGCCTGAAGAGCTAGCTAACACTGTCATCGTTTTTAAAAATAATGCGCCCATTCGTTTAGGCGATATTGCAAAGATAGAAATTGGTTCACCACCTCCTATTGGGGATGCAGTGATTAACCATGGTGATGGTTTGTTACTTATTGTAGAAAAACACCCAAATGCCAACACCATAGAAGTCACAAAAAATGTTGAATCCGCGATTGAAGAATTAAAACCAGCCCTTGGGGATTTGGAGATTGACTCTACCATTTTCAGACCCGCAACTTTTATTGAACGGGCTATCGATCACCTACAAAATGCACTGATGTTAGGTGCTTTATTGGTTGCACTCATTTTGTTGGCTTTCTTAAGAAACAAACGAGCAGCGTTTATCAGCTTATGCGCTATCCCACTTTCGCTGATTAGCGCAGTTTTAATACTCAATGCATTTAATATTGGCATCAATACGATGGTGATTGCTGGTTTGGTCATTGCGCTTGGAGAGGTAGTGGATGACGCTATCATTGATGTGGAAAATATTATACGACGCTTAAAATTAAACCAATTGCTTGATTCACCACAGACTAAATTACAGGTCATTGTGAATGCCTCGCTTGAAGTTAGAAGTGCCGTTGTATTTGCGACATTAATCGTGATGGTGGTCTTTTTGCCAGTATTGTTCCTTGATGGCATAGCTGGCGCTTTCTTTAAACCACTTGCTTTAGCTTACTTATTAGCTATTTTAGCTTCGTTAATCGTGGCACTAGTGGTGACACCAGCCTTATCTTACATCCTTCTTAATCCAAATCGAGTTGAGGAAGAAACAACTGTTGTTAGTTGGCTACATAAGCAATATGGCAGATTGTTAGACGCTGTACTATCAAAATCAAAGAAAGTATTTGTTTATTCCGCAATTGCTTTTCTCTTCTCAGGTGCGAGCTCCCTATTTTTAGGATCTGAATTTTTACCTGCCTTCAAAGAGACTGACTTTTTAATGCACTTTCTTGAACGCCCAGGTGCATCCATTCAACAAATGAAAAAAATGAGTGTGCGAGCCAGTCACGATTTATTGAGTATTCCAGGCGTGAGAAACTTTGGTGCGCATATTGGTCGCGCAGAAGCAGCTGATGAGGTAGTTGGGCCTAACTTTACTGAGTTATGGGTCAGCATTGACCCTAATGTTGACTATGAGCAAACAGTTTCAGCCATACAAAAATCGATGCAAGGATACTCTGGTATTTTTACAGACGTACAAACCTACCTTAAAGAACGTAGTAAAGAAGTTTTATCAGGGACTAGTTCCAGTATTGTCGTCAGATTATTTGGTCCTGACTTAGCGGTGCTTCGCGAACAAGCAGAGGCAATAAAACAATCAATGCAATCTGTTGAAGGTATTGCTGACTTAAAAGTCGAGCCACAAGTATTGATTCCACAAATTGAAATTCGCTTAAAACAAGATGCTGCTGAGCGTTACGGTATTAATACTAGCGATATTCGAAAAGTAACAAGCACTGTACTCAAAGGCACAAAAGTGGGGGAAATTTATGAGTCACAGCAAAAAGTGGATGTCGTAGTGATAGGCAGCAATGAAAGCAAGCTAGACCTACATGCCATCCAACAACTACCAATTGACTCAGCTTTTGGGCCACAACTCCGAATTAAAGATGTTGCAGATGTATATATTGTTGGCATGCCCAATGAAATTAAACGCGAGGCAGTTTCAAGAAGAATCGATATTGTGGCGAATGCCAAAAATCGAGATTTGGGCTCAGTAGCAGCAGAAGTTGAAACCAAGGTATCCGCGATGAATTTTCCAACTGGTTATTACCCACAGTTTTTAGGGGAGTTTACTGCGCAAAAAGCTGCCAACCAAAAGTTGATAGGTTATTCGGCGTTGATGCTGGTGGCAATAACCCTAATCGTATTCATTGATTTCAAGTCTTATCGACATACAAGCATTTTTTTAGTGACTCTTCCATTCGCTTTGGTTGGAGGAGTTGTTGGTGTATTTCTTTCTGGAGGTACGCTTTCACTCGGCTCTATCGTGGGCTTTATCGCAGTATTGGGTATTGCAGCCAGAAATGGAATTTTGTTAATAAGCCATTACAGACATTTAATGTTTAAGGAGGGTTTTAAAGATGGACTAGACCTTATCAAGCGGGGTTCGCAAGAACGTTTAGAACCCATTCTCATGACAGCATTAGCGGCCTCATTAGCGCTTTTACCAATTATTATTAAAGGACCAATATCAGGTTATGAAATTGAATTTCCACTCGCTGTTGTTGTGGTCAGCGGATTAATTACCTCCACAATTCTTAACTTGATGTTACTCCCAAGTATCTTCTTAAAGTTTGGAATTATAAAAGTACATAAAGAGTAACCATGCAAAATTTGCATGAAATTTTGGTTTGGAAAAAACTTAAATAATGCAAATTATGCAGTGCTATCTTGAAAGAATACAAATTACATCTATGAATCATGAAGTTGTATGGTGGCATATAAGTTGCTGAATCGATTAAAATAAACTATAACTAATAATATAGAGGAACTATGCAATCAAAATTTTCACGTCCATTTGCCGAATTTACTTTACTTAAAAGCTTCGGCCACTCACAAACCCCCGCAATTCTTCTCGTGGTTGTTTTTATCATGTTTTCAGGCAACTTTTCTTTGTTCCATGGCATCCTCAACATTTATCCACTGACATTTCACAATCTTCCGTTTCTCATTTCTTTAGCATTATTTTTTACATCACTTACGGCAATATTTTTCTTACTCATTAGTCACGGTAGATGGACGCGTTGGATACTTGCTGCTTTCCTATTGATCGTATCTCAGTCGGCTTACTACATGGATCATTTGGGTGTCATCATCGATACAGTAATGATAGATAACATCATGCAAACAAATAGGAGCGAATTTTCAAGTCTAGTTACTACATCTTTAATAATAAGAACTATATTTTTCGGCATTATTCCCGCTTGGCTTGTATTGAAATATCTCCCTCAACCTCTTAGCTTTAAAGATGAACTAAAATCTAGACTACGCGCAATATTGCTGTTCTTATTAGCTATAGTTGTACTGGTAATTCCATTTACAGCTGATTACACCTCATTTATTCGTGAGCATAAATTAGTGAGATTTTATTCAAACCCAACCTATTCGGTTTACTCTGCTATTAAATATGCTACTCAACAATCGAGTATATCGGTTCATAGTCAGCCACTGAATAAAATGGCTGAAGATGCAAAACTTTTAGACCCTGCTACCAGTAAAAAGGAATTAATCATTATGGTAGTTGGCGAGACAGCACGAGCAGATAGATTTTCATTGAATGGCTATAAGCGTCTTACCAACCCTGAGTTATCCAAACATCAAGTAGTTAGTTTTTCTAATGTCTCATCTTGTGGTACATCTACAGGGGTTTCCGTGCCATGTATGTTTTCATCATTAGGGCGTGCAAAGTACGACAAAGAGAAAGCATTAGATCAAGAAAATGCACTCGATGTAATTGCAAAAAATGGAATTGCAGTTTTATGGCGTGACAATAACTCGGACTCCAAAGGGGTAGCAACACGCATCAAATATGAAGACTTCAAAACCCCAACGCTAAACCCAAATTGCAAAGGGGAATGTAGAGATGTTGGCATGCTAAGTGGTCTAGACGACTATATCGCAAAAAATAAAGACAAAGACATGATGATTGTTCTCCATCAAATGGGCAATCATGGTCCTGAGTATTATCGTCGTTATCCAAAAGAATTTGAACGCTTTAAACCAGCTTGCCAGACCGGAGAGTTAAGAGACTGCTCCCAAGAAGAGTTGGATAACGCTTACGACAACGCAATCCTTTATACAGACTACTTCTTGTCAGAAGTTATCAAGTTTCTAAAAAAATATGATGAGCAATATGAAGTTGCAATGCTCTACGTATCAGACCACGGTGAATCGTTGGGGGAACATGGAATTTACCTTCATGCAGCCCCGTATATGTTTGCACCTAAAGAGCAAACACATGTTCCGGTTATTGCGTGGACGGGTAAAAACTTTGATTACGCGATAGAGGATATTGAGCCTTTTAAAGATGCGAAGATAAGCCATGATGATTTATTTTGTACCTTGCTAATTGCCTACGAGTTAGAGTCAAAAATGTGCGAGGGCAAAAATACAATTTTAACCAAGAATAAAAACTTAAATTTCATAGCTCAATCAGTTGATGCTTTGCATAGCAATCTAAATTAAATTATATGGAGCGTTGGATCATTTATGCATTTATTTCGATGAGCTTTGCTGGCTTTACAGCTGTCATTGCAAAGCAAGGTTTAGTCGGTATATCTGCTGAATTAGGTCTCACGCTAAGAACCCTCTTTGTCAGTGTATTTGTCATCGTATTTGGATTAATGACCGTTTCACCTATTGAAGTAAAGTCTGTTGACGCTACTTTAAAAATGACCACCTGGTCAATTTTAAATGCGCGCCAACAATGAGTGGCTATTTTGATTTTGAATAACAGGCTTTATTGAACTGGAATACTCAACTTAATTTGATTCCAGTTTAATCAGCTCAATATTAGGCTTGGCTAGCATTTTTAATAGCACTTTGTAACTGTCTAAATCAAACGCAAATACTGTTCTGGTTTGTGTCAATTCTGCTAAATCTGCTTCGTTATTCACTGTACCAAGATGACACCATTGGTCAAACACATGAATCTCGGTGATGTTGCTGAATTTATTGTGTTCACGTACCCCAATTTTAGTAGCATAAGGCCATGCTTTAAGCCGATGTTTGACCAAAGCTTGTTTTAACTTTAAATGATGTATCACTTTATCTTCTTTGCCACAGCAAGCCCCGTTGCAGCGCTTAATCTGTGCGGCAAAGCAAGCGCCTTTGCCCGATTCTAAGCCTAGTAGTTTTTGGCAAAGTTGATGCTCAGTGGCAATACTTCTTAAGGCTTCAACAGCCTGTTTTTTAGATTTAAACGTACCAAATAAATCATCCATGATGTCTGGTGTAATCTCATCTTGATTCACCAGTTTTACTAAGGGTACAGCATGGGCATCTTGATTGATTTGCCAAGAACACAATTGGCGCTCACGTCGTAATTGGTGGTTATAAAGAGGTAGGCGCTCTTTGACTAAACGCGACTCTAATAGCAAAGCCCCTAGCTCACCTGCTGTTTCTATCCAATCTATACGCTTAAGTTGCTGTGTTAACTTCATCTCCTTGCTTGAAGCATGGTCACTCGTAAAGTGAGACATTACACGCGCCCGTATATTGATGCTTTTGCCAATGTACAGTAAGTAATCGTCCTCACCATAAAAGAAATAAACCCCAGGGCCTTCAGGTAAATCATCTAAAAGCGCAGGGTTTATGCCAATGGGCACACTCGCTTGTTTAAGCAGTTGTTGTGCAGTCAGTTGTAGTTTCTCAAGGCCATGTTCTTGTTTTGCAACATTCACAAAGCCTATCATTAACTCAACATCGCCCATGGCACGATGACGCATTTCGGTAGTGAG
>CAZAHP010000056.1:13741-15881 GCA_964484985.1 uncultured Methylophilaceae bacterium
CCCGTGAGGTTTTGAATAAAAGGTGGGATATTAATTCCAGGGTTTACCAAGGTTTGCCAGCGGCACACTTCAACCCCATTCTCAAAGCGCACTAAGCCAATCTCAGTAATGCGATCTCTTAATGGCGTCGCCCCTGTGGTTTCTAAATCCAAAAAAGTAATGATAGGTAACATAAAGTGATTGTAAGGGTTTGTTGATTGTTGTTACAATAATCAAATGAATGATAAAACCAATACACAAAGTCTCCGCGGTGGTAAACGCATCAATGCAGGCCGTAAAACCGGCACAGGTAAGTTTGGCGAACCCACAGCAGTGATGCGTGTGCCTGAGAGCCAAAAACCTGTGATTGCAGATTTTTTAGCCGCCTATCAACGTAAGCAACAGTTAGAGGATGCTATTGAGTTTAGTTCATGGATGTTACCAGCAATCAATACTAAATCCATTAAACTTCCGCTCTATACCTCAAAAGTGTCTGCTGGGTTTCCATCCCCAGCAGAAGAGCATGTGGAAAAAAGACTAGACCCCAGTGAGTTCTTAATTGACCAGAAAGATGCAACCTTCTTTGTGGCGATACAAGGCCAATCCATGATTGAAGTGGGCTTGATGCCCAATGATATAGCCGTCATCGACCGCTCTAAGAAACCAAAGATTGGCGATATTGTTTTAGCGGTAATTGATGGTGAATTCACCATTAAAACACTCAGTAAAAACAACAATGGCAATGCCGTGCTGTTACCTGCAAACTCAACGGGTGCATATTCACCCATAGAGATTAAAGAAGGCATGAGCTTCGATATTTGGGGCGTAGTGACAGGCTCATTTAGACGTTTCAGTCGATAATCATGCGTAGTATTGCCCTTATCGATGTCAATAACTTTTATGTCTCTTGCGAGCGCGTGTTTAACCCCAAGCTCAATAACAAACCCGTGGTCGTACTCAGCAATAATGATGGCTGCGCGGTTGCACGTAGCAACGAAGTAAAAGCGCTAGGGGTGGGCATGGGCGCACCTTGGTTTAAGTTTAAAGACTTGGCTAGGCAACACGGCATTATCGCGCTATCTAGCAATTACGCACTCTATGCGGATATGAGTAATCGTGTCATGAGCATTTTGCGGCAATACAGTCCAGACCAAGAAATCTATTCGATTGATGAGTCTTTCTTAGATCTCACAGGCTTTCAATCGCGAGATTTAGTGAAATACGGCCAACACATGCGAAAACGCATTCTAAAATGGACAGGCCTGCCTGTTTGCGTGGGTATAGGCAGCACAAAAACATTATCAAAGCTCGCCAATCACTGTGCTAAGAAGCGGGCAGAGTTTAAAAGCGTATGCAACTTGAATACCATGTCATCACAAGATTTAAACGCATTACTCAGTCAAATCGAAGTGGGTGAGATCTGGGGCGTTGGCCGTAAGCTTGCGCCTAAACTACAAGCACTAGGGTTTAATACGGTACTTGATTTAAAACGCGCTAACCCTGAAAGATTAAGACAACAATTCAGCGTTGTCATGGAAAAAACAATACGTGAACTCAATGGCACGGTATGCATTGAGTTAGAAGAAGTCAGCCCAGCGAAACAACAAATCTTAAGCTCACGCAGTTTTGGGTATCCTGTCACTGATTACAATAGCCTAGCCGAATCTATTACCCTTTATATGAGCCGTGCCGCAGAGAAACTGCGCAAGCAACAGTCTTATGCAGGTTCAGTCTACGTGTATATTAGAACTAGCCCATTTAAACTAGATGAGCCGTTTTATAGCAACGGCATGACTATTTCATTGCCTAGTCCCAGTGATGATACTCGGCAACTAGTGAATATCGCATTGTGGGGTTTAAAACAAATCTATAAACCAAAATTCAACTATGCCAAGGCAGGTGTGATGCTTTCTGAGCTAGTACCAGCAGCGGGCGTGCAAACAGACTTGTTTAGCCATGCGCAAATATCCAATAAATCAGATGACTTAATGATTGTAATGGATAAGATTAATAAAAAAATGGGTAAAGAATCCATCAAACTCGCCAGTGAGGGCTTTAAGCGGCCATGGAAAATGCGTCAAGAAAACAAAAGCCCAAGTTACACCACAAAATGGATGGGGTTAGTGAGGGTAGACTGAAGCTACGCCGGATATAGGTCGGT
>CAZAHP010000057.1:0-8786 GCA_964484985.1 uncultured Methylophilaceae bacterium
AAAGCAAGCGCAGCAGCAGTTGGCTCGTTGATAATACGTTTAACTTCTAAGCCAGCAATACGGCCAGCATCTTTAGTGGCTTGACGTTGGCTGTCGTTAAAGTAAGCTGGCACGGTAATGACGGCTTCAGTCACTTCTTCACCTAAGTAGTCTTCCGCTGTTTTTTTCATTTTACGGAGAACTTCAGCTGAAATTTGTGGTGGTGCCATTTTGGTGCCGCGTACTTCTACCCATGCATCGCCGTTATCTGCTTTAGCAATGGTGTAAGGCATTAAGCCGATGTCTTTTTGCACTTCTTTTTCTTCAAAACGACGACCAATTAAACGCTTAACTGCGTACAGCGTGTTTTTAGGGTTGGTCACCGCTTGGCGTTTAGCTGGAGCGCCAGCTAAGATTTCACCATCATCTTGGTAAGCGATGATAGAAGGCGTTGTGCGTGCACCTTCAGCATTTTCAATCACACGTGGCTTGCCACCTTCCATCACTGCTACGCAAGAGTTGGTGGTGCCTAAGTCAATACCGATAATTTTTCCCATAATATTTTCCTTTGCTTAATTCTTTGGAAGTACATCTTCTTGTCATGTAGATGGGGATGTACTTTGTTATTTCAAGGTGATTTCAAATTTTTTATTTAGCTTTTGCTACTGTCACTAAGGCAGGGCGGAGCACGCGGTCATTCAGCGTATAGCCTTTTTGTAAGGTGCTAATCACTGTGTTTGCCTCTTGTTCAGACTCCAACATGCTAATCGCCTGATGTTTATTAGGGTCGAACTTTTCACCTACAGGGTCGATTTGGGCAATGTTGAATTTTTCAAACACGTTGAGTAATTGCTTGTTGGTGAGTTCAACACCATTTTTATAGCTTTCAACGGTTGCGTTTTCAACTAAGAGTGCGGCATCCATGCTGTCTTTTACTGCGAGTAATTCGCCAGCGAACTTTTCAAGTGCAAATTTGCGTGCTTTATCAATGTCATCAGATGCGCGGCGACGTATGTTCTCGCCCTCTGCTTTTACATATAAAACAGCGGCTTGTTGTTCTGCAAGCGCGGCTTCTAAAGCTGCGATGCGCTCTTCAGCGTTGACTTCGGGTGCTGCTGAAGCTTCTGTCTGATTTGTGGTTTCAGTGTTTGCTTCTGGGTTAAGGTCTTCTTGTTGCATGACTATCCTTTGATTTTGATGCCTTTAATTTGATGGTGTGTTGCATGCATCTAAAATGGTGCTGGATTTATATATTTCAAGTGTTTTATGTGAAAAAAACATCGTGTTCAAAAATACGATAAAATACAGGCATGGATATTTACTCACTCGCAAGACCTTTACTATTTCAACTTGATGCTGAAAAAGCACATGACCTCACGCTTAAAACGCTTAAATATGCCAATCAGATAGGCGCTTTGAATGTTTTGCCTAAGCCGCCTGCTTGTCAGCCTAGGCAAGTCATGGGCTTGTCTTTTCCTAGCCCAGTAGGCTTAGCCGCTGGATTAGATAAAAATGCCGCTTATATTGATGGCTTGTCAAAATTAGGTTTTGGTTTTATTGAGGTTGGTACAGTGACCCCGCGCGCGCAGCCTGGTAACCCTAAGCCGCGCTTATTTAGAGTGAAAGAAGCGCAAGGCATTATTAATCGATTTGGGTTTAATAACCTAGGCTTAAAACAATTGATTGAAAATGTTCAAAATGCTCAATATGACGGTATTTTAGGTATCAATATTGGTAAGAATTTTGACACACCGAATGAACGTGCAGTTGAGGACTATATTACTTGCATGCGTGGCGTGTATGCTTATGCGAGTTATATTACGGTGAATATTTCATCACCCAACACTAAAAATTTACGTGCGTTGCAAGAGAAAGATACCTTGTCAGTACTGTTGGCTGATATTAAAGCAGAGCAAGCTGAACTTGCGCAAAAGCATGGACGTTACGTGCCGATTGCATTAAAAATTGCACCAGATTTAGAGCTCACGCAAATTGTCGAAATTGCAGATTTACTTAAACAACATCAAATTGACGGCGTAATTGCCACTAATACCACGCTAGCACGTGATGCTGTGCAAGGTATGCCTAATGGAGAAGAAACGGGCGGTTTGTCGGGTGCGCCAGTCCGTATTAAATCTACGCAAGTGATTCAAGCTTTATCACAACAGCTAGCAGGTGAACTGCCGATTATTGGGGTAGGTGGCATTTTAAGTGGTGCAGATGCCGTTGAAAAAATCGCTGCTGGGGCTAGTTTGGTGCAAGTGTATAGTGGCTTGATTTATCAAGGGCCAAATTTGGTGCGAGAGATTTGTTCAACGCTAGGTTAGTTGAATGACACTGCCCATACTATACTCATATCGACGCTGCCCATACGCCATGCGAGCACGTATGGCCTTAAGGTACGCAGGAGTAGAGGTGGAAACGCGAGAAATTACGTTGCGTGAAAAGCCTGCGCATATGTTGGCAATTTCTCCCAAAGGCACCGTTCCAGTATTGCAACTTTCAAGTGGTGAAGTGTTAGAGCAAAGCTTAGATATTATGCGCTGGGCATTATCACAGCGAGACAACGAAGCTTGGTTAGGGGCTGATAAAGAGCTGACTGATGCATTGATTCAAGAAAATGACACAAGCTTTAAAAGTGTATTAGACTGCTATAAATATCCCGATCGATACCCAGAACACACTCAAATAAGTTACCGTGAGCAGGGCGAAGTTTTTTTAACAAAATTAGAACTTTTGCTAGAGGCTAATAGCTTTCTGTTAAGCCACCAAGTTAGTCTTGCAGATATTGCTATATTTCCATTTATTAGGCAGTTTGCAGCGGTGGATGTGGCTTGGTTTGAACTTGCGCCTTATCCTAAACTCCGCGCTTGGTTGCACGGCTTGACTGCATCAGAGCTCTTTATAGATATCATGCAGAAAGTGCAGACTTATCAAGAGTAGGGCTTGAAACTAAAATATCCGCCACGGCGGATATTTTAGTTTCAAGCTTGTGTAGCTAAGCTGTTACTTTACACAGGCTCTTGCACCTCTTCTTTTGTAGATGTTTCGTCACTAAATGTAAGTTTGACCACATCTTTATCGTCAATATCCACATGTACAGTGCCGCCATTTGCAAGTTTGCCAAATAGTAACTCATCAGCGAGTGCTTTACGGATAGTATCTTGAATAAGTCGTGCCATCGGTCTTGCGCCCATGAGCGGGTCGAAGCCTTTTTTACCCAAGTAAGCCTTAAGCTTGTCACTAAATGTGGCCTCGACTTTTTTCTCATGCAATTGATCTTCTAATTGCATTAAGAATTTATCGACCACTTGCGCAATAATTTCTGGTGTCAGTGCACCGAATGACACAATTGCATCTAGGCGGTTGCGGAACTCTGGGCTAAACATGCGTTTGATTTCGCCAAACTCATCACCAGCGCTACTGCCGAGCGTAAACCCAATGCTGGTTTTAGAGATCGCTTCTGCGCCTGCATTGGTTGTCATGATAATGGTCACATTGCGGAAATCAGCCTTGCGACCATTGTTGTCAGTAAGCGTGCCGTGATCCATTACTTGCAACAAGATATTGAAAATATCAGGGTGCGCTTTTTCGATTTCATCAAGCAAGAGCACACAATAAGGCTGTTTAGTAATCGCTTCAGTCATCAGGCCACCTTGCTCAAAGCCTACATAACCTGGAGGCGCACCAATCAGGCGGCTAACAGCATGACGTTCCATATATTCAGACATGTCAAAGCGAATCAGCTCTATACCCAAAGTATAGGCCAGTTGTTTTGCAACTTCAGTTTTACCCACACCCGTTGGACCTGAGAACAAGAACGAGCCTACTGGTTTATTGGCGCTACCTAAGCCACTACGTGCCATTTTAATGGCAGAAGCAAGTGCTTCAATCGCTTTGTCTTGACCAAACACCACAGATTTAAGGTCACGCTCAAGCGTTTTAAGCGCGGTGCGGTCATCGCTAGAGATGTTTTTAGGCGGAATGCGCGCAATTTTTGCGATGATGTCTTCAATCTCTTTATTGCTGATGACTTTTTTCTGTTTTGATTTTGGCAAGATGCGTTGCGCGGCACCTGCTTCATCAATCACGTCAATCGCTTTATCAGGTAAGTGACGGTCATTAATGTATTTAGCTGCAAGCTCTGCCGCTGTAGTAAGTGCACTAGCAGTGTATTTCACTTTGTGATGGCTCTCAAAGCGCGATTTCAGGCCTTTTAGTATCTCAATAGTTTCGCTAATGCTAGGCTCAACCACATCTACTTTTTGGAAGCGGCGTGAGAGGGCGTGGTCTTTTTCAAAAATGCCACGGAACTCTTGGTAAGTGGTTGCACCTATGCATTTGAGAGAGCCGTTTGATAACGCTGGTTTAAGCAAATTACTCGCATCTAAAGTGCCACCACTCGCTGCGCCTGCACCAATCAGTGTGTGAATCTCATCAATAAACAAGATAGCATCAGGAATCTCAGCAAGTCTCTTCATCACCGCTTTGAGGCGCTGCTCAAAATCACCGCGGTATTTTGTGCCCGCTAATAGTGCACCCATGTCGAGAGAGTAGACGACAGCACCAGCAAGTACTTCAGGCACATTGCCTTCAACAATTCTGCTGGCTAAGCCTTCTGCAATCGCAGTTTTACCAACACCCGCTTCACCCACCAATAGCGGGTTGTTTTTGCGGCGACGGCATAGTGTTTGTATGACCCGCTCTAGCTCTTGGGCACGGCCAATAAGCGGGTCTATTTTGCCTGCAGCAACATGTAAATTAAGGTTGAGCGTGTAGCTTTCAAGTGCACCAGTTGGAGCGGCTTCAGCCTCTTGCTCTTGTTCAGGCTCGCTACGTTTTGCTGTGCCATCATTCACTTTAGCGACGCCATGTGAAATGAAGTTCACAACATCAAGGCGCGCAATGCCTTGTTGATGCAAGAAGTAAACAGCATGAGAGTCTTTTTCACCGTAGATTGCAACTAGCACGTTTGCACCAGTCACCTCTTTTTTGCCAGATGATTGCACATGCAGAATGGCACGTTGAATCACACGCTGAAACCCTAGCGTTGGTTGTGTGTCAACCTCTTCTTCGCCATCAACTACTGGCGTGTGTTCTTCGATATAGTTGCTCAAATCTTTGCGCAAAGCATCTAATTGCGCACCGCATGAGCGTAGCACTTCTGCTGCCGTTGGATTATCAATCATGGCGAGCAATAAGTGTTCAACAGTGATGAGTTCATGACGCTTTTGTCTAGCATCCATGAAAGCCATGTGTAGAGAAACTTCTAATTCTTGCGCTATCATTTTTGTACCTTCTCATTCATTGTTGAGCAAAATATAAATCAACTTGATTACTACTATTACGGCTGTTGCTAACAATTTATTGATGCTAAGCTCAATAAAACTCTAAACTCATATCCAACTAATTTCTAATTAATAACATGCAAAATACATGCCCGTTAGTTATCATCGTTGATTCAAGCTTGTTCCATAGTGCATTGCAAAGGGTGCTGATGCTCTTCAGCATAATTACGCACCTGATTTACTTTTGTTTCTGCAATGCCGTGTGGATATACCCCACATACTCCAACGCCTTCAGTATGCACCTTTAACATGATTTGCGTAGCTTGCTCGCGTGATTTGTTAAAAAAACGCTGTATTACATCCACTACAAATTCCATCGGCGTATAGTCGTCGTTCAAGAGTAAGACCTTATACATCGAAGGTAGTTGCGGCTTTGCAAGCTTTTTCTCTGCAATCGTGCCTTCTTGGTGTTTGGTATTTGCCATATGTGTTGCCTATTTTGAGCCGAATTTAGAATAATTCAAGCCCCAATTAAGTAGGGGTATTATGCTTTGTTCTAACTTTAAAGAAATATACTAGGGTTTTTTAGGTGGTTAAGGGTAAATTTTCACGCTTTTCACAATTCTATCTTGAGTTTGGACTATTTCAAGTGTGTGTGTGCCAATTCTAAAGCTAGTATTAGGTTCTGGAATATCCTCAAAATGCTCTAACACTAGGCCGTTTAATGTGCGCGGGCCTTCTAGAGGCAGGCTTAGACCTAATTTCTTATTAAGTTCACGCAAGTTGCTACTACCATCCACTAGCCAGCTACCATCCTCTTGTTGCTTATAAGCTCCACCTCTTGATGGTGATTGTGTGGTGAAGTCGCCAATGACTTCTTCTAATATATCTTCGAGTGTAATTAGGCCTTTGAGTTCACCATATTCATCAACAACTAGTGCTATGCGCTCTTGATTCTCTTGGAAGAGTTGCATCTGAGTGTACAAGGGCGTACCTGAGGGGATAAAGTAAGGAGCTTCTATCACTTCTAATAAAGAGTCGAAATCAAGCTCGCCGTTTTTAAGTTGGTTCATGACTTTGCGTATATGCAAAATTCCGATAATTTCTTCATTAGCGCCACGGCGCACTGGTAAGCGCGTGTGGTGGCTTGCTGAGAGTTTCTCGATAATGTTTTCAATCGGTGCATCGAAATCGATATATTCCATCTGTGTGTGTGCTGTCATAACATCATCCACAATGATTTTTTCTAAATCAAACAGATTGAGCAGAATGGCGCGGTGTTTTTTGGGGATGAAATGTCCCGCTTCAAGGATGATGCTGCGCAGTTCGTCTGTGGTAATGCCTTGTGAAGATTCTGAAAAGTTTATCTTAATGCCTAGCATTCTTAAAACGCCAGAGACAAATAAGTTGACGAACCAAACTGCGGGGTATGCTACTTTTAGAAGTGGATAAAGTATATAGCTACATGCAAAGGCGAATTTTTCTGGGTGTGCAGCGGCAATAACTTTAGGTGAAATTTCACTAAAAACCAAGATTGCAAATGTGACTGCTACTGTGCCTATCATCAAAACAAATTCGCCATCACCTAAAAGCTCTACACTGATAATGGTGACCAGTGTTGCAGATGCAGCATTGGCAAAATTGTTACCTAATAATATAACTCCTAATAGTTTGTCAGTTTTTCCGAGGAGATGGCTTGCAAGTTTTGCACCGCGATGACCTTCTTTGCATAAGTGTCTTAATCGGTAGCGATTGAGTGACATTAAGCTGGTTTCTGCTACGGAAAAAAATGCAGAAATCATCAACAAAACGACAAGTGCGCCTAGCTGATAGGGAATGGGTATATTGTCCAAGGGATGTGTGACTCGTTATGCGATACTGCTAGTTTCCGCGTCATTCCCCCTTGTTGTCAAGGGGGAGCGGGATTGGATGGTTTTAAATCGATTATGGGAGTTCTAAAGCTTCTTCTTCAGGTTTTTTTTCAACTGACGCAATTAAGTTCTCGCGTGAAACACCTAGGTATAAAGCGACTGGGCAGGCTACAAGCACAGAAGAGTAGATACCAAATAAGATGCCGATGGTGAGTGCAATGGCAAAGTTGTGTAAAACTTCGCCGCCAAAGAACAACATAGAGAGCACCATTAATTGCGTACAAAAGTGGGTGATAATGGTACGTGACATGGTGCTGGTGATGGCATTATCAATGACGGTGGTGACTGCTGCTTTACGCATTTTTCGGAAGTTTTCACGCACGCGGTCAAACACCACTACAGACTCGTTCACTGAATAACCTAATACGGCAAGAATCGCTGCGAGTACAGTAAGGTTAAACTCCCATTGAAAGAATGCAAAAAAGCCTAAGATGATGATGACGTCATGCATATTCGCAATAATCGCTGCTACCGCAAAACGCCACTCAAAGCGGAAGGCAAGGTAAGCCATAATGCCGAAGCTGACTAATAGCATTGCCAACGCGCCATTTTCATAAAGTTCTTGTCCTACTTGCGCGCCTACGTTTTCAATACGGCGCATTTCAACTGAACTATCTGCGGTTTTTAAAGCGGCTAGTACTTTTTCAGAGAGTTGTGCGGTTGAAAGGCCTGCTTTCAAGGGAAGGCGAATGAGTACATCGTGGCTAGAGCCGAAGTTTTGTACGGTTGCATCTTTTAAACCGATGCTGTCAACCGCTTTACGGATGCTGGAGATGTCAGCTGCTTGCGGGTAGCTAACCTCCATCATGGTGCCGCCAGTAAAGTCGACGCCTAGGTTAAGACCGCGATGGAATAAGAAAAAGACCGCGAGAATAAAAGTAATGAACGATATAGCCGTAGTCAAACGGCCGTAGCTCATGAAGGGGATGTCGCGTTTAATTTTAAACAGTTCCATGTTTATTTGCTCTAATCTTAAATTTTTTTAAATATAATCAAATGTTTATTGGATAAGTAGGTGTGATTGTTAGCCAATAGATAGTTTGCTTACTTTACGTTGGTAGCCATAGACCACATTCACAATTGCGCGAGACACCACAACAGCACTGAACATAGAAGTTAGAATGCCAAGCATGTGTACGACAGCAAAGCCACGTACAGGACCTGAACCAAAGCTAAATAACATAATGCCTACGATAAATGTAGTGACGTTAGAGTCTAAAATAGTATCAAACGCGCGCTCGTAACCCGCTTGAATGGAGGCTTGTGGTGTGTTGCCATTACGCACCTCTTCACGAATGCGTTCGTTAATCAATACGTTAGCGTCAATCGCCATGCCGAGAGTGAGCGCTACAGCTGCTAAACCAGGCAGGGTAAGTGTGGCTTGAAGCATAGAGAGTATAGCCACTAAAAATAGCAAGTTAATACCAAGCGCTAACACTGAAATGCCACCAAACATCATGTAGTAGAACATCATAAACACTGCAATGGCGGCAAAACCCCAAAGTGTCGAGTGCATGCCACGTTTGATGTTTTCTTCACCCATGCTAGGGCCAACAGTGCGCTCTTCTATGATCTCCATAGGTGCAGC
>CAZAHP010000057.1:8886-15751 GCA_964484985.1 uncultured Methylophilaceae bacterium
ATGTAGTCGCCTGTGAGAGTGACAGATTTTTTAACTAAAATCGGACGGCCGTTTCTATCAAAATAGAACTCATCACCAAATGGTACTTGACCCTTGCTCGCTTTATCTAAAGTAATCGCATCACTTTTTTCTTCATCAACCATGCGCACTTCAAGCGTTGCGGTACGGCCTAAAATTTCTTTGGCAGTTGCAGTGTCTTGTACACCAGGCAGTTGAACCACAACTCGGTTCAAGCCTTGTTGTTGAATGATGGGCTCAGCAACACCAAGCTCATTGATACGGTTATGTAAGGTGTGAATGTTTTGCTTTAAAGCAGATTCTTGAATACGTTTTTGCGCTTCTACATTCAGGCTGGCAACGAGTATTTTGTCATTGCCATCATCTGATTCTTTAAGTGTGAGGTCAGGATTTTCTTTAGCGATGAGCGTTTTTGCCTTTGCTAATTGCTCGGCATCACCAAATTTAATTTGTACGGTTTGACCTTGGCGTGTTACCCCGTGGTGGCTGATTTTTTCTTTACGCAGGCTGCTTCTAAAGTCACCTACATAGCGGTCAGCAGCTTTATCTAGGGCGGCTTTCATATCAACCTCGAGTAAGAAGTGCACGCCACCACGTAAGTCTAGACCTAAATACATCGGCTGCGCACCAATGCTTCTTAACCAGCTCGGAGAGCGAGAGATTAAATTCAGTGCAATGGTGTAGTCTTTATCAAGGCTTTTTTGTAAAACATCTTTTGCTTTAATTTGTGTGTCAGGGTCATTAAATCTGACCTTTACACCGTTTGCATCAAGTATAGAGCTGTCAAATGCAATTTTCTCTTGTTTTAATATGCTTTCAACTTTAGCAAGTAGCGCGGTATCAATTTTAAGGTGACTTTTTGATGTGGAAATTTGAACCGCTGGCGCTTCACCAAATAGGTTGGGCAGAGAGTACAGTATGCCTACTAGTATTGCGGTGACGACTAAAACGTATTTCCAGGTTGGGTAGCGGTTCATATTTACAGCTCTATGTTGTTAAGGTTTAAGTGGTGACACAAGGTTTAAATTGCCTTAATCGTACCTTTAGGCAGCATGGTTTGTATGGTGTGTCTTTGTACATTAATGGTGACACTTTGTGCAATTTCAAGAGATACAAACTCATCAGTGACTTTAGTGATTTTGCCGACGATGCCGCCTGATGTAGCGACCTCGTCACCTTTTTGTAAGGCAGCTATCATTGCTTTTTGTTCTTTCGCTTGCTTCATTTGTGGGCGAATCAACATAAAGTAGAACAAGACAAAAATAACAACCATAGGCAAAAAACTCATTAAATCATTTGCGCTAGGTGCAGACGCTGCATATGCATTGCTAATAAACACGGTGTGGCCTTTCAAGTATTAAAGCTAGAGTAATTTGGTTTCAACAACCTAAGATTTTAACATAGAGTATTGCGCTGACGCTTGAATTCCTGTTTAAAGCTTTCAAACTGCCCATTTTCAATCGCGTTACGCATGCCAGCCATTAAATCTTGGTAGTAATGTAAATTGTGTATGGTATTGAGGCGGCTGCCTAAAATCTCGCCTACCCGATGTAAATGGTGCAAGTAGGCGCGTGTGAAGTTCTGACAGGTGTAGCATGTGCAGGTTTCGTCTAGCGGGCTAGTGTCAGTTTTATATTTTGCATTTTTGATTTTAATGTCGCCAAAGCGTGTAAAGAGCCAGCCATTGCGTGCGTTGCGTGTTGGCATGACGCAGTCAAACATGTCTACACCACTAGAAACAGCATCGACTAAATCTTCAGGTGTGCCTACGCCCATGAGGTAGCGCGGTTTATCCTGCGGCATTTTCGGTGCTGTGTGTGCCAGTATGCGTAGCATATCTTCTTTGGGTTCGCCTACTGAAAGGCCGCCTATCGCGTAACCATCAAAGCCAATGTCGGTAAGACCTGCAAGTGAAATGTCGCGTAGGTTTTCATACATGCCGCCTTGAATAATGCCAAATAATGCATTGGTGTTACCTTCATGTGCGGCTTTGCTGCGTTTAGCCCATCTTAAGGATAACTGCATTGAATCATTAGCTTGTTTTTCAGTGGCAGGGTAGGGCGTGCACTCATCAAAAATCATGACGATGTCTGAGTTCAACACTTTTTGTATGCGCATTGATTCTTCAGGTGTAAGAAAGCAGGTGTCACCATTGATAGGAGAGCGAAATTTAACGCCTTCTTCTGAAATCTTTCTCATAGCGCCCAAGCTCCACACTTGAAAGCCGCCTGAGTCCGTGAGTATTGGGTCTTCCCAGCTCATAAATTTATGCAACCCGCCGTGGGCAGCAATGACTTCTAAGCCAGGGCGGAGCCATAAATGGAAGGTGTTGCCTAATACAATGTGTGCTCCTAGCGCGCGAATCTCATCTGGTGCGAGAGATTTTACCGTGCCGTAAGTGCCTACAGGCATAAAAGCTGGGGTTTCTACTTTGCCGTGTGCTAAAGTGACGGTGCCTCGGCGGGCGAGCCCGTCTTGTTTGTGTAGTGAAAATTGCATGATGATGATTATCTAAGTTAATGACTATTTAATTAAGACGCGATACTATCATAGTCAAAAGCTACTGCTTTGGTATACTAAATAAAGTTAATAGTTAGGAATCCTGTTTGATGTCTGAAGTTACACCACGTCCACGCCGCGAAAAACCCCGCTTAGATGGTAGTTTGCGTGAGCGCGGCATATATTTACTCCCCAATTTATTTACCACGGCGGCACTGTTTGCAGGCTTTTACGCAATCGTGCAGGCGATGAATGGAAATTATGAGCATTCGGCAGTGGCAATTTTTATTGCTATGGTGATGGATGGTTTAGATGGTCGCGTAGCGCGTATGACGCATACGCAAAGTGCATTTGGTGCAGAGTACGACAGCCTTTCTGATATGGTGTCTTTTGGTGTAGCGCCTGCGCTAGTGTTATACGTCTGGGCTTTGAAGCCGCTGGGTAAGCTTGGGTGGATAGCTGCATTTATATACTGCGCATGTGCGGCGCTGCGTTTGGCGCGCTTTAATACCAAGTTGGATGAAAGTGATAAGCGTTATTTTCAAGGCTTGCCGAGCCCGGCTGCGGCTGCCTTATTAGCTGGTTTAGTCTGGGTGGCGCATGATAATGGCTTTGTCGGTAACGAGGTGTTTTTTGGCTTTCTTCAAATGAAGTGGCTAGCTTGGACTATTACCGTGTTTGCAGGGCTTACCATGGTGAGTGATTTGAAGTTTTATAGTGGTAAAGAAATTAATCTGCGAAGCAGCGTACCTTTTATAGTCATGTTGCTAATCGTGCTTGCTATCGTATTAATTTCATATAGCCCACCTGAAGTGTTGTTTGGTGTTTCATTGGTTTATGGTGTTTCTGGATATGTGATGTGGGTGCTGAGAAGGGTAAAGCAGAACAAGCCAGTCTAGCTGCTTTGTTCTAGTTAACACCATGTTTTTTTAGCGCTAAAACTATTTTTTGTTGCAATAGAGCCTAATCTTCATATATTATTGCAGTATGAATACCAACCGTATTAATAGCCATTCTCATCATTTAATCAGTGCAGCCAGCGCTGAGCTATTATTGCGTCCAATCCTTTGCCTAGCCATGCTACTGCGTGTGGCGCGCTAAAATATACCCTAAATTTATTATTTGACGTTGTCATCACTTGCTTTTAACAGGTTAGAATACTAACTTGTGAGGTAAAGCTTATGGCGCTTTTAGAACGTGCTTTACGGATAAAATACAATGAATACACCCATGAAAAACCAACAATTAATTATTTTTGATACAACCTTACGCGATGGCGAACAAAGCCCAGGCGCGTCTATGACCAAAGAAGAAAAGCTCCGCATTGCTCGCCAGTTAGAAAAGCTTGGCGTGAATGTGATTGAAGCGGGCTTTGCAGCAGCCAGCCAAGGTGACTTTGAGTCTATTTATGCGATTGCCGAAACCATTAAGAATTCGACAGTGTGCTCGCTCGCTCGTGCCAGTGAAAATGATGTGCGCCGTGCAGGTGAGGCGATTAAGCCTGCTGCCAAAGGCCGCATTCATACTTTTATTGCGACTTCGCCTATCCATATGGAAAATAAGCTCCGTATGACGCCAGACCAAGTGGTTGAGCGTGCGGTGCAAGCGGTGAAGTGGGCACTTGAATATACAGCTGACGTTGAGTTTTCAGCTGAAGATGCTGTGCGTTCTGATATGGATTTTTTGGTGCGCGTGTTTGATGCGGTGATTGAAGCTGGCGCTAAGACCATTAACGTGCCTGATACAGTGGGTTATTCTATCCCCTCACAATGGGGTGAGCGTATGCAGCAGTTAATCGCACGCGTGCAAAATAGCGATAAAGTGGTGTGGTCTACCCATTGTCATAACGACTTAGGCATGGCCGTGGCAAACTCACTTGCAGCAGTAGCCAACGGCGCGCGTCAGGTTGAATGCACGATTAACGGCTTGGGTGAGCGTGCAGGTAATGCAAGCTTAGAAGAAGTTGTGATGGCAGTGCGCACACGTAAAGATTTGTTCAACTTAGAAACCAGTATTGATACTACGCAAATCGTGCCGACCTCAAAATTGGTTTCAACCATCACTGGTTATCCTGTGCAGCCTAACAAGGCAGTAGTAGGAGCAAATGCGTTTTCACACGAAAGCGGCATTCATCAAGACGGCGTATTAAAGCATAGAGAAACCTATGAAATTATGCGTGCTGAAGACGTGGGTTGGGGCGCTAACAAGCTCACGCTTGGTAAGTTATCAGGTCGCAATGCCTTTAGAAGTCGCTTAAAAGAATTGGGTATAGAGTTATCGTCTGAAGAGGCGCTTAACGCAGCTTTTGCACGCTTTAAAACTTTAGCCGATAAAAAATCTGAGATTTTTGATGAAGACTTACATGCTTTAGTGAGTGATGAATATCTTTCTGATGCCGTTGAACACTTTAAATTGGTCTATTTACAGGTCTGCTCACAAACGGGTGAAACACCGCATGCGGTGGTCGCAATTGCAGAAAATGGTGTTGAAAAACGCGCTGAAGCAGATGGCGGTGGCCCCGTAGATGCAGCTTTTAAGGCGATAGAGAGTATGGTAGGTAGTGGCGCAGAGTTGCTTTTATACTCAGTAAACAACATTACCAGCGGTACCGATGCACAAGGTGAGGTAACGGTGCGCCTCTCAAAAGGTGACCGCATTGTTAACGGCCAAGGTGCAGATACTGATATTGTAATTGCTTCAGCCAAAGCGTATCTCAATGGCCTTAATAAAATACACGCAAAAGCTGAGCGTGCGCATCCGCAAGTATAAGTAAGCATGAGTTTACTAGACCAAATGAAGGCTCAAGCGCAACTTGCGCTTGAGGAACGAAGCGCGAGTGCTAAGCTCAGTGCTGAAACTTTAGCCGAGCGTAATGCTAAGCTTAAAGAGATTTTTGATTACTGGAATGAGTTTTCTTCACTCACAAAAGTGATTCAGCCAGATTTTCCTTATCCGATTGCTTTGCCACGCGTGGGCGAAATGTCAGGTTTGAAAGTAGCAGACTTATTTGCAGACTATCGTTACAGCATGATAGGTACTCAAAATTTCTCAGAAGAAATTAATCACGTGAGTTTGTATTTTTACTACAAATCACAAGAGGTGTTTAAGTTTGAAAGAGAAGTAGGGCTGGCCACGCGCGTGGAAGATGAGCTTTGGCGTTACGGGATTGTACATACGACAGAGCATGTTAAAAATGAGCAGTCTCGCACAATTGCCGTAGCGTTTAATGTGCCTTGGCAGATTAAAGGCTCAGTAGTGGTCACGGTGATACCCAACTCAAAAGTGCTGCATTTCGACCTCAAAAACGTAGCTAAGCTCGGTGATATGGAGTTAGACATGCCTTTTGAGCGTGTGAGTTCAGAGTTTTTAGACCAGCTCTCTATGTTGTTGCTTGGTAAAGAAAATCGTTTTTGGGCTTTGAGTAAATTATAATTTTACGTCAAATTAAGACTTGGTTTAGCCACATAAATCAGCATAAAGCCTTAGTTGTTTTGGCGCTTTGTGCGACCTATTTAATCTGGGGCTCTACCTATTTAGCTATCCGTTTTGGTATTGAAAGCTTCCCACCATTTTTAATGGCAGGTTTGCGTTTTTTCTTTGCGGGTTTGCTGATGTTTGCTTACCTTATCTACGTGGGATACCAGTGGCCGACAAAACGTGAGTGGCAAAGTGCTAGTGTGGTGGGCATACTCTTGCTTACAGTTGGTAATGGTGCGGTGACTTATGCTGAGCAAAATGTTTCATCTAGTTTAGCAGCGCTTTCTATGACAACGGCTCCAGTATGGATGGCGGTTTTCGCCTCGTTCTGGGGGCATAGGATAGCCAAGCTTGAGTGGCTGGGTATTGTGATGGGGGCGTTAGGCGTTGTGCTACTCAATCTTGGTGGAAGCTTGCGCGGCTCGCCAATGGATGCATGTTTATTAATTGCAGCGGCAGCAAGCTGGTCATTTGGTTCTGTTTGGGCTAAGCATTTGGTCATGCCAAAAGGTCTTATGGCTAGCGCTACGCAAATGATAATGGGTGGCCTTGCTTTATTGGTGCTCAGCTATGTATGGGGCGAAACTTGGCCGCAAGTGATTACTATGAAGTCATGGTTGGCCTTGGCATTTTTGCTAATATTCGGCTCAATAGTCGCTTACAGTGCTTATTTATACCTTTTGCACAGGGTGAGGCCTATTGTTGCCAGCAGTAATACCTTTGTGAACCCCGTGGTGGCGTTTGTTTTAGGTGTGAGTTTAGGTGGCGAGTCGATTACAGCTCTCGAGTGCGCGGCTTTAGTCGTGATTGTGATAGCGGTATTTTTAATACTTTCACAGCTGAGCTCCCAAGCTAAAAAAACATAAGTGTT
>CAZAHP010000058.1:0-1479 GCA_964484985.1 uncultured Methylophilaceae bacterium
TTGCTGCCGATAGCTCCCATAGCAAGTAAAGCGCCAGCAGGGATGCGGATGAAGGTTTGTAGGCTGTCCCAAGCGCTATCGATATAGGCTATTTTGTCGGCTAAAAACTCTATGATAAGTAATATACCTGAAACCACAATAATGATTGGGTTGCTTAGAATCTGTAGGGTTTCTGGTATTTGAATCACGCCGTAACGGGCTAATAAGCCAACAATACAGACTGTAGCATACAGCCGTAAACCACTCGCCCAACTAAGCCCTGTAGCAAGGGCAATACTTGAAACTGCATCCATAATTGCTTTCTATTCATCCATTTAATTGATTAGCGATGGGGCTAATATAGACTTATTGGTTTGTATATCAAGTTTAGCAAGCATAAGTCGATAATAAACTTATATGCAAGAGGTAGTGTGTTGGTTTTTTGGTAAGCCAACTTTTAGTTTAAAAGGTGAAGTAAATGAATCAAAGTCGTGAACATATTGCATTAAAGGCTTATTTGAGACTTTTAGAGAGTAAAGGCGCGCCTAAAGAGCGTTTGAGACAGCGTGAAGTCATTATTTTAAATCTTATTCCATTTGTTGAGCGCTTACCTACAGATGGGTTTATGTTTAGAGAAGCGGTTGATGACTTTTTTGTCATGCAGGATAAAGCAGAGTGGGCAATTTATATACCTGTGATTAGAGATTACTTTTCATTTTGGATGAACGATATAAAGGCAATTGCAGCTATGAACACTGATAGAAACTATGATGTAGATGTAAAGGAATGGAAACCTGTTGAGGCTAATTTAGAGCAACTATGGGAGTCTTTAGACCACGCAATGTTGTCTCCAACTGAGTTGAAGCCACTTCAAACTTATGAAGAGGCTTTGCGTAGCCATGGTGCAGATGATTCTTTTGTTGGGCTGCGCACTAGGTTTGCAAAGTTGTTGTTGCTGAGATTACGTGAAGCGCCACATAAGCAGCCAAGTGCCTATCGTCAAGTGGTAGATGCTAACCTTCCATTATTTACGATAGACGAAGCCCATCACATGTTTTTGAAGGTAGGACGAGAGTTTTATTACTTCTGGAAGGGTGACGCCAGCGCGTCAAACCAAGTTCTGCGTAAGCCAGCTTACGCAGAATATTGATTCGGTTTTTGTGATATAAACTTACTCAACTAATAAGTCTAGTTTGCCTGATTTGCCATTGTTTTCATCGGCGTCAGGCAATGGGTCTTTTCTTGAGGTAATGATAGGCCATACCTGTGAAAGACGTGCGTTTAGCTCAATAAAGTGCTGCTGATCAGCTGGCACATCATCTTCTGCAAAAATCGCTTCAGCAGGGCATTCTGCTACGCAAAGCGTACAATCAATACACTCATCTGGGTTAATCGCCAAGAAGTTAGGGCCTTCTACAAAGCAATCTACTGGGCACACATCAACGCAATCAGTATATTTACATTGAATGCAGTTTTCGGTTACTACATAAGTCATTTTGG
>CAZAHP010000058.1:1579-12137 GCA_964484985.1 uncultured Methylophilaceae bacterium
ATCATGCCTGCGCCAACGGTGTTATTGGTTGATTCATCAATTACAATAAACGCGCCTGTTGCTCGGTTAGTTTTGTAGCTATCTACCATCAGCGGTTGTGCAAGCTTGAACGTTAAGCGCGCAATATCATTCATTTTGAGGTCAGGTGTAGCTTGTTGTTCTAATGTGTTCACATCTACTTTGTATTGAATCGCACCAATTTTAGCTTTAGATTCGCGCGTAGTATGGCGAACGATATAAGTGCGCGCAGGTGAGAGCGGTGTTTCTGAAAGCCAGCATACAAATGCTTCAATTTGTTTAACTGGCTCAGGCGCTTCTCCTGTTTTAACAATCATGTCACCACGTGAAGTGTCGATTTCATCTTCTAACAACAAAGTCACGCTTTGCTCAGTTTGTGCACTTTGTAATTGTTCTTCGCCTAACTGAATGGCTTTCACTTTAGATTGATAGCCGTTAGGCAATACCGTCACAGCATCGCCTACACTAATGTCACCAGATTCAATACGACCCATAAAGCCGCGGAAGTCGTGCAATTCTGCATCTGCACTTGCGTGCGGGCGGCAAACAAACTGCACTGGGAAGCGGAATTGCTCAGACTGCTCGGTATGTGCAGCAGGGGCTTTTTCTAGCATTTCTAGCAGGGTTTCACCTGTGTACCAAGGCATGCTTTCTAAACGGTCAACTAACATGTCACCATTGAGTGCTGACATCGGGATAAAGCGAATGTCACGTGCAGCGGCTAAGCCAATTTCTTCAGCAAAAGCCGTGTAATCTGCACAAATTTTGTCATAAACAGCTTGGTCATAATTCACCAAGTCCATTTTGTTTACTGCAACCACAATGTGTGGAATGCCAACCAAGTGCGCTAAATAGCTGTGGCGACGGGTTTGCGTGAGCACGCCTTTACGCGCATCAATCAAAATAATCGCTAAGTTAGCCGTTGAAGCCGCTGTCACCATATTACGTGTGTATTGCTCATGGCCTGGGGCGTCGGCAATGATGTACTTACGTGTGCCTGTGCTGAAATAGCGATAAGCTACGTCGATAGTAATGCCTTGTTCGCGCTCTGCTTGTAAGCCGTCAGTCAGCAAGGATAAGTCTACAGCTTCCATACCACGTTTTTTTGACGTGTTAGAAATTTGCGTGAGTGTATCTGCCAAGATGGTTTTGGTATCAAACAATAAACGGCCAATGAGCGTGCTTTTGCCGTCATCGACAGAGCCGCAGGTCATAAAGCGTAAAAGAGAGTCGTTGTGTTGCATAGTTGAATTACTCATTAGAAATAACCCTCTTTCTTACGTTGCTCCATTGAAGCATCAGAGGTTTGGTCATCCAAGCGGGTTGCACCGCGCTCGGTAATGGTGGTGGTGGCTGTTTCAAGCACGATTTTGCTCACGTTGTCTGCATCAGATAATACAGGTGCGGTGCAAGTAATATCGCCTACGGTTCTAAAGCGCACTTGCATATTAATCACTTCTTCACCCGCTTTAGGCACGTTAATCACTTCGCCAGAGGCCAAAGGCACATTCGCTGGCATCATGGCTCCACCGCGCATGATAATGTCGCGGTTATGAGAAAAGTAGATGCTAGGTAAGCCTAAGTTTTCACGTTCGATATATTGCCAAACGTCCATTTCTGTCCAGTTAGAAATCGGGAAAGCACGGATGTTTTCGCCTTTGTGGCTACGTGCATTGTAGAGATTCCACAATTCTGGGCGTTGGTTTTTTGGATCCCATTGACCGAACTCATCACGGAAACTCATGATGCGCTCTTTAGCACGGGCTTTTTCTTCGTCACGACGTGCACCGCCGATACAGCAATCAAAACCAAACTCTTCAATGGCTTCAAGTAAGGTGACTGATTGGTGCTTGTTACGTGGTTCGTCAGGTGACTTTAATACAACCGTACCGCGTTTCATTGAGTCTTCTACAGAACGCACAATCAGGCGCTCGCCAAGTTCAGCCGCGCGTTGGTCACGGAAGTTAATCACTTCTTGGTAGTTGTGGCCTGTGTCGATGTGCATCAAAGGGAAGGGGAAGCGACCGGGGCGGAAAGCTTTTTCAGCGAGGCGCAAAATACAGAGTGAATCTTTACCGCCCGAAAAAAGCAACACTGGGTTGCTACATTGGCCTGCAACTTCACGCAGAATATGTATCGCTTCGGCTTCTAGCCAGTCGAGATGGCTTAGGGTTTGTTTAGGTGTGGTCATAATCAATGGTTTTAATGGAAATTATTTCTTAACGTGCAAGCCGCATTCTTTTGATGTTGGGTCTTCCCACCACCAGCGGCCTGCTCGGATGTCTTCGCCCATGGCAACGGCACGCGTACAAGGCGCACAGCCAATACTTGGGTAAAACTGGTCATGCAATTTGTTATATGGCACATCAAACATGCGGATGTAGGCCCAAACTTCTTGCTCTGTCCAATCGCTTAAAGGGTTGTATTTTTCGAGCTTGTTACCTGCGTCAAATTCACGGGTCGGCAAGCTAGCGCGGGTTGTAGCTTGCTCGGCGCGCATGCCCGTTACCCAAGCTTGTTTGCCTGCTAGTGCGCGTTGTAAAGGCTCTACTTTGCGCATATGGCAACAGGATTTACGCAATTCAATACTTTCGTAAAATGCATTGATGCCTTTACTGCGAACGTAATCTTCAACCGCTTCATGTTTAGGGAAAAACACGATAGGTTTAGTATTGTAAGTGCTTTCAACTTCGCCCATTAGGGTATAGGTTTCAGCTGGTAAGCGGCCTGTATCAAGCGAGAAAATCTCAATGGCGAGCTTTTCTTTTACGATGAGATCAGTGAGCACCATGTCCTCAGCGCCGTAGCTATTGGCAAAGGTGATTGCCTTAAACTCAGCGCTTGCCGCTTGCAACAAGGCTAAAACTTGCGCGCGCTTTGCCGTGACACTTTGCGTTAACTCGTCAGTGAGTTTGGGCGTGGTCGCTGGGTTGCTGGCAGCTGGTTTAAGCATACTTACACCGAAGCTCATGCGCGGTTCACTCTGCGCCAGGCTGGAAGAGGCTCATCCACAGCACCTTGGTAAGGTTGGCTGAAGTCTTTAAGGCTTGCTAGTGCTTCTTCTGCGTTGCGGTCAGCGCGGATTAAGTAGCTATTAAAACCAGAGCGTTTTAAGAAGAATAATTGGTCACGTAACACATCGCCTATGGCGCGTAGCTCGTTTTTAAAGCCGTAGCGTGTGCGCAACAAGTTGCCTAAAGTGAAGTTGCGACCATCGGCAAAGCGCTCTACGAAAATCGCAATGATAGGTAGGCTATTAATATCATCAAATGCTGATATCAGGCTCTCAATTGGCTCGTGTGTGGCTAACACAATGCCTATTTCACCTGCAGCCATACGGCTTGCCAGAGCATCTTTATTTGCTAGCCAAACGGTCAATGGCAATAGTATTTTGCCTGTTGCTGGGATTTCAGTTGCGGCGATTTGTTTTGCAGTAAAGGTTTCTTCACCCGTGAGTTTAAACAACACGACTTTACCTGCTTGTTTGCGTACCACTTCATCACCAAAAGTGGGTGGAATCACGCGCGTCCATTCATCTGCGACGATGACGTTTTCTTTAATCAGTTGGCTCATACAGCACTCTTTTCTGCATAGACATTTGCTTTAAATGGTTCTAAACCTAAACGGCGTACCGTATCGATGAAGCGCTCCTCAGGGGTGCGTTCTTTTACATAAACATCGATGAGTTTTTGAATCACAGTTGGCATTTCTTCGGCTGCGAAAGAAGGGCCAATCACGCTACCTAAGCTTGCGTCATTGCCTTGCTTGCCACCAATAGAGACTTGGTACCACTCTTCACTGTCTTTATCCACACCTAAAATGCCAATATGGCCTACATGGTGGTGACCACAAGCGTTCATACAACCTGAGATGTTCAGCTCTAACTCGCCAATGTCATGCAAGTAATCAAGGTTATCAAATTGCATTTGAATCGCTTCAGCAATAGGGATGCTCTTTGCATTTGCCAGTGAGCAGAAGTCGCCGCCTGGGCAGCAAATAATGTCTGTAAGCAAGCCTATGTTTGGTGTTGCCAAACCAGCGGCACGTGCTTTTTCCCATACAGCGAATAAATCACTGAGTTTGACATCAGCCAAAATCAAGTTTTGCTCATGTGAGGCACGTAACTCACCAAAGCTATAAGCGTCAGCTAAATCAGCGACTACATGCATCTGTGCGCTGGTAATGTCACCAGGGGCTTTACCATGAGGCTTGAGTGATAATGTAACTGCGCGATAGCCCGCAGTTTTATGTGCACGAACACAGCGTTTTACCCAAGCGGCAAATGCGGGGTTACTTGCTACGGCTGCATCAAAGCTGGCATCGTGTGCTGGTAATGCTTCGTAAGGCATAGGCTCAAAATGTTTTGCCACACGTGCTAATTCTGCTTCGGTAATGGTGTTAGGACCATCTTTTAAATGCGCCCATTCTGCTTCTACTTGCTTTTTGAACTCTTCAATACCAAGCGCTTTAACTAAAATTTTGATACGCGCTTTGTAAGAGTTATCACGACGGCCGTGGATGTTATACACACGGATAATCGCTTCACAATAGGTAAGGGCGTGTTGCCACTCAAGATGTTCTTCAATCACGGTGCCGAGGATAGGCGTACGACCTAAACCACCGCCCACCCATACTTTAATTGCGAGTTTGTTTTCATTATCAAGGTAAAACTCCATGCCGATGTCGTGCATTTGCACCACAGCACGGTCTTCTTTTGTGCCAGATACTGCAATTTTAAATTTGCGTGGTAATAAAGCGAACTCTGGATGGAAGGTGCTCCATTGACGCATCACTTCTGCCATGGCGCGTGGGTCAATCACTTCATCAGGCGCTACGCCCGCGAACTGGTCTGTTGTAATGTTACGGATGCAGTTTCCAGATGTCTGAATGGCGTGCATTTCAACTGTGGCAAGCTCTGCCAAAATCTCAGGCACATCTTCTAACTTAGGCCAGTTAAGTTGTAAGTTTTGGCGAGTACTGAAGTGCCCGTAATCTTTGTCGTATTTTTTTGCGATGTCGCCTAATTTGCGCAATTGGCGACTTGATAGCATGCCATATGGTACGGCAATCCGTAACATAGGCGCATGGCGTTGAATATATAAGCCATTTTGCAGGCGTAATGGGCGAAACTCTTCATCAGTGAGCTCGCCTGCTAAGTAGCGGCGCGTTTGGTCACGGTATTGAGCAACGCGTTCGTCGACAATTCTTTGGTCTATTGCATCGTATTTGTACATAATAAATTTGTATACTTTTAAAGAGGCGTTATTTTAATGTAAAACGAGCTTAAAGCCCACATAAATCAATATGGCAGCTAAAGCAATCCGTACCCAGTGCTCGGCTACTTTTGTACTGAAGTGGCTACCTAAATAAATCCCTGGTATAGAGCCTATCAATAAAGCGCCTAGTAGGCTGTAGTTAATCGTTCCCAATGTGGCATGTCCTAAGCCTGCTACTAGTGTGAGAGGCACTGCATGAGCAATATCACTGCCGACAATGGTGGTGATTTTTTCTTTTGGATACAGCAAAATTAAGGCGGTTACACCTAGCGCACCCGCACCTACCGAGGTCAGCGTCACTAAAGCGCCTAAAATGATACCTAGTAGCACGGTGAGTGGTGGTACATATTTTTCTGGTATCCAACGGCCTTTTGCAACCAGTACCATGAGTTGACTGCGCAATAAAACAGCTACAGAAGTTATGATGAGCGCAACGCCAAGCCAAAATTTAATGGTTGTAACAGCGCCAGTAGACTCTACATTGATACTTCTTAAGAGAAAAATGGTTGCAATCGATGCAGGTACGCTACCAATACCAAGTAAGGTGACCATTTTCCAGTCAATATTGCCCAGCTTCCCATGTGCAAAAATGCCTACCGATTTGGTGACTGATGCAAATAGTAAGTCGGTACCTACAGCAACGGCTGGCTTAATGTGGAAAAATAATAGCAAAATAGGGGTCATGAGCGAACCACCGCCTACGCCTGTGAGTCCCACTAATAGGCCAACAACAAAGCCTGCAATAATATATCCGAATTCCACGTGGAGTATCCGACTTAAGAAAAGAGCGCAATTTTAGCAGTTAACAACTCTATTTTTTATAATATGTTATTCTAGTGTTAAAACTAAATGGAATATAGAAGCTAACAGTAGAGGTTGATATGACAGGGTTGAGATTGATATGAAAGTACATCAGTTACGTTACATTAGAGAAGTCGCAAGGCAAGATTTAAACGTATCTTCAGCCTCTGAAGCTTTGCATACTTCACAGCCTGGGGTGAGTAAGCAAATTCAATTGTTAGAAGAAGAGTTGAATTTACAGATTTTTAAGCGTAATGGTAAGCGCTTAATTGGTATTACTGAGCCTGGCCGCGAGATTTTAAATATTGCTGAACGTATTTTGCATGAGTTTGAAAATATTAAAAGAGTCGGAGAAGAGTTTAGTCGTGAGGATACGGGGGATTTGGTCATTGCTGCTACCCACACTCAAGCACGCTACCATTTGCCAGCGGCAGTGAAGCGGTTTATGCTAGCTTATCCAAATGTGCATTTAACTATACATCAAGGTAATCCTAGCCAAGTTGCTGAGCAAGTGATGAGCGGAGAAGCGCATGTCGGCCTTGCTACTGAGGCGATTAGTAGTTATGACGAGTTAGTGACACTGCCTTGCTACTCATGGAACCGCTGTTTAGTCGTGCCAGAAGGGCATGCATTAATTGGCGATACTCCACTGACTTTGCAAAAAATTTCCCAATATCCAGTGATTACCTATGACTTCTCTTTTGCGGGTGGTAGCATGGTAAATCGAGTGTTTTCAGAGCAAGGCTTAAGCCTGAATGTAGCGCTCACCGCGATAGATTCTGACGTGATTAAAACTTATGTGGAGCTCGGTTTAGGCGTAGGGCTGTTGGCAAAAATGGCCTACAATCCAGAGCGTGATAGAAATCTCACAATGATAGATGCAAGCCATTTGTTTCCTGATTCTATTACGCGTTTAGGCATACGCAAAGACGCCTATTTGCGTGGGTATCAGTACGCGTTTATAGAAACCCTTGCGCAACATCTCACGCGTGATGTGGTAGATGATGCATTGGGGAATAAATAGTCCGAGTTTGATGAGGAGCTTGTTCAGTGATAATGTTTAATGGTGTTGCCCTAGTTGCTTTGATTTTGCTAACGAGTTGCGCTAGTCCGCAGTCTGCAAACCAAACAAAACCCATGCCTCAAATTGATGTGAACAGCGCAATTTATCAAGTGCCTGTTGAGCCAAATGTGAGTTATGAGGATGTTCTGCTGAGTTTAAAAACGGCTGCTGAAGGCATGAACTTCGTAAACCCTGCTAACTTTCCGATTGCAGAGCACATGAAGCTTCGTGGTGTTGAGCCTGAGGGGGTGCTTGAAACGCATGCTTATTGTAATTTGGGCTTGGGTGCTGAGATTATGTTAGACCATCCTGAGTTTGTCGTATTTGCGCCTTGTAGAATTGCGATATATCACAAAAAGGGGCAGCTATATTTGGCTTTAGATAGACCCACTTTTGATTTGAAAAGTATTAAAAACCCAACACCACGCGCACAAAAAGCAGCACAAGAGCTAGAGAATGTTTTGATCAAAATGTTGGATAAAGCTCGCAAAGGCGATATTTAGAAATCTTTAGGAGTAAGAATGGCTGAGCCCATATTAGTCGCAAAAAATAGCGAAACCTCAAGTTTTGTCCTCCCTAAAATGGCAAATCGCCATGGTTTGATAGCAGGCGCAACTGGAACTGGTAAGACAGTGACGCTGCAAAGTATGGCAGAAAATTTTTCTCGCATTGGTGTGCCTGTGTTTATGGCCGATGTTAAAGGTGATTTGTCTGGCTTGAGCCAAAAGGGTGGAGCAAACCCTAAAGTTGAAGCGCGTATAGAGCAACTTAAGTTAGAAGGCTTTAGCTATGCAGATAATCCCGTTACATTTTGGGATGTATTTGGGCAAAAAGGCCACCCTGTCAGAACGACCATGGCTGAGATGGGGCCTTTGCTGTTAGGGCGCATGTTAAACCTAAATGATGTGCAAGCTGGTGTGTTAAATGCCACCTTTAAAATAGCCGATGATAAGGGCTGGCTGCTGCTAGATTTAAAAGACTTACGCGCCATGATGCAGCATGTTTCTGAAAGTGCAGCTGAGTACCAAGCTAGCTATGGCAATATTTCAGCGGCAAGCGTGGGCGCTATTCAGCGCGCTTTGCTAGAGCTAGAAACGCAAGGTGCAGACCAACTCTTCGGCGAGCCTGCACTTGATTTAGAAGATTTGATGCAGACCGATAGCCAAGGTCGTGGTGTGATCAATATCTTAGCTTCGGATAAGTTATTTAATTCACCAAGAATTTATGCCACGCTGCTACTGTGGCTACTCTCAGAGTTATTTGAAAAGCTGCCAGAAGCGGGCGATTTAGAGAAGCCTAAACTCGTATTTTTCTTTGATGAGGCGCATTTGCTTTTTAACGAAGCGCCTTCAGCTTTGTTAGAAAAAATAGAACAAGTCGTGAGGTTGATTCGCTCTAAGGGCGTAGGGGTGTATTTTGTCAGCCAAAATCCTTTAGATATTCCTGATGTAGTGTTAGGGCAATTAGGTAACCGTGTGCAACATGCTTTGCGCGCCTTTACACCGCGCGACCAAAAAGCGGTTAAATCTGCTGCTGAAACCTTTAGAGTGAATCCTAAAGTGAATGTACAGACGGCTATTACAGAACTGGGCGTGGGTGAGGCACTGGTGTCATTTTTAGATGAAAAAGGAACACCAACGCCAGTTGGGCGAGTATTTGTTGTCCCTCCTGCAAGTAGGATTGGCGTCGCTACAGATGCAGAGCGCGAGCAAGTCATTAAAAATGCTGTGATATACGGCCACTATGAAAAAGCAGTAGATAGAGAATCTGCCTACGAGATTTTAAAAGGTCGGGCTACGGAGTCATCAACGGCGGCTGATAACGATAAAGGTTTTAACTGGGGTGGTATATTCGGTAGCGATAACTCCGCAAAAACTAAAGCGGGTAGGCAGCCCGACACCATTATTGAAACCGTTGCCAAAACTGCAGCGAGAACGATAGGTGCAGAGTTAGGCAGGCAAATAATTCGTGGTGTTTTGGGTTCAATTTTAGGTAAAAAAAATTAGGGCACTTCTATGAATTGAATTTATGTTGCTTTATAGAAATGCCCAATAATCAAATCGGAGTAATCTAATGACAAACATCAATAAAGCAAATGGCTACGATATTGCTGCTTGGATAGCAATCGGTTTTGCCATGGTCTTAGTGCTTTATGTGCATTTATTGCCAGCATTACTGGCAGGTTTATTAGTATTTGAACTGGTACAGATTCTTACGCCTTATGTAGAGCGTAAGCTACCTGGGCAACGCGCAAAATTGATTGCTTTGGCCATTATTGCAGCTATTGTCATTGGTTTACTCACACTAGCAGGCATGGCACTCGCTTCATATTTAAGCTCGGATGCAGGTAGTGTGAAAATGCTGTTGGCTAAAATGGCTGAGATTATTGAAGACTCTCGAAAAATACTCCCTGCTTGGCTAGATGAGCATTTGCCAGAAAACGCAGTCACTTTGCAACAAATGGTGACTGAGTGGTTACGCGAGCATGCTACAGAGTTACAATTTGTGGGTAAAGAGGCTGGGCGTTATGCCGCACAAATACTGATAGGCATGATTATTGGTGGCATGGTTGCCATGCATGAGGCAGACGTTGATGTGCAGCCAAAGATGCTTGAGCGTGCCCTAGTTGATCGCCTGAGTTTGTTTAGCAAAGCTTTTAGAAATATTGTATTTGCTCAAGTCAGAATTTCAGCGATTAATGCATCATTGACAGGCATATATTTGGTCATTGTGCTACCACTTTTGGGTATACACTTACCATTAGCAAAAACCCTGATAGCAATAACTTTCTTGGTTGGCTTGTTACCTGTGATTGGTAATCTCATTTCAAACACTATCATCGTAGTGGTTAGTATGAGTCAATCACTGAATGTGGCTATAGGCTCACTAGTGTTCTTAGTGGTCATCCACAAGCTTGAGTACTTTCTCAATGCCCGTATTGTTGGTGGACAAATTCGCGCAAAAGCATGGGAGCTATTAGTCGCCATGTTGATGATGGAAGCTACCTTTGGGATCATAGGCATTGTGGCTGCCCCCATTTATTATGCCTACATCAAAAGTGAATTAAGCACTCGAGCGCTAGTGTAAAGGGCTCTCGATTTTTAACGCACAATTAAGCCATAAAAACCTTACTTCATTTGCCTTTGAAATAGATACCATTCACGCAAAATAGATAAAAATTATTTTATCTATTTTATTAAGTTGATATGGCATCTACACCAAGCTTACCTTCAGAAATTGCGCGCGAAACCATTAAACGTATGGCGCTAGAGCGCATTGCGCCTACACCTGAGCATTATCAGCGCATCTATAATCAAATCGCTAATATCCCGCAAGCAGAAACACTAGATAGTGCTTTAGCTAAAGCACTTAAAGCCTTACCACGTGACACTTTAGAGCA
>CAZAHP010000058.1:12237-15669 GCA_964484985.1 uncultured Methylophilaceae bacterium
GGCCAGTTAAATGCGCCAACAGAGAGTTTTAATGAGGCATTTAAAGCCTTGCAAGAAATGCTAAGGCAATCACTCAATTATGGATTGATTCCACGTTTAGACGGTTACCCAGATTTAAAAAGTGAAGCGCGAGATATTTTAGAGTCAGCAAACAGAGCTAAAAAACTGGCTGAATGGCAATCTATTACCAAGCAATTAAAAGCTTTGCTGTTGCGAGTAGAGATTATTGGCGCAGATGAAGAGGGCATGAAGAATGATTTGCTCAATTTACTGAAGTTGCTGATTGATAATATCAGTGAGCTCGTGAGTGACGACCAGTGGTTGCAAGGCCAAATTGCCGTAGTACAAACCATTATTTCAAGCCCTTTAGAAAAAGCCTTAATTAAAGATGCAGAAAAAAGTCTGAAGGAGGTCATTTTCAAACAGGGCGCATTGAAACACAGCCTGACTGAAGCTAAGCAAAACTTTAAGCAGATGATTACTGTTTTTGTTGAGCGCTTAGGGGCAATGTCAGACTCTACTGGCAACTACCAAGGCAAAGTTGAGACATATGCAGAGCGCCTTGCAAAAACCGACGACATTGCGCAAATTAATGGCATTGTTGAAAGCTTGATGCAAGACACCCGCGTGATGCAAACGGATATTTTGCGTTCAAAAGAGGCTTTATTTGCACAACAAAAAAATGTAACAGCCGCTGAAGAAAAGATTCGCCAATTAGAGATGGAACTCAGTGATTTAAGCGATAAAGTGCGCATAGACCAACTCACAGGCGTGTTAAATAGACGCGGTTTAGATGAATCATTCGTGACTGAAATCGCGCGTGCACAACGTGGCGAAGGCAGTTTGAGTGTGGTGCTTCTTGATATAGATAACTTTAAACGACTCAACGACACACATGGGCATGAGGCAGGCGACAAAGCGCTGCAATATCTTGCACAAACAGTCAAAGAAACCGTGCGCCCTGTTGATATCGTGGCACGCTTTGGTGGTGAGGAGTTTGTGGTGTTACTGCCTAATACTGAGATCCCAGAAGGGGTAGATGTTATCGTACGCTTGCAGCGCGAGCTGACTAAAAAGTTTTTTATGCATAATAATGAACGATTACTTGTTACCTTTAGTGCAGGTGTTGCGTTATATCGCTCAGGTGAAGAGCAAGCAGACGTATTACAGCGCGCTGATAAAGCCATGTATCTGGCAAAAACCACTGGTAAAAATCGTGTGATGACAGAAAATGATTTGAAAAAAACTTAAAATCACGCGCTTATTTGATACGATACTACCCATGCCTTAAACGACATGGAGTCGCTTTGAAAAAGTTAGTGTTTAGTTTTGTGTGTTTACTTGTGCAATTGTTTGCCTCAGTGGTTAATGCCGGTGATGTGAATACTTTGCTGCCAAGAACAGGTATTACCGCACAAGATCTCGCCATAGTCGTTAACGATAATGACCCTCAATCAGTCAATGTGGGTGAATATTACCAAGAAGCGCGCAAAATTCCTGCTGCTAATGTTATACATGTACGTTTTCAACCTTCAGCCAAAGAAATAAGTGTTGAAGAATTTAAAAAGCTAAAAGCACAAATCGATGCGGCTACGCCTACAAACGTGCAAGCCTATGCTGTAACTTGGACAGGACCATATCGAGTGGGGTGCATGTCGATTACCTCAGCTTTAGCCTTTGGTTATGACCCTGCATATTGTGGCAATTGCAAAGCTACAAAAGCCAGCCCTTATTTTAACTCACCCAGTTTATACCCATACAATGAGCTAAAAATGCGGCCAGCTATGATGCTTGCAGGCTCGTCATTTGAGAACGTGAAAGCACTCATTGATAGAGGTGTTGCATCAGATAGTAGTTTTCCTAAAGGCAATGCTTATTTGTTAAGCACAAGCGATAAAGCACGCAATGTGAGAGCAATTGGTTTTGAAGAGGCTAAGACTATCATTAGTCCAGCATTTACCGCATATGTAGTTAAACATAATGAGATTTCATTTAAACAAAATGTGATGTTTTATTTCACTGGAGTTGCCACTATTGGCAAACTCAACACTTTAAAGTTTTTACCAGGCGCCTTTGCTGATACCCTAACCTCATGGGGTGGCATGCTGGCTGAGCCAACTGGGCAAACCACAGCCTTGCAATTGTTAGAAGCTGGTGCAACAGCAAGCTACGGCACGGTAGTAGAACCCTGTAATCATATACCTAAGTTTCCTACGCCTGTGGTGGCCATGTTTCATTACATCACTGGTGCCACTGCCCTAGAGGCTTATTGGAAAAGTGTAGCTTGGCCTGGTGAAGGTTTGTTTGTTGGAGAGCCCTTAGCTAAGCCATTTGCGCCGCTAATTTCAGCACTAGAAGATGATAATTATGAGCTTAATATGTTTTCTCCGAATCAACGTATGATGCTGATTCAAAAGGCGGAAAGTGTTGTTGGTCCATACTCAATCGCAGGGCAATACGAAGTTAAGCCAGGTCTGAATACTATCAAATTTAAAGTGAATAAAGACGCCCAAAGTCAAAGCACAGTGCAATTGCGCTGGTAGTTAATAGTCTAAGGCTAGTCAGCAACACTATGCAAACCATATCAAAAAGTGGTCACTCAGACCAAACCATCAATAAATCACGCTTCATCGGCATTGCAGAGTACTGCGCAAGCGAGCGTGACGTAGCATTGTTTCTAAGTAAATTCGCCTCGCAGCACCAACATGCCAGCCACTTAGCCTTCGCCTATCAACTCAAAACACCAGGAGGCATAGTGCAACGCATGAATGATGCTGGTGAGCCTTCAGGCACCGCAGGTAGGCCCATTCTTCAGCCAATAGAGGGCATGAAGCTTGTTAATGTATGTGTAGGAGTGATTCGCTATTACGGCGGTGTGAATTTAGGCACAGGTGGCCTTGCTCGCGCCTATGGCAGCACAGCACGTATGGCCTTAGAAGCTGCTGCTCTGATTGATTATGTTGAAATGCAAGAGATAGTGCTCACGCTTGCTTATGCAGATGTTGACTTGTTTATACGTGATGTTACCAAGGCAAATGGCAAAGTCATAGACAAACAATTTCAACAAACTGTCAGGATGACAGCAGTTGTGCCGACTAAGGAGGTAGAAGCACTAAAACAACGTTATCAAACCTAGAGAGTGACGGTTACCATGTTCTTAAAAAGAAATAACATTAAGCAACAACTCAAAACACATTCAGTCGCTATTGTTAGTTTAATCACCGCACTATGCGGATTTTTTTATAACACATGGCAAGGTCAGCAAGATGAAATACACCAGAATATGCGCAATGCTGCATTTGAAGTTCTTAAAGACCTAGGTGAGTTGCAAGCTGTAGTCAATTACGCGCACTATGAACCAGAAAACCCAAAAGGCAACCCCATAGAGGGTTGGAAATATGTCATATTAGTGCGAGATTTAAGCCGTTTATT
>CAZAHP010000059.1:0-15624 GCA_964484985.1 uncultured Methylophilaceae bacterium
ACACCAACATCTATAAAGAAAACCCTGAAAAAGTGAAAGCACTACAAACGCGCCTTATTGAAATTGCTAGCGCCATTGAAGGCAAATTGCAGAGATGGGAAGAATTAGAAGGCTAACTAAGCTTGTGCTGGTTTTAAGATTTGATTGCGGCCAATTTTATTGGCCGCAACAATCACCAACATAGGAAAAAGCAAAACTTCTAGTGTTTTTTCATCAGTAAACAAATCTAGCATCATATACAAGCTAGCTACCAAGACGATAGCCATACCAGCCACACCTGTATAACGCAATAGCGGGTCTTTGTAGCGTGAGCATTCTTTAGCTTGTTTAAAAAACTGGTAGATTATCATTAGCCATAGCACCAAACCCACAATACCTAACTCACTTAACATAAGTAAATATTTATTATGCACAGATAGAGGCACAATCACTGTTTCAGCCCCTGGGATCACTGCTGTTGCTAACTCGACCCTTCCTAATGGCGGCACAATAGGTTGCTCACCTAAGGGCACCCATTCAGTTTCTTTATAGCCTGGCGGATATAACTTTAAGCCCGCTTCAGGATAGCCAGCAGGCCCGACGCCGATAATAGGATATTGCAGAAAAAGGTCGTTCGCTAATGCAATCATACGTAAGCGAGAGTCTGTAGCCCCGTTGTCGCCACTGGTTAATCTATCAATGACAGGTTGAGCAAGCGCAGCCAATACAGCGGTAAATAGAATAAACACCACTCCACCAATCAGCCATGAGCGAGGCGTAACCTCTTTGCGTTTAATAAATACAGCTACCGCCAAAATGCTGGCTAAGCCTATGCACATCCATGAAGTTCGAGCAAAAGTAAAAATGACCGCAGTAAAACTCAACAACATAGTCAGCAAAGCAGCATTTCGCAACCATGCATTTTTAGCTGCCCATAAACCAATCAACATAAAGGTGAACATTGCATGAAATAAAGCTTGTTGATTGGCCACACCTAAAGTGCCAGATGCCCGAGTCATGGCACCATCAGCTCCGTTATAAGATTGAATGGTAGCTGTCATACCTAGTAGGCGACTAAAGTTATAAGGTTGGCCTGTAGCAAATGAAAGGAAGACTAAAATGGATTCAAAAATTAGAATGACCATTGTTGCAATTAACACCCATATCAAATCTGCTCTTGTTTGTATTGCCGATAGTGTAATGACCACAAACAACAATAGCCTGAAAAAATGCAGAATGCCAATAGGGGCTGATAGCACGAAGTCGCTACGATAGAAAAGTAAGTGGATAAGGTATGAAGTTATCGCCCATAGTACAACAGCAAAAAAAAGTGCCGCTGTCTTGTTCCACACCCAAACTGATTTGTGCTTTTTAAAGCTTTCTATGAAGAGTATGCCTGCTAAAAAAATTAAAATGACGTCACCTGCATTCATCACAATCTCTTGGCCACGCAGGCTTTCCCACAATGGCGGTGCGGTATAAAGAATTTTTTCAACACTGAGTGGTTGTATCAGCACCCATAAAAAAAGGCACAAGGCTCTTTTTGCAGGGGTTAAACAAATGACTAAAACACCAAATAGCCCTATACCTAATGCAATTTGAAACTTAGGTGCTAGTGCACCTAGCATACCTATGCCCAAGCCAAACGCCAATGTCACCACTACAACAAAAGCAGCTTCGTATAGGCTTCTATTTTTAATAAAGTTGAGCACTGTGGCTACCAATCACTGCTACAGCATTCTGTAGATAAATGCTGGCAAGACTTCTTTACTTTGATTGAAAATGACACCTGTGACTTTAACACCTTCTGGCTCTAGCTTTGCTAGCGCTGCTTGTAACATTCCTTTACGCGATACTCCAGCAGATACTGCCAGCAAGGTTTCATCTGCACAAAGCCCAAATACCATAGCCTCGTTGTTTTTAAGTGCAGCACCTGTATCAATGATAATGTAATCAAAAAGCGCTTTTAGTTCTGTAAGTAAGCTATTGGCCGCATCTGCGTAATAGCCTAACTCTGAGCGAAGATTGAGGTTGCCAGTACCGACAACAAACAAATCTGCACTTTCTTCATTTACTTTATCAACAACACTGCCTTCTATAAGCCCTTCAAGCAGGCCTTGTTTTGTATTTAAATGATATAAATTGGTTAATGTAGCATCGCCAAAGCTAGCATCTATCAAGCACACCCTATTTTTCTTATTTTTGGCAAACCCCATCGCAAGTGCTAGCGCACAAAAACTTGCTCCATCACCTTTTGCTGGGCTACTAATGGCAATCACTTTCGCTTGATTTGCATGGGGCTTTTGTCCAACTCTTGCAATAAGCTGCCAAATACCTTGTTCAATATTTTTGTCATCTCTCAATAAGCGATAATCAGTGAGCTTAAATCTTTTAAGCTTAGGCAAATAGCTAACAATAGGTTTAGCAACCAGCTTTTCCACATCCTTTTTGAAATGCACTCTAGGGTCTATGACGTTCAACATGACCATTAAACCTACCGCGAGCATTGAGCCTAAGACTGTGCCAATGACCCCACTGATTACCAACCTAATAAGTTTGCGACTACTAGAACCTGGAGGCTCCACGGCTTGCTCAGCAATGCTAATAGGAACCAATCTATTTTTATACACACTTTCTGTATTAAGCGCTTGATAGCGCTTAGCCTTAAGCTGCTCTAGCAACTGCTTACTAATTTCTATACGCTCTTGTTTTTTTAGCATGAACTTAAGATTAGCAACCTGTGCACTTAAGCGCCTCACTTGTGGTGAGCTAGATGCGTATATTTGTGTGGCTCTAGTCAGCTCGCCTTCTGTTTGCATAAGCTGTGTTGCCATGCTGTTGAGTATAGGTACGTCTCTAGAGAGAAGCTCTCTGCCACTGCTATTGGACTGAACATTATCATGTGCAAAGTCAGCTGGCCTAGCAGACTCTACGCGCTTAAGCTCTTCTTCTTCTTGCAATACCAAGTTATCAAGGTAGATAAATTGTTTTTTCGCCTCTTCTGCATATAGCCTATAGTACTCATCAATAAACGCATTGGCCAAACCATTGGCCATATTGGCTACTTTTTCACGATTAAACGACTTCACCTCAAGTGTAATGAGCTCGTCTAACTTCATATTCTCTGGCACTTGTGATGTTTTTTCTAAAATCTCAATCGACTTCGCATTACTAGATTTTTTAGATGAGCTATCAAGCGAGGCTTTAAATTGTTGAATAAGTGCTCTATTTTTAAGCACATCTTGTGGGTCAGCATCGGTTTGCTTAGCCTTATTTGAAAAAAGACCTCCGATTAAGCCTGAAATTGCATCGCTTATCACTTGCGAAGACTTTTTATAAATATCATGCTCAGTAATGCCCACATCTTGTATGGTTCTTTCTAGCACAGGCGTACTTTTAATGAGCTCTGCACTGGTAGTACCTGAAAGCCCTAATCGACTATCCGAAACTAAGCCTGCCAGCAAACCTGAATCTGCAGCGCTATATCGAATTAAAATTTTATTAGAGGCTGACCACTCAACAGGGACAAGTGATGACATAAAAACTGCAATCACTGGTGGTGCCAACAATGCAAATAGAAAGAGTTTAGGCCTTAAAAAAATACGGGCAATTAAATCTCTGAAAGAAAATGTTTCTAATTGGCTATCGACAAGTTTTTCAGCAAAACTATTAGTAGTTGCAGGGTGACTCATTGTTTTTCCTTGCTCAATAAATGGCAATTTTATATTCGGGCACTTCTATAAATTGAATTTGTGTTGCTATGCTTCGTTGCTCATAAAAAATTTATCCTTACATATCATGCATATGCTGCGTCAAAATTTTTTAATCACGCCTTGCCTAGCTTAACAACTTCAATTTATAGAAACGCCCATAGGCTTAATATCTATCACCAAAGTGATGACAGAAAAAGGGGCAATATGCAAAGGAGTCTGCATATCCCAAGCTTGCTCTTTAATTTTAATGCTGTTGGGTGGGGCAGTGCTATAAGGTTCATAGGCTTTATCGTATGGCCACTCTGGCGGAATATCACGGCCATTATGTGCTGTCATTTCATTGGCTTTAACGCTCAAAAGCCTTGCCTTGCCTTGCATTTGAGCATTTTTCAAATCTAACTGCACTGGGTAGTTAGTGGTCATGCTACGGTTCACGAAGTTAATATAAAGCTTAGTTCCGTCTTCACTTTTACTGGCGACTGCGGTTAATTCAGGCACTTGCTTTTCTGCCATCATAATACCTATCGCTTGCGTATCGTAAGTAGGGCTTTGCATCTTGGCTGATAGCCTAGTGCTGCCAGTGTTGTTGGCATATAAAGCCAAAACCCAATAAGGTACTTTGGGCTCACCAGCATAGTTAATCCAGCCCATAAAGCTTCTGTCTGTGAGCTTAAAATAGTTAGCAAGCTGCACACGTGGATGGCTCATCATGACCTGCAACATACGCCCCATATACACGCCACTACCCATGGTTTTAACATGGTCTACCCAATAATTATCTACATTAGGCAATGAAAACAAAGCGCCCCACTCAGTAATGGCAATACCAATTTTTCTTGATTTCTCGTGCTGCTGAATCAAGCGTTCTAACTTTGTCAGGCTTCTATCTACCGCCTCTGGTGATGCCCACAAAGCAGGATATACATCTTTTACATCTGGCTGACGCTCTGTGTATAACATTGGAAAATAGGCATTATGCACTGCGATTAAGTCTATTTCATCGGCCGCATGCTTAAGCAATACTTCGCTCCACTCTGGGAACTCTGTATCAGGGCCAATATGTGATTTAGCCACGCCTATGGCAATGGTGGTAATGCTGTTATCTACAGCGCGCATTGCACGAGCAAATTCGATATAGCGCTTAGCGTAAACCTCTGGCTTAACGGTGATGATTTGCTCGCCTGGGTTACCTGGCAAGTAAAGCTCATTGCCTATCTCCCATAGCTTAATATTAGCTGGCTCACTGATGCCATCTCGAACTCTTTGTGAATGATTAGGCTGATTGGCATAAGCAACCCAATCAGCGGCCTCTTGTGCACTCGCTGTGCCTGCATTGACGGTAATTAAACCTTCTCTGTGAGTTGCCTTTAAAAAAGTAAAAAATTCTGGGCTACCGAAAGTATTATCTGAAGAACCTGAATCTGTGGGGTGTTTGCGCTTAGGACGTTTATCAACTGCGCCAACGCCATCTTGCCAATGATAAAAATCTGAAAGCGTGCCACCGGGGTAGCGCATCACTGTTGTGCCTTGCTCACGAGCCAAGGTGGTGAGGCGCTGCTTTAAGCCTACATCTTTTGAGGCCAAACCGCCTGCCTCATTAAACCATTCTAAATTCGTACCAAAAATACGAGGATGAATCGTCCCTAAATTTGAAGCTGCATCTACCTCGCACTTTAAGACCTGCGTTGCCATCGTCACAGGATAGCTCGTTGGCTGATTCACCAGCTCACCCATATTGCGATACACAGGCTTAGCCTTTGCATCATCCGAGCCACAAGCGCTCAACACGGCCAACAGCGAAGCCATAGCACCCCAAGCCATCGCTCTCAAAGTTAGCGAGGTACTTAGAAAACCATTTTTATGAAATACAGACATATGCGCTAAGCCATAAACCTACTGGTTATTATTTATACCCGCTTGATTAATGTTATATGAAACATTAGTGCCAAACGGTAATATGCCTCTGATGTATTGGGTAATGAAACGATTGGCTTTAGCAATCCCCGTCGGCGGCACAATAATGAGGTCTTGTGGACTGATTCTAAAATCTTGCGAGCCTGGCCCTTTACCGTCTAGTACTTCATCTAAATTGGTACGGTAAATCGTATACTCATTATCTTTACCTGCGCGCAACAACAACACATTGGCTAAATCAGAATTATCGTTGCCCCAACCTGCCATTGCGATTAACTTAAGCAAACTCAACTTTTGCGCAAAAGGATAGCGCCCAGGCTGCCTTACTTCACCACCAATAAACACACTGTAATCTGCGTACTCTTGCACAGTCACATTCACCACGATTGGGTTTTGATAATTAGGCTGAATTTTTTTAACTAACTCCCCTTTAAACTCGGCAATGGTTTTGCCTTGTGCCATCACATCACCTAAATCTGAAATATAGACAGTGCCATCTTCTGCTATACGGCTAGGAAGGTTATTTGGATTAATAAACATTTGTAGCCCACTAGGTGTAAGGCGATTGTCTATTTGCTCACGTGTGTTTACTCTGGCGACTGAAACATTAGCGATAATTTCGTTTTTAAATTTGTCCGTTGCCTTTTGTGTGACTGCTGCTGCCACTTGCTCTGCGCTTTTGCCCAAGACCGCAAAGCTACCCAAACCAGAAATCACAATTTCACCTTCACTGCCTACATAATAATCACCTGCAAGACGGCTCACCTGCTCGCTAAACGCGCGCGTGATTGCCCATGAAAGCTTGGGGGTTAAATACAGATTTTTATATTCTTTGGTTGATACTTTAGTCAGCTCAGACAAGGTTAATCCAGCGGCCACCATAGATTTACCAATTCGCGGCAGTGTGACTTTGCCATCGGGGCTTACTAGCACTTGATAAGCACCTTCTAGCTCATCAGGAAACTCAAGGCTTAGCTCATCACCAGCGACTAATTTATAGCTGTTTTTGACACTTTCTGCTTGCGTAAAACCTACGCGCAACTGATTACCTTTTTCAATCTTATAACTTGCGCTAGTTTGCTCTAAGGGCTGCACTTGTATGAGCAACAAATCTCTTGGTGATAATCTGTAAACTTCAGCACCTGTGCCAAGTTGGCCAGGGTCAATTTTTTGCATAGGCTTGCCAGCTTGTATTAAATGTGAGCCTGGTAAGGGCGTAGCACAAGCGGCAAGCATTGCTAAGCAAAGCACAATGAATATGGAGCGTATATTTGTCATTTTCTTAACTCTATATGTTTTGCATACGTTTTAATTTTCTTTTCTTTAGCAGCGTGTAGCCTTACCCAATAGCTAATAGCGTTATCTACTGTGTTTACAAAACTTTCCCATGTAAACTTTTTAACATGCACATTCGCATACTGCCCCATAGAGATACAAAGCTCTTTATTGAGCGCCAATTTTCTAATCGAGCTGGCCCATCCTACAGTATCATTTGGCGCATGCAAAAAGCCTGTTTTACCATCAATCACACTTTCTAAAGGGCCACCGCTGGCATTGGCAATCACGGGCTTACCATAGCTCATGCTCTCAAGTGGCACAATACCCCAATCTTCATTGAGTGGCGTAAACAAACAAAATGAAGCTTTTCTATAAAGCTCATTCAACTGCTCGCTACTGGGTGAAATCACAAACTCTACCTGCACACCCTTAGGCACTAATTTTTGCATGTCTAATAAATACGACTGACTCTTTTCATCCAAAAAGCCCGCCACGACCAGTTTCCATGGTTTAGGCAAATCTGCCGCAATAAAAGCCTGTATGCCTTGCTGTATGTTTTTAGTCCACATGATACGGCCAGGTATCAGCATAAAGGGCTCATAACTCACATCCGATATATCACTTTGCCACTCTATGCCTGGATAAGCCATGACCATTTTAGACTCATCCACACACAACTTACCGCTGATGATTCTATTTTTTACTTCTGTGCTCGTGGTAATAATGCCATCGTAGTACGACCATGCCAATCTATCGACATTTTTAAAGGCAGTCTTAAATATTTTATATGCGGCTTTATATGGATTTGACTTACCTGTAAGCGCTAATTGCTCATATACTGGGTCAAAGGCCGCACGTAAAGGCGTGCTGCAAATATTGATTAATGGTAATTTGCGGTTACGCAGAGTGACTAAATCACCTATGCCATCACACCACACCGCTATAGCATCGACATCATCATCCACAGGGAGCACCTGCCTAGATACTTGTAAAGCACTAATTAAAGCCCCACCCATTGTGCGTTTTACAGTGGTGCTATTCAGCACTCTGACATCTACATTTTTAAACTCTTTGAAGGTATTTTCTGGTTCATAGTGGCCAGTGTAGACGACCCACTCATGCTCTGAGCGAGTCACTAGCTCGAGTAGGCTTTTCTCAAGGCCCCCGTGAAGGTATATCCAAGGTTGATATAATGCTATTTTCATTTTTCTGCTTAACGATTTCCGTATATAAATCTTGTTGTGCTTGCGCAACGTTGTCCCAAAGATAAGTCTTAGCATTTTGCAGGGCTGCTAATCCCTTTTGTCTGCATAACTCAGTATCTTGCCAATGAGTCGCTACTGCTTGAGACAATGCATTGATATCCCCGAGTTTTACCAAGGCAGACCAGCTCGGATGCATCAGCTCGTTTAAATGGTCAATATCATAAGCAATCACTGGCTTGCTACAGGCCATGGCTTCTAATGCGGTAAGGCCAAACGTCTCTTGCCTTGATGGCATGACTAAAAAACGGCAAGCTTGTAACACTTGTTGCTTTGCTGCGCCTTCTATACGCCCCTTGAACAAAACCACTTGCTCCAAGCCATATTCGCGAACACGCTTTTTAAGCTCAGCTTCATCTTGGCCTGCGCCTACTACCCATAAAGGAATAGCTATACCCTGACTAATCAGCAGTTTCCATGCCAATAGCAAATCATCTAAGCCTTTATGCTGTATATCTAGACGCCCTAAATAGAGTGCGTAATCACCCACTTGACGGCTTTCATGGATTGCATCTGCATTAATGCCACATGGTATTTTGTATATATGCGACTTAGGTAAAAGCGCCTTAAAGTAGTCACCCATTTTATTGGTCTGAACAATAATATGACGCTCAGGATAACGTTGCGCGCGCTTACGCATCATGGCTTCAAACGGCAGTTTGTAGCGCTTTTCCCAGTCTTTGAAAAAAAACCACTGTACCATTGAAACCACGGGCTTATCTGTAAAATCTTGCAAATTACAAAAGCCAAATGGTGGTGTAAACTCCTCTAAAACTAGATCATGCGGCTTAGTTTTAATGGCTTTTGGTAAGCGAGCTAAATAGCTTAAATGTGATGACAACCCCCAACGAGGAATCGTCACGCCCAGCCGCTCATAGGCAATATTATTTCTTAACACCTGCTTTTTACTGTCTTTATAAGTCGATGTTAAGACAGTAATTTGATGATTTTTCGCCAACCTTGTATTGATTTCAAACGTTCGCACGGGCTGACCACCGCGTAATGGGTTTTCTATATCATCGGTGTCTGTATGAATAATGCGCATGCGCTTATTTTTGACTATCTAAAAGCGTAAAGGCAGCCGCTACATTTTTAGCGGTTTTCTGCCAAGTAAATTCAGCCACTTTGACTTCACCTTGTTGGATGTGACGCTGAGCTAATTCCGGACTCTCTAAAACAGACGTAACTTGACGCGCTAAATCTTGCGCTGACATGGTGTCATAAAACAAAGCTGCGCCAGTAAACAACTCTTGATGCACGGCAATATTGGAGCACACCACAGGCACTCCACAAGCCATGGCTTCTAAAGGAGGAATATTAAAACCTTCGTCTCTAGAAGCACTGATAAATACTGCGGCATTTTGGTAAACGTTAATCAGCACGTCTTCATCCATAAAACCCATAAAAATAACCCGCTGACTTAAGCCTAAAGCTAGAATCTGCGTCTGTAAGGCTTGGTAATACTCTTGGTCTCGCACCGAGCCAATAACACCTAGCTGCAAGGTTTCATGGCCACTTAATAGCGTTAACATTTCAAACATGGTTTCAAGGTTTTTGCGCTTTTCAATAGCGCCTACCGTGAGCACATAAGGTGTTTTGATAGGTAGAGATGCCCGCGCAAGACTCTTAGTGTTTTTAAATGCACTTGTATCTACCCCATTATAAAAAGCACGTATCGGCGCGCTTACTGTAGGGCAATATTCAACGATTTCGTCTCTAATGGCTTGTGTAGGGGTGAGTATTAAATCTGCACGCTGAATAGTATTTTTAGTCAATAACCGTACTAATTTGTTTGAAAGCCCTTTGTAGGCTTGAGCAAATTTAATCGGCGTTAAATCATGTATCGCCACAATTAATTTGCAGCGCCCGCAAAACCAAGGCGCTAACCTTTGTACCATCAAAGCATCTAATTGATATTGCCGTACCAGCCAAGGCAATAAAATCAAACGTTCGATAAGCGGGTTGGCAAAGGCCAGTGGTATATAGCTTACGCGAGTATCTCTTGTAGTATCAAGCATGAGCCTTGCAAACTCAGCTTTAGTGACAAACACGAAATACTCATGTTGTGGCGACTCATCGGGTAGCTGATTCACTAACTCTCGCACAAAGCGTTCTACGCCACCGATATTTTTACCTAATACATGACCATCAATGCCTATGCGCATTATTTCGCTACCTTTGCTAAGGCATTTAAACCTATCAGCTCTTTAAACCTTGCCCAAGCTGAGAGCAAGCCCTCGTTTTGTTTTAGCCCATTTTTAGGTATTTTGAGTACTCCAGCGAGCATGCGAAACAACATTCCAATTACCATCAATATACGTGCTAATAAGGCCTTAAATTCGCCATGATAATCTTGCAGTATGATTAAAAGATGACGTTGCTGCCAAACGCTATTTCTTACTTTTGCCGCTACCGTTTTTGAGCTTGCGCCGCCATAATGAATGACAGGGTAATCATCGACCAGCACAATTTCACCTAACCTAGAAAGCTTCATGCACAGCTCAACATCTTCACAATACATAAAAAAGCGTGCGTCAAATCCGCCCACAGCTAAAAACTCTTCTGTGCGCATGAGCATACACACTCCAGACACCCAGCCAACCTGCATCTCTCTAGCCCATCGATAATCACCATCAATACCAGAAAAAAAGTGACTTTTAGGAAAGAGGCGATTCAAACCTGTACTTTGCATCAACACACGCTGCAAATTGGGCGCATAGCCAAAAGTTTTGGCTTGTATCGTTTCAGTTTTAGGTAATACCACTCTAGGCGTCACACATTTCACATCAGGATGCACCTGCAAATACTGCAATAAACAATGTGCCGTATTCTCTTTTAAAATAGCATCACTATTGAGTAACATGATATATGGATGGCTCGCCGCCTCCGCACCCAGATTGTTGGCCAAGCCAAAACCCAAATTCTCTTTAGATTCTATCAACTTCACTAGCGGGAACTCACGCTTCACCATCTCGCAACTAGCATCACTTGAAGCGTTATCTACCACAATCACCTCAGGCGCAGGCAGGGTAAATTGATAAACTGAAGAAAGGCACTCGCGCAAATAGTCTACAGTGTTGTAACTCACAATCACTATTGAAATATCAGCCACCTAGTCTTGCCCCTCGGTGGCAGACGCTTTCGCCATATTTTTTGCAGGCACGCCAAACAATACGGCATTGTCAGGAAAGCTAGTGTCTACAGCAGCATTCATTGAAATCTGGACATTATTGCCAATCGTAATATCGCCAAAAACACATGCGCCACCGCCCATGACAACATTGTCCCCTACCGTCGGGCCTTGAGCAGTATGTGCTGTAGCTGCGCTAAAAAATGGCGATGGGCACAAGGTATTTTGGTGTGCCATCATACAATTTTTGCCTACCTTTACGTTTGGCCCAATACAAATGTAGTTTGCATGCATTATGAAAAAACCTGGGCCAATTTCTGTTCTAGCATCTATCTGCACAGTAAAAAAGACGCTATTAATCGCTTTGCACAAAGAAGCCAACCAGCGCATGTGATTATGGTAAAAAAACATCTGAAAACGGTAAATCAAACAACTTACTGAGGCGTTATACAACATAAATTTTAATACCTGCTTGGCGTTCAAAATTTTGTGCTCATAATCACATCTAAATTGCATGTCTGCCTTAATCAATGCAATGGTTTCTTTAAACGACTGACTCATCACACAACCTCAGCAATATAACCACCATACAGTGGGTTCCACTTAATAATTTCATCATAACTGTCAATATTTCTACGCTTGGCAGGTATACCCGAAATCGTACTACCTACCTTTTCAACCGCTAGCATCACCACCGAATTGGGCTTAACTTGTGTACCATCTGCAATAGTAATCGGACGCATAATACGCACCCTACTCCCTATCACGCAGTGGTCACCAATCACGATGCGATGTGTATTAACATCAAAGGCCTCCATCGCACCTAAGGTTATAGAGTTGCATCCAAGAAAAGTACAATTCTTACCTGCTATAGTCACCTGAGTAATGCCCACACCACCGCCATCGCCCACTACCAAACCCGGCCCAACTTGCGCTAACGGTGAGATTTCATTCTTGGTATACACAAACTCTATCATCGTCAAAATACGATGTAGCCAAGCCATTCTATGATGAACACAATATCTTGAGATGCGATACAAAATCACTGCAACCATGCCTCGCTTTAATAGCACTGTAAAAGCTGCATAAATGCCACGTGGCTTACCTTCTAGCAATCGACGGCGGTTAAAATCTGCTTTTAAATCAGAAAATGTTTGTTTCAATGTCACCATAACAACTAATGTTTAAATAAAAAATGCTTGATACGATGACGTTTAGCAATACTTATGCCACCTAAAAAGTAGATGAATACGGCATACAGCAGCAACATAAATGGTAGAAAAATAATCCACATATATTTCGCGTTTAAAACCACATTCAACCACGTCAACTGATACGCAGCCATGCATAGCATATAAATCAGCCCCGAAGCGAGTATAGGTCGCCACACGCTCAGCAAAAGCAATTTAAAAGAAAATGCATTACCCAGTAGTTTTAACCTTGCAAGCACAGTAAAAGCAATAGCAAGCAGCAAAGCAAAGGAGGCACCAGCAGCGCCGTGTAAGCGCGCAAAAACTAGAGTCATCAATACTGCACTTAAGCCACCAACCAGAATTGATACCATGTCACTTTTATAATCTTTTTTTGCCAACATAACCTGTGATAACACCTGATCTAACATCATTACACCTGATGCCAACATTAAAATCACTAAAGAATGACCTGCACTTGGATAGCGGTCACCATAAAGCACCCAAATAAATTGGTGCGCAAATGCCGCAGTTAAAGCAATACATGGAAACAAGGCTAAAGAAGTAATCGCAATCAATTGTGTAGCGGCTCGCTTTAAAGCGACAGCCGAGTTATTTGCTTTATCTGCAAATTTATTGCTTGAAGTGATTGCCAATACAGAAGGAATCAGCAATATCAAATCAAACAGTTGATATGCAACGGCAAAGACAGCAGTTTCAGCATCTGAACTAATCGAAGGCAGCAATAACAAAGCCGCATTTTTTAACAGCAAAAATGCAAAAATAATGACTGCAAATTTGGGCGCTTCACGCGCTACTTGCGAAAGTAAAGCTTTATCAACAAGCCAATGAGCCCCGTTAAACATGTGCCTTAAATAATTAAACCCAAATAAAGCCACCACCCAACGCACTGCTACAAACACCCAAATGATGTAAGTCACAGGCTGATTTGCATAAATCAAGCCAAAGCACAACAAACAACGCGTTATGTTTTCAAACATATTCAACTGACCCATCAGATGGCTTCTACCCACACCCAATAAGGCCGATTGCACACAAGCAAATATACCTGAAGGTATTACCGCCAAAGCAGCCAGACGCAAAGCCACATTCAAGGACTCGCTATAAATCCCACCATAAGAAATAGCAACATATGACAGCGCCAAAACAACAGACACACCTAATGTAAAAATATTGGTAGAAAAAAATAAAGGCCAACGATGCTCGCCTTCAGGCGCTATTTCAGTAGCTAACCAACGATGCAAACCTAACATTGCAAGAAACTCTGCTATCACAATGTAAGTCACTGCGGTTCTAAAAACCCCAGCATCGTCTGCAGAATGTCGCGCTAAAATCAGAAAGAGGAGAAATGAAAATAACATGCCAAGCAAACGTGCCAAGACAACCGAGCCGCCACCTTTTGCAACGGTATCTTTAGCTTTGGTCATATCACTCCAAAATTATTAGTCATTCAGCCGAGCTCTATATATTGAGATAAAACCCAAAGAACTGAGTACTGGCGCCCCCGACACGAATCGAACGTGTGACCCTCCCCTTAGGAGGGGGATGCTCTATCCACTGAGCTACGGGGGCATATTACTTTTAACCCGGATATTCCATTAGTGCTCGCAATGATAGCGAGACAGATTAAAAATCAGCCTATTTGGAAAACTGAGTTTACTTAAGGTGTGACATTTTCTCATAATTCTGGTCTGATTATGTGTAACAATCTAAATTTACACACTCAGTTAAGTGCCAACCCTAAGACGCAAAAAACTAACCATGTCAAAACCCATAAGGTACATCATGAAAATAGCATTCATCATCCTACTAGTAGTAGCAGTGTTCTTTTTATACAGAGCACTCTTTTTAACTTCTAAACCACCTGCTGTAGGCCAAAACGCACCTGCGTTTAAACTCAAAGACACTCACAACAAAGAACACCAATTAGAAGACTATGCAGGAAAATGGCTCGTTCTTTATTTTTACCCCAAAGACGACACCCCAGGCTGCACAAAAGAAGCCTGCCACTTTAGAGATGATTTATTTAAACTAGAAAAATTAGGTGCAAAAGTAGTTGGGGTCAGTGTAGATAGCACAAACTCGCATGCTGAATTTGCTAAAAAATATAGCTTACCATTTCCACTACTTGCAGATACAGATGGCAAAGTCGCCGCAAGCTATGGCTCACTTAATCACCTAGGCGTGATAAAAATCGCCAAGCGTTACACATTCTTGATTGACACTCACGGAAAAGTTGCAAAAATTTACACTTCCGTAAATACGCAAAATCATTCAGAAGAGATTTTGAACGATTTAACAATACTCCAACAAGCTCCCAAATAACTGGTTTTAACTCTCAATATTACTAGATATAAACCAAAAAAATGAAAACTATTTTATGCTATGGTGACTCACTCACTTGGGGACTCAATCCTCAAACTGGCACTCGCTATGAGTATCAACATCGCTGGACTAGCATATTACAAAATGAGCTAGGCAATAGCGTCAGAATCATTGAGGAAGCATTGCCCGGCAGAACATTTTTTTCAGAAAGTATCTTTCTTCAAAATCGAAGTGGCGCATCTATGCTAGCACCACTATTGGAGTCACATGCGCCAATTGACCTCGTCATATTGCTACTGGGCACTAACGATGTATCGCCTAGTTACAAACTCACCGCATCTGAAATAGCCCTTGGTTGCTTAAATCTGATTTGGACGATACAAAAAAGCCATGCTGCATCTGAACAAATACATCCACATACTGGCAAAACACCAGAAGTACTCTTAATCGCCCCTCCTCCTTTAGGCGAAGTATTAGGTGTGACTGCATTCCATTTAAAAGGCGGAGAAGAAACTTCTCGCGCCCTGGCAGAAGCCTACAAAGCCATTGCAGAAACCACTGGCGCTTACTTTCTTGATGCTGCTCAATATATTCAAGCCAGCAAAATTGATGGGGTACATTGGGAAGTTGACGCAAATAAAACCATCGCGAAGGAAATCAATAAAGCAGTATCGGCTATCCTCTTTCAACAATCGCTATAAATTTTAGTGTCTAATGTTGAGTAAGCATTTTTACGATATTGCACTGCACAGAGATAGTCATGCTAAATGTCAGCAAAATACTCAATATACTAGATACGAACACCAAAAACC
>CAZAHP010000060.1:0-11236 GCA_964484985.1 uncultured Methylophilaceae bacterium
TTTTCTAGCTCTTCTTGCTTACGCATTTTTACTTGGGTGGCAATATCAGGTCTAGCCACGGCAAACGTACCTGACTCACCGCAGCAACGGTCATTCAGTGCAACATCTTGCCCCATTAGCGCGTTAGTCACTTTAAGCGGTGCGTAGGTCTTCATCGGGCTGTGACATGGGTCGTGGTACATATAACGTGTGCCTGTCACGCCTTCAATTTTAAGGCCTTTTTCCATGAGATATTCGTGGATGTCGAGCAAGCGGCAACCCGGGAATATCTTTTCAAACTCGTATTTTTGTAGCTGGTCCATACAAGTTCCGCAAGACACAATCACCGTTTTAATATCCAAATAGTTCAGCGTATTAGCCACACGGTGGAACTGCACGCGGTTGTCTGAGGTGATTTGCTGACCTTTGTCGTGGTTACCGCTAGAGGTTTGCGGGTAGCCGCAGCATAAGTAGCCTGGCGGCAATACTGTTACCGCACCGACTTCATACAACATGGCTTGTGTGGCTAAGCCTACGGTTGAGAACAAACGCTCAGAACCACAGCCAGGGAAGTAAAACACGGCATCTGAATCTTCATTCGTTTTTTGTGGGTTACGAATCACTGGCACGATGGTGTCATCCTCTATGCCCAATAGCGCACGTGAGGTTTTGGTCGGCATGGCCTTAGGCATAGGGCGATTCAAAAAGTGAATCACTTGCGCTTTTATTTCTGGCTTACCAACTGTGGCAGGTGGACGCTTTTTAAAGCCAGTGAGCAGCCCCAACTTTTTGAACACGGCATGGCCTAGGCGCTGTGCTTTGTAGCCAAAGCCCACCATGGCTGCGCGCATCAACTTGATGGTGGCAGGGTCTTTCATATTCAAGTAACTCATGGCCAAGCTGGTGCCCGGGTTAAAGTTCTTTTTGCCTTGCTCGCGCAAGAAGTTACGCATGGCGATAGACACATCCCCAAAGTCAATATCGACTGGGCATGGTTTTTCGCAGCGATGGCAAACCGTGCAGTGGTCAGCAACGTCATTAAACTCATCAAAATGCTTGAGTGAGATGCCACGACGCGTTTGCTCTTCGTACAAGAAGGCTTCAATCAATAATGATGTGCCTAAAATCTTGTTACGTGGTGAGTAAAGCAAGTTTGCACGTGGCACGTGTGTGCTACATACAGGCTTACATTTACCACAGCGCAAACAATCGCTAATCGAGTCTGCAATTTCGCCAATCGCAGACTGCTCCATAATAATAGACTCTTGCTCTAGCAAGCCAAAACTCGGCGTATACGCCATATCTAAGCCAGAGCCCATCATGAGCTTGCCTTTATTAAAGCGGCCTTCAGGGTCAACTTTTTGTTTATAGGCGGCAAAAGTGTCTATGGTTTTTTGGCCCAAGAACGCCATTTTGGTGATACCAATACCATGCTCACCTGAAATCACGCCGTCTAAGCTTTCAGCCAGCTTCATAATGCGCGCCACAGCAGTGTGCGCATCGTGCATCATTTCGTAATCATCTGAATTGACAGGAATATTGGTATGCACATTACCATCACCCGCGTGCATGTGTAGCGCAACAAACACGCGACCTTTGAGCACTTGCTTGTGAATTTCATCGCAGCGGTCTAGCACTTTTGCAAAAGCACGGCCTGTAAAAATATCATGCAGCGGCTTTTTCAGCTGACGCTTCCATGAAATACGCACTTGATGCTCTTGCACGGCACGGAATACATTTTCAACCGCCAAATCTGCATATTTTTCACCGATAGAGGCAATAGGCGCATCAAGGTTTTGTTGCACAGCTAACCAATGGCTACGCACATCATGGATAAGTTTTAAGGCTTGATCACGCTTAGATTGCAGTGCCTCTGCATCGGTTTGCGTGTCTTCATCTTGAACTAATGGTAACTCACCTTGCAAGAAGGTTTCTAATGCATCGACCAGTTTGAGTTTATTGCTGAGAGATAACTCAATATTGATGCGCTCAATACCGTCAGAGTAGTCGCCCAAGCGCGGCAATGGAATGACCACGTCCTCGTTAATTTTAAAGGCGTTAGTGTGTTTAGCAATGGCTGCTGTACGTGCGCGGTCTAGCCAGAATTTTTTACGGGCTTCGCTTGAAACAGCAATAAAACCTTCACCGCCACGGGCATTAGCCAGCTTCACAATACGTGAAGCAGATTCACCCACTGCGTTTTCATCATCACTCGCAATATCGGCAATGAGTACCATTTTAGGGCGCTCAGCACGGTTAGCCTTAGTGGCGTAACCTACCGCTTTTAGATAACGCTCATCCAAATGCTCTAAACCTGCAAGCAAGGTTGATTCTGTACCATCAAGATAGTCTTTAATTTCAACAATAGCTGGTACGGCTAAAGCAACGTGACCGAAAAACTCCAAACATACAGTGCGCACATGCTTAGGCATGCGATGCAAAATAAATGTCGCTGAAGTTATTAAACCATCACAACCTTCTTTTTGTATACCCGGCAAACCTGACAAGAATTTATCTGTCACGTCTTTACCTAAGCCCACTTTACGGAAGCTAGGACCAGGAATCTCTAAGATTTCAGGCTCAGCCAATAATGTTTTGCCATCAATATCAAAGCGGCTGATTTTAAATCTAGCCACTGGAATATCATGAATTTTGCCTAAATTATGGTCTAAGCGTTCGACTTCTAACCACTCTGCATTAGGCGTTACCATGCGCCATGAAGCGAGGTTATCTAGCGCAGTACCCCACAGCACGGCCTTTTTACCGCCTGCGTTCATCGCCACGTTACCGCCTATGCAGCAAGCGTCAGCAGAAGTCGGGTCACAAGCAAACTCTAAGCCTGCATCTGTCGCCACTTCCATCGCGCGGCGTGTCACCACACCTGCGCCGCAACGCACGGTAGGCACTTGTCTGCCTACACCCGGCAAGGTGCGCATTTCAACGCGGCCTAATGTATCGAGCTTTTCAGTGTTAATCACAGCTGAAAGTTTGGTTAAAGGAATCGCACCGCCTGTATAGCCTGTACCACCCCCTCTAGGGATAATCGTCAAGCCAAGCTCAATACAAGCTTTGACTATGGCGGCAACTTCTTCTTCTGTATCTGGGTTGACCACCACAAACGGGTACTCAACACGCCAGTCAGTGGCATCAGTCACGTGAGAAACACGTGCTAAACCATCAAATTGAATATTGTCTTTGCGCGTCACCTTACCTAATTTTGATAAAGCTTTTTTGCGTAAGTCATAAGTTTGTTTAAACTCTTGCTCAAACTCAGCCACCGCCTTTTTAGCGGCAGTGACAAGTTGTAGCACCAATGCATTACCCGCGCTACGCTCATCAATCGCTTTAATTCTGTGATGCAGCGCATCTATTAAGGCTTTACGGCGCTTAGGGTTATCGAGCAAGTCATCTTGCAGATAGGGGTTACGCGTCACCACCCAAATATCGCCTAGCACCTCAAATAACATGCGTGCTGAACGACCAGTTTTGCGCTCTGCACGTAGCTGATTAAGCACATCCCAAAGCGGTTCACCTAGAAATCTAATAACGATTTCACGGTCAGAAAATGAAGTATAGTTATAAGGTATTTCGCGTAAGCGGGCGGTCATAAATTTTTACGATTAAATAAAGATTGAGATTATATCATGTACATGATGCACAAATTAAGCGCGAACCTAACATGGGTATTACCTGCCGATAAAGATTACCTCCAAAAGTGCTAAAGCAGTGCGAACTAAAACAAGCTGTTATAGACTAAAATAATGACACCAGTAGCAAAAAGTCGCACAATACCACCTCAATTCCAAGGCCATATTCGCTACACATTAAAATATGAATTTCATCTCAAAACATTCTAGAATATTAATTCCAGTGATTTTAGCTGCACTCATTGCAGCACTTTTTTTTGGCTTAAATCACAAAGACAAAGCGCCAGATGTAACCTTTACTACCATTCAAGGCAAAAATATACGCATGGCAGACTTGCGTGGCAAAGTTGTACTTGTGAACTTCTGGGCAACTACTTGCCCAGGCTGCATTGCCGAAATGCCTGATTTAATCAAAACATATAACACTTACCATAACCAAGGCTTTGAAGTAGTTGCTGTTGCAATGTCTTACGACCCGCCTAGCCAAGTACTTAACTACAGCACCATCAACAAACTCCCCTTCCCAGTGATGCATGATGGTTTTGACGAAATCGCCACAAAATTCAAAGATGTGCGCCTAACACCCACCACCTTTGTACTAGACCAAGAAGGTAATGTGATTCGTCAAATTATTGGTGAAATCAACTTTAATGATTTACACGCCATGCTCAACAAACAGCTTTCAGCAGGCAAAACAAAAACTTAAACAAACAAGGCCACTTATGCTCTGGATTAAAGCGCTACACATTATATTTGTCACCAGCTGGTTTGCTGGCTTATTTTACTTACCCAGAATATTTGTCAATCACGCCATGGAAACCGACCCCAAAGCCATCGCCAGATTAGAGCTCATGGAGCATAAGCTATACCGTTTTATGCTACCTCTAGCAGTGCTCGCGCTTAGTTTCGGCTTATGGTTATGGCTGGGCTATCATATCAGTGGTGCATGGATGCATGCCAAGCTCACCTTAGTCTTAGGTTTAATTGCTTATCATGCTTATTGCGGAAAAATTATGCGAGACTTCAAACTTGGCACAAATAAACGTGGGCATGTATGGTATCGCTGGTTTAATGAGATTCCTGTTTTGGTATTAATTGCGATTGTCATTCTGGTAGTAGTAAAACCCTTCTAACTAGCTAGCAGTGACCTAATCCACTTGAAAATCCTTGAATCACCATGGCTGATTATGATGCTAGAGAAATCTGGCAACACACCAGAATTGCGCATGCTCAGCCTATTTGATATTTTAAACGATTGGCTACAGGCGCCCAGCATTAATGAACATCTTAAGCAGCTAGTAATAAGCAGCCAAGCACCTGCAACATTACATAACTACTTAACACGCCAAGCCCAGCTAGCAAAAGCTGCCACACCAGAAATATTGGCGCATCAAATTTACTTCATGCTCAGCAGCACTATAAAAGAGGCAATTAGCTCTGGGCAGTTCAACGGCTTTTCACATGCAAAACTAGCTGCCAAAGCATTAATTTCAGCACAAACAGACACTTCAGATGAAGCTTTAAATGAACAGACAAGCGAAGAAGCGCTTAAGAAAAAACCACAAAGTATTAATGCTTCAAACCATTTATCTATTAACAAAAAGACTCTAGGCTATAGCATAGCTGCAACAATAGCACTTTGTAGCTTGGGGCTCTACATGGCATTTAGCTACCATATGATATCGGCTGATAAACTAACATCCTTCGCGCAACTTAGGGCAAAACCAAGCACACTGCTTCCCATCACCACCACAGCAAACTCACCCCTTAGCCAAGACCTAAATACGAAGATGCTAAGCCCAATGCAGGTTTCAAGCATTCTAAGTAAGATAGAGCAAATGCGTAAAGGTAACTGCCAACTTCTTGAGGCAATACAAATACCAGATCAACACAAAACCATCTACTTCAGCATTGTAGTTGAAGGCGAAGCGCCAAAAGATTTAAGAGAACTAGAGATTGCAAACTATTACTTACAAAAAGTCCGTTGCAATTACACCCCTATGCTTATGTCTAACTCAACCAACTAAAAGCGCCAAGAGCCTCACCAACCCTTGGCGAAAGCATCATTACTCAACTATTTTTTTAAGATTATTTAAACCAGCATCATAAACTGCATTAATTGTATCTGAGGCCACACGCTCATCATTCGGTGCTTTTGGATTAAAACTACTCTCCCAAACCACCACCGCCTTACCCTCACCATTGGGATAAACGTGCAAACTAGAAGCATATTGACTGACTGGCAGTACCCCATCAGTAATCACATAACTCATAGTCTTACCTTTCTGATTATAAGCAGTCAAGGTCTCTTTAATCTGACCACCATCTTGCAATGTAAGCAAGCGTTTTGCCCCAACCTTACCATCACTACCATTGGTGATTTCTGTTTTCGCAACTGCTGGATGCCATGCACCTAAATCACCAAACTTTGCAACTTTCTCCCACACCGTATCAGCTGATGCATTCACATTCACCGACTTAATCACGTACAAGGGCGACTGCTCAGCCGCATAAACAGACGCAGCACTCACTGCAACAGATAAAATTAACATCGATAATAATTTGCTCATGATTAACTCCATATACGTTTGTGTATTAAAATAATAAAAAAATAATATTGCTTACAAATACATAAATAACTAATATTTATAGGAAAATACTAGAAATTAACTTTATGTGTAATAAATATTACACTATATATACAGGTCTGTATATACCTATTTCAGTTAATTTATGTTAAACTTTGGTTTAAATATATGCGGGGTTAAACAATGTCACTACTCAGAGAAAAAATTGTCACTGTAGCCAGCGATTTATTTCAAACGCGCGGCATTAACTCTACTGGCGTAGACACCATAGTTGCTGTGGCTGGCACCACAAAAATGACCTTATATAAATACTTTAAATCTAAAGAGGATTTAATTCTCGAGGTATTAAAACGCGGCCATCAAGACTTTGAAACATGGCTCAACACTCGATTAGAAACGCAAACAAAAAAACCTTCTGAAAAACTACAAAAGCTTTTTGACTGCATAGAAGAATGGATTACATCACCAGAATTTAAAGGCATTGGCTTCTTAAACGCTTCTGCTGAATTCCCCAACGAAGAAAACACTATACATAAATTCTCTGTTGAACAATCACGTCAATTTAAACAATATGTCAGCAATCTAGCCATAGACGCTGGAATCAAAGACGCTGAGGGCCTTGCACTTCAACTATCCATCCTCATCGAGGGTGCAGTTCAAGCAGAGCAAATGAAGCGCGGCTCTGGCGCAATTAAACATGCCAAAAAAGCAGCAAAAATACTTATCGACAGCGCTCAGTAAGTTGCGGAAATTGCTTGGCTATAAAAGCCTCCTCTCAACACCCTGTCGTTTGCATTTTTTTAACTCTATAGCATAATCCTACTTTTAAATCAGATTGCATCCTCATGTCCATACTCGTTTGCGGCTCATTAGCCTTTGACACCATCATGGTGTTTCCAGATAAATTCAAAAACCACATATTGCCTGACAAAATTCATATGCTAAATGTAGGGTTTTTAGTGCCTGAAATGCGTAAAGAATTTGGTGGCACTGCAGGCAATATTGCATACAACCTAAGGTTGCTAGAAGATGAGCCTCTCATCATGGCCACAGTGGGTGAAGACTTTACAAACTACTACCAACGCCTAAACGATTTAGGCATTGCTAAAACTCATATTAAGACAATAGCTGGCAGCTATACTGCCCAAGCTTTTATTACTACCGATTTAGATGACAACCAAATCACCGCCTTTCACCCCGGCGCAATGAATGAGTCACACCAAAACAGCGTCAAAGACACGCAAGGTGTAACACTAGCCATCATAGCGCCAGATGGCCGTGAAGGCATGTTTCAACACGCACGCGAATGTAAAGAAGCTGGCATTCCATTCCTGTTTGACCCAGGCCAAGGCTTGCCTATGTTTAACGGTGAAGAACTAATGCACTTTATTGAAATGGCAGATTATTTAGCAGTAAATGACTATGAAGCGCAACTTATTCAAGAAAAAACGGGTCACAACTTAGCGCAACTTGCAGAAAAAGTAAAAGCACTAATTGTCACTCAAGGCGGCAATGGCTCTACCATTTACGCTGAAGGTCAACTTTTTGAGATTCCGTGCGTTAAAGCAGAACAAATGCTTGACCCTACGGGTTGTGGTGATGCATATCGTGCTGGCTTGTTATATGGCATGGTACGTGGCTGGGATTGGCCAACTTGCGGCAGGTTAGCCTCAGTAATGGGCTCTATTAAAATCGCTAGTCGCGGCGGCCAAAACCATAAGCCAACAAAAGCAGAAATTGAAGCTGTATATACACAAGAGTTGGTTAACCAAACCAAACTTGATTAAATCAACATTTTTTAAAGAAGCGTTATGGAGAACAATATGTACAAAAAATCACGCGTTGCTATCGTCTTATTAGCCCTCATGCTTGGTGCATGCGCCAGTTCAAACTCAGGTAGCGTATACAGTAGAGATGATGCCCGCAAAACGCAAACGGTGAAAATGGGCGTCGTCGAAAGTGTGCGCACAGTTAAAATTGAGGGCACAAAATCACCTATAGGTACTGCAGCAGGTGCGGTAGTAGGCGGCGTTGCTGGCAGCACCGTCGGGCACGGATCAGGTTCAGTTATTGCAGCAACCATAGGTGCAGTCGTTGGCGGGCTAGCTGGCTCAGCAGCTGAAGAAGGCATTACGCGCAAAGATGGTGTTGAAATCACCGTAAAATTAGACAATGGCACACTAGTCGCTATTGTTCAAGAAGCCGACGAAGCATTTCACCCAGGTGAAAAAGTACGTCTTATAGAAAATGGACGCGAAACACGTGTAAGCCACTAAGCTTACACACTGCTGGTTAAGATGAAAGTGCTTACGCGTTAACGCATTTTCATCTTAGTTTGACTGAGTTGCAATCGATTCCCACTTCATCACTTCTCACCAAATCTAGTCACAATTCAAACTAGCGCAATCATTTTTTGATAAAACCATCACACTGTCACAAAAAATATATACTTTCGACATATTTTTGTCACAAAAAAGTCTTAAAGTCATTATCATATTAAAACTTTATAGATTAGTGAGAACCACATGCTAAAACAACAACCTTCAGACAGCTTAGAGCAGTCACGCGGCAATTTAGCGTTTAGCTTTGCTCGCAACAGCTCTGAAATTGCTGAAGCACAGCGCCTGCGCTACAAAGTATTTGCTGAAGAAATGGGCGCCAACATTCAAGCCGAAGATGGTCACGATTGTGACCGTTACGATGAGTTTTGTGACCACCTATTAGTTAGAGATACTGAAAGTGGTAAAGTGGTTGGCACATATCGCATTTTAAGCCCGAGCAAAGCTATTGAAGCAGGTGGATACTACTCAGCCAGCGAGTTTGACTTAAGTCGCCTCGCGCACTTATTTGACCGCATGGTAGAGGTGGGGCGCGCTTGTGTGCATCAAGACTATCGCAATGGTGGCACTGTCACCATGCTGTGGGCTGGCCTTGCAAAATACATGCAAGTAAATCGCTATGAATACATGATTGGTTGCGGTAGCGTAGGTATGGCAGATGGCGGCCACATCGCTGCAAGCTTGTATAAGCAACTCAAAGAAAAGCATCTTTCGCCTTCAGAATACCGCGTATTTCCACGTTGCCCATTGCCGCTACATGCGCTACGCTCAGATATTGATGTTAGCTGCCCTGCGCTCATTAAAGGCTATTTAAGAGTTGGCGCATACATTTGTGGCGACCCTGCTTGGGACCCTGATTTCAACACAGCAGATATGCTCGTAATGCTACCTTTATCTCGCATCAATAAGCGCTACGCAGACCATTTCTTTAAATAATAGCGTTTAAACAGCAGCCTGAAAACTAGTTTACAGGCTGCGTTCATCGCATTAAAATCTAACTAAACATGGTTTAACCACTTCAGATAGTTATAGAGCTTTATTATTCAAAAGTCATCATTCATCATCCGCGTATATAGAGTACTACGCGTAATTTTGCACACCTTATATGGCGTAATAGTTGCCAGTACTGTCCTGCCTACTGCCAGCCCAAGCAAACGAGACCAAGTAGTGAGTAAGTGGTCAAAAGACTTGCTCGATATATTCAACATTGAAGTACGCATTGTTGGCACTGCACCAAATTGGAATGTAGTGGGCACAATGTTTATTGCCAACCATATTTCATGGATAGACATTCATGCGCTTAACAGCGTTCGTACCGTTAGGTTTATTGCCAAGTCCGAAATACGCTCATGGCCTATTTTTGGCTGGTTTGCTGAAAAAGCCAACACGCTTTTTATCGATAGAGAAAAAAAACAAGACGCCAGCCGCATTGTACAAACAGTCCATCAAAGTTTACTTGCTGGTGACTGCATGTGTTATTTCCCAGAAGGCACAACAACAGATGGCACTACACTTAAAGCATTCAAAGGCAGCGTAATACAAGCGGCTATTGATGCAAATGCACCTATATTGCCTTTTGCAATACGCTACCCTAACGTAGATGGCAGCCCTTGTATTGAAATGGCATTTGCAGGCGAAACCACCTTACTCGAGTCAATCTGGGCGATTGTATGCATCGCTAATCCAGTGGTAGAGCTCACATTCTTGCCTGCCCAACAAACCGCTGGGCGAGATAGACGCAGCTTATCTTCTGAAATCAGAAATATGATTAAAGAAAAATTAAACTTGGTCGACGCTGACTAGCTTGCAGAGTCAAGGCGTATAGGCGCATCACGCAAATCAGACTTCACTTGAAAAACCGCTTTATCTTCTAAACGAAGAGCACTCAGATAGCCACCCCACAAACACCCAGTATCCAAAGCATAAAGCTTCTCTCTTTGCTGCAAACCTAATGCTGACCAGTGCCCAAAGAGAATAGTCGTCTGTGTTGTTTTACGCGAAAGCACATCAAACCAAGGCAGATAGCCTTGTGGAACATCTTCAAGAACTCCTTTAAACTTAAACTCCATGGCTCCGCTTTCATCACACACACGTAAGCGGGTAAGTGCATTAGTAATTAAGCGCAAGCGATCTATGCCTTGCAACTCATCATGCCATTGATTAGGCAAATTGCCATACATTTGTGCTAGAAAAATTTTGTAATCAGAAGCGCGCAAAGCGCTTTCCACCTCAGACGCTAGTGATAAAGTAGCTTCAGCCGTCCACTGCGGCAAAACACCCGCATGAACCATTAAGCATTCATTTTCAGCAAAGGCCATATGTTGATGGCGCAACCAAGTCAATAATTTAGCACCTTCAGCACCTTCTAATAAGTCTTGTAAAGTGTCACCGCGATGCGCTTTAGCATATCCCTCCATGACCATAATGGCATGTAGGTCATGATTACCAAGTACTATGGTCACACAATGCTGATGCTCATATATCCAACGTAAAACAGGTAAAGAGCCAGCACCACGATTGACAACATCCCCTACTAGCCACAAGCGATCTTGTAGTGGATCGAAATTAATCTTGGCCAATAAAGCCTGAAAAGCATAATTACAGCCTTGTATATCACCAACAACATAAGTTGCCATCTAAGTTTTCACACCATCCTATTAGTTAAGACTGAGTTAAGGCACTG
>CAZAHP010000060.1:11336-12804 GCA_964484985.1 uncultured Methylophilaceae bacterium
CTGAGTTAAGTACAAGTATAGTCGTAAAAAAACCAGCTATAGAATTTATCATATAGCTGGTTTTGATTTAATCGTGCAGATTAAGGCGCTTTAAAATCCGCACCAGACTGGTTAGCCATGTAGGCAACTGCTCTAGCGACTTCATCATCACTCAAACCTGGGTTACCACCACGTGCAGGCATACTACGAATACCCTCAACAGCGTGCTTCACTAGTGTTTCATAACCTTGCTTAATGCGTGGCTCCCAACCAGCCTTATCACCAATCTTAGGTGAACCCATTAAACCTGTAGCATGACACATTGCACATACAGCCTTAACCACTTCCTCACCTGATTTACCTGAAGCAGCAGGTGCTGCAGCTGCATCTGCAGTTTTGGTTTCTGCTGCTGGCGCTTCTGCAGCTGCGGCTGGTGCAGCTGTAGTTGCCTTAAAGTCTGCACCAGCTTGATTAGCCATGTAAGCTACAGCTGCCGCCACTTCATTATCTGTTAAAGCTGGGTTACCTCCGCGCGCAGGCATGCTTCGAATACCCTCAACAGCATGTTTAACTAAAGTTTCATAACCTTGTTTAATACGTGGCTCCCAAGCAGCTTTATCACCAATCTTAGGTGAGCCCATTAAGCCAGTACCATGACACATTGCACAAACACCTTTAACTACCTCTTCACCGCCTTTTTCAGCTTGTGGAGCACTGCTACTCGCCACTTCAACTGCGGCTACAGGCTTAATATTTTCTTCTATCTTAGCAACCTCAGCTTTAGGTGCGGGCGTAGCTTCGGCTGTACCTAATGAGCCTGCAATAAAAAACTTTGCAATCAATGCAATTAAAATCATAGGCACTAAAATGCCACCCAATACTGCGAAAACCACTGAAAAAGTACTTGTTTTATGAACGTCTTGTTGATGATCAGCCATGATAATAATTTCTAAACAAAGTTACGAAGTCTGTGATTATACTAATAATATTGCTTAAGCAAAAGCAAATAAACATTGCAAACCCACAACTAGCACCCCATTTGCTATAATCCGCCCTCTGCTTCGATAATGCGCCCGTAGCTCAGCTGGATAGAGTGTTGGTTTCCGAAGCCAAAGGTCGTGGGTTCGACTCCCGCCGGGCGCGCCAAACTTTACATACGTATAAACCAATAATGATCCACCAATAAAGCTGCAAAAAGCGCCATCAGATAAATAATCGAAAATCTAAAAGTTCGTTTAGCCAACTCATCTGAATAACGTCTATAAAGTGCAATTGCATAGACCATAAAACCAATATTGAGGCCAACTGAAGCGATTAAATAAATCAAACCACTCATACCATGACCAAATGGCATCAAAGCCACAGCAAATAGAATAATGGTGTAAAGCAAAATATGCTGGCGGGTAAACTCTTCACCATGTGTTACAGGCAACATGGGCAAGCCAGACTTTGCATATTCATCTCTACGATAAAGCGCTAAAGCCCAAAA
>CAZAHP010000060.1:12904-15573 GCA_964484985.1 uncultured Methylophilaceae bacterium
ACAAATGTTTCGGTTGAGTTAAGCTGCCCTGTTGGGAGTGGACGACCTCGCGTACGCGCCATTTTTGCATCAATTTTTTGCTCTATCAGGCAATTAAACGCTGCGGCGGCACCAGATGCCATACCAATACCCACCGTTGCAGCTATCAGCACATCCAAGGGCACCATATTCGGCGTGGCTAAAAACATACCAATGACCGCAGTAAATACAATTAATGCTGAAACACGAGGTTTACACAAGGCAAAGAAATTTTGAAAGCTCAGACCTACTTTTTGTAGATGTCCAAATGCGATTGTATTCATAATCAACCTCTTTTAACCATATCTGTAATTTTTGAATTCATAATGACTATTGTGATTAACAACAAAGCTGCACCCAAGTTATGAGCTACAGCTAACATCATCGGTAAATGTAATACCAAATTTGCAATGCCTATAGCCACCTGCAAGCAAAGCAAAGTAATTAATAGAAGACCCAAGCGCTTTAACTGCGCGTTTTTAAATAAGGCAAAAGTTAGCAAGCTTAAATACAAAAAAGTAAGCACTGCGCCTAAGCGATGCGTCCATTGTATTGCACTTAAAGCCTCGAGTGTTAAAGGTTTACCATCCACCCCCTGCCCAAGCTCACGCACCATATGAAAAGCACTTCCAAAATCCATATTAGGCAACCACGCGCCATGGCAAGTAGGAAAGTCATTGCAGGCTAGCGCCGCATAGTTAGTACTTGTCCAACCGCCTAAAAAAATCTGCATAAAAATCACCAGCAAGGCACCACGTATTGCAACTCTCAAGCCATGACTAAGTGTCAAATTAGATAGTGTGCACAAGTCTGCCCAATGCCGATGCGCTACCCAAGTCAACATCGCTAGCGTGCTCATGCCGCCAAGTAAATGCGCGCTTACAATGGCCGGCTTTAAGAGCATAGTCACTGTCCACATACCCAAAGCCCCTTGCAAGCCCACCAAGCCCACCAAGCCAGTAGTAAACCATGGTGATACCTTAATTGCGTCTCTAGATTTCCAACCCAACACGCATATCGCTAATATCAGCAAACCAAGAATACTTGCAAAATAACGATGTACCATTTCCTTCCATGCTTTATGCACAACCACTACACTTTGTGGGTACACCTTTTGGGCTTCTTGTATTGCTGCCTCACTTTGGGGAACGGTAAGCGTACCATAACAACCTGGCCAATCTGGGCAACCTAGGCCAGCATCAGACAAACGTACATATGCCCCTAGCACAACTACACATAGCGCTAGCAAACAGGCGATGAGAGACAATCTTTTGAACCAAACCATTACATTCATCTTAACCAGCCCAAGAATATTTAAGCAACTTCAAAACATCCGCCCTAATTGCTTTAGCTTTGGTGTCGGCGTTATAGTGCATCATTAAATTACCTAAGGGGTCAACCAAGTATAAGCCAGCCTGTTTAGTTTTATCTTTAGCCAAAAACTGCTGACTCAATTTTGCAACAGCCTCTTTAGGTTGATTAATAATAATCAAATCTGGGTAGCGCTTTTTTAACTCTACAGTGTTTGCATTTTCAGTAATTAAAATGCGTTGCACACGCTCAATCTCTTTAGCTAATGACACATGAATTTGTCTCGCTTCATATAGACCTGCCTCGCATCGCGCGTCACAATCTTGCGCCAAATACACCATATTCCACTTACTGTTCCATACTGCATTGTTCACTATTTTCTGTTCACTATCTAACAACTCTGCAGGCAACTGCAATGCAACGGCAGGCTGAATTAACTCACCATTACTCGCACCTGTTGGGTGCAGTTGGTATTTATGCATCAGCACAACAATGCCTATAGGTACAGAGAAAAACAACACCAACAAGATGAGCATCCAGCGCCCAGATTGCTTTTGTTGGCTGCTCACACTCATCTCTTGAGATTCATTTTTAACCATTACTGCATTTTCCTCTTAAAGCTCACAACCAGATAAATCAGAGCTGCGGCTACTGCAAAACCATACCACTGATAGGCATAACCGATATGGGTTGTGATGCGCTCATTCGGCAAAGGCCAATCCCGTGCAAAACCAGCCGCATCAACATTAGCGTCCAACCTAATCACAAACGGCAACATATTCAATTGCGTAGCTTTCATATAGGACTGCATATCCATATTTTGCCACACAGCATTCCAAGACGATTTTTCGACAACAGCTTCAGGTTTAGCCAACGTAAAAAATTTACTACTTGGCACCCATACATGCCCACTAAAATTAAACTCCGTCTGCGGTGTAGCAACACTTGGCAACTGACTATGATTAGCTAAGGCAGCAACCCAGCCGCGATCAACCAGCACATATCGATTACTATCTTTAATTTTAACTGGCGTGATGACATGATAGCCCGCCTTTTCATTACTCACCTGATTATCAAGAAAGATTTGATACTGTGTTTGATATGTTCCAGTAAACTTAAAGCGTTTATATCGCAAGCTCTCGACATTAGCACTCACCTGACTTGGCAAATCTATAGGCTCATGCGCTAAGCCCTGCTCAAGCTTGGCCTGTAACTCAATCTTTTGTTCAGCCTTGTGATATTGCCATGCGCCTAGCTTGCAAAAAACTACTACACAGCAAACAACAATGACAAACCCGAACAAACTTGGGCGAAACTGGTAATTAAACAAAGTGCATCCT
>CAZAHP010000061.1:0-15433 GCA_964484985.1 uncultured Methylophilaceae bacterium
GTAGGGGAATGTCGCTTTAAGGTGCTAGCAATTTGGGTTTTAAGTTTAAGCAAGAAAGTGATTTATGGCTTTTTATAACGGCGATAGCTCCATAAGTACTGCTCAGGCCTCTGTTTAACTAGGTTTTCAACCGCTGCGTTAATATTTTGTGGTGTAGGCTCTTGAGTAAATGGGGCAAAATGCACATGATAGCCCCGTCCGCCACTCAAGCGCTCACCAAAGGCTAACAGCACAGTAGCGCCAGTACTTTCTGCCAGTTTTGTGACCAAAGTCATGGTGTATGCAGGCCTACCAAAAAAATCCGCCCACACACCCTCGTTAGCATCTGGCACCTGATCTGGCAATATACCTATGGCCTCACCTTGCTTTAGCGCTTTAAGCAATTTACGCACACCACCCATATTAGTTGGCGCAAACCTGGCGCTGGCTAGCCCTCTACCCTCGTCATACAAACGATTTGCCAGCTTACTGCGTGACGGCCTAAACAGCACAGTCAGCGGATGTCTTGAGCCATAGTAAACCCCTGTAATTTCATAGCATCCTAAATGCGGCGTCAGAAAAATAATCCCTTTTTTATTAGCTACAGCAGCCTCAACATAATGCCACCCAGTACATTCTTTTATTAAGCTCAGCACCTCTGCTTCTGGCCTAAACCAAACCACCAATATTTCAAGCGCTGCTTTACCTGACTCATGAATATTGCGTCGTACTAGCCGCCTAAGTTCCGCTGGATTTGTAGCTAATTGCGTTCTGGCGATGTTATTTTTAATACGGCGCCTGTATTTACTAGAACCTAAATACATCACCCAACCACATACCCACCCCATAGCATGGATTAAAGGAAGCGGAATTCGCGCGTAGGTTTTGAGTAAAGTGATTAACATGAATTATTTAATAATCTTTATGAGTTGCTATTGTACTAGTCTTTATCTTATTGCTTACTTTATGTAAACTAGGCGACCAGTTTTTTTATCTATCATTTATATACTAGTAGTTTTATTTTTGCGGCTAGAAAGCCTAAGCTAAAAACCTAATCGAAAGCCAACTAATGAACGAATATTTATTTACCTCAGAATCTGTTTCTGAAGGTCACCCAGACAAACTTGCAGACCAAGTTTCTGACAGCATTTTAGACGCTATTCTAGCGCAAGACCCAACTGCACGTGTAGCTGCTGAAACACTTGCTAACACAGGCCTTGTTGTTTTAGCGGGCGAAATCACCACCACTGCCAATGTTGATTACATTAAAGTTGCCCGCGAAACCATCAAACGCATAGGTTACGACAATACAGATTACGGTATTGACTACCGTGGCTGCGCAGTGCTGGTTGCTTATGACAAACAATCACCTGATATTGCCCAAGGCGTAGATGGCGCACATGATGACCCGCTAGATCAAGGCGCTGGTGACCAAGGCCTGATGTTTGGCTATGCTGTAGATGAAACACCGCAGCTCATGCCCTTACCCATCTGGCTTAGCCACCGCATTATGGAGCGTCAAGCACAATTGCGTAAAGATGGTCGCTTGAACTGGTTGCGCCCAGATGCTAAATCACAGGTGACGATTAAATATGTCGATGGCAAACCATATGCTATCGACACCGTTGTCGTATCTACACAACACGCGCCAGAAATGGAGCTGAAAGACATTCGTGAAGCAGTGATTGAAGAAATCATTAAACCAATGCTGCCACAAGACCTCATCAAAGGTGATATTAAATATCTAGTGAACCCAACAGGTCGATTTGTGATTGGTGGCCCTCAAGGTGATTGCGGCTTGACTGGTCGTAAAATTATTGTAGACACCTACGGCGGTGCAGCCCCTCATGGCGGTGGCGCTTTCTCTGGCAAAGACCCTTCAAAAGTTGACCGCTCTGCCGCATATGCAGGCCGTTATGTGGCTAAAAATATTGTAGCTGCTGGCTTGGCTTCTCGCTGCCTAGTACAAGTAAGCTATGCGATTGGCGTGGCGCAACCTACTTCTGTCATGGTAGAGACTTACGGCACTGGTAAAGTTTCAAATGAGGTATTAACTGCCTTGGTGCGCGAACATTTTGATTTACGTCCGAAAGGCATCGTTAAAATGCTTGATTTGTTACGCCCAATCTACACAAAAACAGCAGCTTACGGCCACTTTGGGCGTGATGAACCAGAATTCACTTGGGAAAGCACCAACAAAGCAGCCGCACTTCGTGCAGCAGCAGGTTTATAAACTTCATTAAAAGCGGCTTTTTCTGCTTCTATTCTCAGCTTAGTTGTCTGCCATTTTCGTAGAGAATGGCAGACACTATGTTAAAAACAATACCTACAAATCAAGTCACACTTGGCATGCACATTCAAGAGCTGAAAGGCGCTTGGGTAGACCACCCATTCTGGAAGACCAAATTTGTCTTACAAGATCCAGACGACCTTAAAAAGTTGCAAGCCAGTGTTATTAAAGAAGTGGTCATCGACATCTCAAAAGGTGTCGATGTAAGTGCGCCTAAAGCTGCACCTGTGGTTTCTGTGGAAGAAAATTCACCTCCAGCCATCGAGCCCAGCCCAGCCCCTATCAAAAAAGAACCAGCTCCACCCGCTAAACGGGTGAGCGCAACAGAAGAGCGCGCTGCAGCTACAAAAGCCATCAACGCTTCTAAAAGAGCCGTTGCATCCATGTTTCAAGACGTACGCATGGGCAAAGCCATTAATGCCGAAGCTGCGATGCCATTAGTAGAAGACATTACTGCCTCAGTCTCGCGTAATGAAGGCGCATTAATCAGCCTAGTCCGACTTAAAACCAAAGATGACTACACCTACATGCATTCCGTTGCTGTCTGCGCTTTAATGGTGGCACTCGCCAAGCAACTTAACTTAAACGAATCAGAAACTAAACAAGCGGGCCTTGCGGGCTTGTTGCATGACCTTGGTAAAGCAGGTATCCCAAATGAAATCCTTAACAAACCAGGCGCATTAACAGATAGTGAGTTTGATATTGTTAAGCAGCATCCACAGCGCGGCTATGAACTCCTTTTGCAAGGCAATGTCACAGACACGGTGACTTTAGATGTGTGTTTACATCACCATGAGAAAATTGATGGTTCGGGCTACCCTAAAAAACTCACGGATAAAGAAATTAGCATTTTTGCCAAAATGGGCGCGGTGTGTGATGTCTATGATGCAGTGACCTCTAACCGCCCCTATAAAGCTGGTTGGGAGCCAGGGGTTTCATTACAACGCATGGCGCAATGGAAGAACCATTTTGATGATGCTGTGTTTAAAGCCTTTGTTAAAAGCGTAGGCATTTACCCCATAGGCTCAATGGTTAAACTAAAATCAAACAGGCTAGGCGTCGTTATAGACCAAAGCCCTAAATCACTACTGCATCCAATTGTAAAAGTGTTTTTTTCAACAAAACATCAAACACGCATCGCCATGGAGATTTTAGATTTATCTAAGAATGGCGTAAATGATGAAATAATAGGACATGATGACCCAGCAGCTTGGGGCATCACAGACGTAAGCGATATTTGGAGTAAATCTTAGATAGCAAGTGATTTTCTGTTGGAAGCTTAAAAAAAATCACGTATAATCAAAGAATTCCGAGGGGCGTTGCGAGAGCTAAATCAAAATAGCTTCCAGGCTCGGAACATGTTTCAACGGCGCTCACCATTATTAACCGTGCCGGGCACGGGATACGGGTGAGATAGCACTAATCTCTAGCTTTAATTTACCCTCTTCCCCCCGGTCACACATTCAAGGAAAACACATGAATACTGTGACCCAAAAAGACTTACAAAACTTTAAAGACTACATCGTAGCAGACATCAACTTAGCGGCTTTTGGCCGTAAAGAAATTGCCATTGCAGAGACAGAAATGCCAGGTTTAATGGCGATTCGTGAAGAGTACTCAAAAGCACAACCGCTAAAAGGTGCTCGCATCACTGGCTCATTGCACATGACGATTCAAACAGCTGTGCTGATTGAAACCCTCAAAGACCTTGGCGCTGAAGTGCGCTGGGCATCATGCAATATTTTCTCAACTCAAGACCACGCCGCTGCAGCGATTGCCGCTGGTGGTACGGCTGTATTTGCGATTAAAGGCGAAACTTTGGTTGAGTACTGGGATTACACCCACCGCATTTTTGAATGGGCTGATGGTGGCTACTCAAACATGATTCTAGATGATGGTGGTGATGCTACCCTCTTGCTACACCTTGGTACACGCGCTGAAAAAGACTTATCAGTGGTCGCCAACCCAACATCTGAAGAAGAAATCTGCTTATTTAATGCCATTAAAGAAAAGCTGAAAACTGACCCAACTTGGTACTCAACACGTTTAGCAAAAATTATAGGCGTGACTGAAGAAACCACTACTGGCGTACATCGTTTGTATCAAATGCATAAAGAAGGCAAGCTTGCCTTCCCTGCAATTAACGTGAATGACTCAGTGACAAAATCTAAATTTGACAACCTCTACGGCTGCCGCGAAAGCTTAGTTGACGCTATCAAACGTGCTACTGACGTCATGATTGCAGGTAAAGTAGCAGTGGTTGCTGGTTATGGCGACGTAGGTAAAGGCTCAGCTCAAGCGTTGCGCGCACTTTCTGCCCAAGTATGGGTAACAGAAATTGACCCAATCTGCGCACTACAAGCTGCCATGGAAGGTTACCGTGTTGTGACCATGGATTATGCTGCTGAGCATGCTGATATTTTTGTTACTGCCACAGGCAACTACCATGTGATTACACACGACCACATGGCAAAAATGAAAGACCAAGCCATCGTTTGTAACATCGGTCACTTTGACAACGAGATTGATGTCGCTTCATTAGAGAAATACGAATGGGACGAAATCAAGCCACAAGTTGACCACGTGATTTTCCCAGATGGTAAAAAAATCATCTTGCTGGCTAAAGGTCGTTTAGTGAACTTGGGTTGCGGTACAGGTCACCCTTCATATGTGATGAGTTCAAGCTTTGCCAACCAAACCATTGCGCAAATTGAGTTATTTACGCAACAAGCTAAGTACCCTGTAGGCGTGTATACTTTACCAAAACACTTGGATGAAAAAGTAGCAACATTGCAATTGAAAAAACTCAATGCGCAATTATCAAGGCTCTCAGAAGTACAAGCTGCTTATATTGGCGTTTCACAAGACGGCCCATTTAAAGCAGATACTTACCGCTACTAAGCCAAGCTAGCAAGGTAGTCATGCTAAGCGAGTGCTGATTGATCAGTGCTCGCTTAATTCACCACCTTGCACAATCATGGAGATAGCATGCGCTTATTACTTGTATGGATACTCAACGCACTAGCCTTGCTAGCAGTAACGCAGTTTATGCCATCCATTCAACTTGATGGCATGACCACTGCACTGATAGCCGCGGCCCTCATCGGCCTAGTGAATATGTTGATTAAGCCCATACTGGTGATACTCACATTGCCTATTACCATTCTAAGCTTAGGCTTGTTTATACTAGTCATCAACGGCCTACTCTTTTACTTTGTGGGGCATTTGATAGAAGGTTTTCATGTCAAAACCCTCATGGCAGGTATTTTAGGTGCTCTGCTCTATAGCGTTATTTCATGGGTATTGAGCTTGCTCGTGCCTGATAATTAAAGCTTTGAAATAGATAAAAAATGAATACAAATATTAGCTTTGAATTTTTCCCGCCAAAAACACCTGAAGGCATTGCTAAGCTACGCGAAGCACGTGCTCAATTGGCGCAATTTAACCCTAAATTTTTCTCTGTCACATTCGGGGCTGGTGGCTCTACGCGTGACCGCACTATGGATACCGTGTTTGAAATACAAGCAGAGGGGCATGACGCTGCACCACATATCTCATGCATCTCATCCAGCAAACAAGAAATTAAAGACCTACTCAATGCTTACCAAGCTAAAGGCATATGTCGTTTAGTCACTTTACGTGGTGATATTCCATCTGGTGAAGTGAGCGCGGGTGACTTTCGCTACGCCAGTGAATTAGTGAGCTTTATTCGCCAAGAAACAGGTGATGCTTTTCAAATAGAAGTGGCCGCATACCCTGAGTTTCACCCTGAGGCACGCTCACCAAGCAGCGATTTAAAACACTTCAAACAAAAAGTAGACGCAGGTGCCAACGCTGCCATTACGCAGTACTTTTATAATGCAGATGCTTACTTCCGCTTTATTGAACAAACCACTGCTCTGGGTATTAATATCCCCATCATCCCGGGTGTTATGCCAATTTATAACTACACACAACTCTCCCGTTTTTCAGATGTATGTGGCGCAGATATTCCGCGCTGGTTACGTTTAAGGCTAGAAGATTACGGTGATGATTTAGCCTCGCTTAGAGCGCTAGGTCAAGATGTGGTAACAGAGCTATGCCAAAAACTAGTCGATGGCGGCGCCCCAGGTTTGCATTTTTACACCTTAAATCAAGCAGGCATTATTTCTAACATCATGAAAAATATTGGGTTCAAGCCTTAATTAACAACTCCGTAAGCTTTAAACCCAGATTTTCCATTAGGCGATTTTCAATCTACTTGAACGTCAACTTGTCCATTTTGCGTCTTTTTTGCGCAAATTTTCGGTCAATAGAATGACTATTGCCCTCAAATTTGCACAAAAAATCCATCAAACTGTCTTGCGTTGTCATTTCAAGTCCTAATGGAAAATCTGGGTTAAAGCGAAAAAGCCCTATCGCAAAGACAGAAGTCTCTGCGATAGGGCTTTATTTTAATATTCATCTACTGCAAAGTTGGCCTAGTCTCACCAAACATTGCATCTTCAACAAATAAATAATCTTTTGCCTTACCTTGGTTCCATAAAGACATCAGCACTATCCAGCGTATCTCTTTGAGATGCACCTCTGCTTGTGGCAAAGCCATTGCGCGGTCTAATACTAGCTCACGCTGTGACGCTGTTAGCACTTTTGCTTGTTCTAAAAACATCATAAAACTCAAGCTCTCTGTACTAATCTTTTTAACTTCGGCCGCAGTATGTACACGCAAACCTAAACCAAATGCTGATTCACTACTTGCTTGACCTGTCATTTCTTCCAAGGCATCAAACCAATGAAATGCGCCATTGATGTCATCTTGTGCGAAGCCCGCTGCAGATAGCTCAGAAGTGAGTGTGTCATGGTCTGGGCGAATATCTGCTTCAAAGTAATTTTCAAACATGTAAACCAAGACTTCAAACATAGATTCCCCTAATAGATTGACCTAAAATTAGGCGATGCGCTGGTATCGACCCCCTGCCAAAGTGGCCACTTTACTTTCAAGTTCCAGCACTAGTAGCATGGCGGAAAGCTGCTCGCTCGTCAAGCCACTACGCTCAACTAAAAACTCCATACTAATAGGCTCAAAACCCATTAAATCCAGCAAGGGATTGGGTTCGTCAGTATTTTCACTTGTATTGTTAGAAAGTGTAAATGTTGTAATATCGCCAAACTCATCAATAATATCTTGGATATTATCAACCAATTTAGCTCCCTGCTTAATAAGTTGATGACAGCCCTTAGAGACGGGAGAGTGAATAGAGCCAGGAATCGCAAATACTTCACGCCCCTGCTCCGCAGCTAGGCGTGCGGTAATCAACGAGCCACTTTGCACGTTTGCCTCAACCACCAAACAGCCCATGCTAAGACCGCTAATAATGCGGTTACGCCGAGGAAAGTTGGCCGCTTGTGAGGGAGTGCCAAGTACAAACTCGGAGATAATCAGACCTTTTTCCGCAATTTTGTGTGCTAAATCACGATGCCTTGCAGGGTAAACAATATCTAAACCTGTTCCCACTACTGCAATTGTAGCGCCTGAGCCTTTGAGTGCGCCTCTATGTGCAGCGCCATCAATACCTAAGGCCATGCCACTGACTACGCAATATCCATGCTGCGTCAGTGCCGTTGAAAACTCTTCAGCGTTTTTTTCACCTTGTACGCTAGCATGGCGACTGCCTATCACGGCTATGCTGGGCGAATTCAACCACTTGAGTTGGCCTTTGGCATAAATCAATGGTGGAGGGTCTGGGATTTCTAGTAAAGCTTTGGGATAGTCACTATCAGCCAAAGTGACAATATGATTATGTTCTGAATTTTCTAGCCAAGCTAATGAAGGCGCGATGGCTTCGTGGTTAACCCCTGCACATATTTCATGCGCAATGGCAGAGCTCACATGCTCACTGAGCGCTCGGTGTGAAGCTGCGTAAATATTGGCAGGGCTGCCAAAAGCGCTTAACAGCTGACAAAAACCTCTATGCCCTAACCCGCGTATATAAGTAAGACCCAGCCATAACGCTGTATCGCTAATTTCAGCGTTTTGTACTGAGCCTACCATAAAAATGTTTAAGGTTTTTTAACAATATCCAACTCATGTGCGGGCCCAGCAGCTTGCACTACTAAGCAATAAGACACACGCTCAAAAGTTCTAAATACCATGAGCAAACCTACACGTTGGTCGGGCAGCTTAATCTTGTCTGGTGGCGTAGGAAGCTTGCTTGGGTCTTTTTTAGCTTTATTGACCTCCCAAACACCATTTGGTAATTTTTTGACATCAAAATCATCACGGTTAAGTTCTGGTAACTTAGACTTAGCATCTTTAGGCATCACGTATTTAGGGTTATCAACTGTTGTGCCATCGCGATAAATAGCGAGCACATGACCAACTTCTAAACCATCATCTGTACCACGATTAATCGTAACAATTGAGTTACGCCCAGCTTCTTTCAAACCGCCATACACTGAAATAATCTGGCCAGCAATTTCATCATCTGGCGCATGTGGGATAAAGTTATCTTTAACCTCATCAGGTGCAACCACTAATTTATCGCCTTTTACAATTTCTTGGCGCGCTTGCGTTACTTCAGCTGTCGCTGGTTCACCATATTGCGTAATTTGCGCGCCACCTAGATGAATAGCCTCTATGCCTAGCACTTCATCGGTTACAGGGTCTTTTAGCTCTTTACCATCACGATAAATATGCCAAAAACGGCCGTCGCCTTCTTGCACTTTATCTAAATATATTTTGCTGCCCTCACTATAAGCAACGCGACTTTCTGCGCCACCTAAAATTGAAACTGCACTATCTAGCGCCTTTTTCTCAATCACTAAAGGCTGGTTAATAAATGGAGCAATAATATTCGGTGCTATGCTTTGTATAGCCTCTTTCTCAAGCTGCTCTACGCGCACGCCTGGCTCAAGTGTGACATCACGGCTAATAGTTTCACGTAATAAACGCAAGGTTTTACTATTTGGGTCAAACACCACCACATCACCCGGGTAGATAAGATGTGGGTTTTTAATTTCTGCGCGATTCATCTTCCACAGTTTAGGCCACTGCCAAGGGTCATTTAAAAACTTAGCAGAGATATCCCATAAAGTGTCACCTTTTACCACAACATGGCGGTCTGGATGATTAGATTTTATTTGCACATCATCCGCAGCTGCATACGATGTTAAACTACAAAGTAGTAGCGGCGTTATAATGTATTTGTACATAATGTTGACCTCGGGCTCAATGACGCGGTGTGTTTTCCGCGAAGTTGGATTAAATTCTGCATGTAATTCATTCAAAAATCAAGCTTTTATGGCAATCTTAAATATACTTAATTATCCAGACCCCCGTTTATATACGGTGGCTAAGCCTGTAAAAACAATAGATACAGGTATTAAACGACTCATCAACGACATGGCTGAAACCATGTACGATGCCCCAGGTATAGGCTTAGCGGCAACACAGGTTGATGTTCACCAGCAAATTATTGTGATTGATACCAGCAAAGAAAAAAATGATTTGCTGGTTCTGATTAATCCAGTCATTACAGAACGCAATGGCATACAAGTGTATGAAGAGGGCTGCCTGTCTGTACCCGGCATTTATGACAATGTCACGCGCGCTGAGAGCATTGTAGTGAAAGCACTAGACCAAGACGGCAATGAGTTTGAGCTTGAAGCTGACGGCTTGCTGGCGGTATGCATACAACATGAGATAGACCACCTTTTAGGCAAGGTTTTTGTCGATTACCTCTCATCGTTAAAACAAAACCGCATCAAAAACAAAATGAAAAAACGTCAGCGTGAGCGCTAATATCGATTAATAAATAGCACTAAGAAAACTTTTATGAAAATTATATTTGCAGGGACACCTGAATTTGCTGTGCCAGCGCTTGCTGCACTCATTGCCGCAGGCCATGAAATTGTCATGGTACTCACCCAGCCAGACCGCCCATCAGGCCGCGGCATGAAGCTCAAAGCCAGCCCAGTAAAAACATTGGCTCTTGAACACAATATCCATGTTTTTCAGCCAGAAACACTTAAAGATGCAGCCGTGCAACAGCACATTCAAGACACAGACTCAGACGTGATGATAGTAGCTGCCTATGGCTTAATTATCCCCACTGTTGTGCTCAATATGCCCAAATACGGCTGCTATAACATACACGCCTCACTACTACCACGTTGGCGCGGCGCAGCCCCTATCCACCGCTCAATACTTGCTGGCGATGCTGAGACAGGTGTCACCATTATGGAAGTAGTACCCGCACTAGATGCAGGCGCCATGGTGAGCAAAAGCATAGTTCCCATTACTGAGGACGACACCACACAAAGCCTGCATGACGCACTTAGCGCTGCTGGCGCTACTTTAATGGTCAACGCAATGGCCACGCTTGCCAGCACAGGCGAACTCGCCTCAACGCCGCAAGATGAAGCGCTTGTTACCTATGCCCACAAACTAGAAAAAGCCGAAGCAGCCATCGATTGGCAAAAAAGTGCCATAGAAATCTCACGCCAAGTACGCGGCTTTAACCCCTTCCCCGTTGCCAATGCACAACTACATGGCGAAACCTGCCGCATTTGGATGGCAAAAAGCGCCTCGGGCAAAGCAGCAGCTGGTGAAGTTGTCAGCCTCAGCGCAGAAGGCATTGTTGTAGGTTGTGGCACAGGCTTGCTCAACATATCAGAGCTACAAATGCCCGGCGGAAAACGCCTTAGCGCAAAAGATTTTTTAGCAGGTCACCCGCTGAAAATAGGCGAATTTTTTAGCTAAATCTGCAGCCTCAAGCTTGAACTCTAGCAGCTCGCCCCAATCTTAATAACCAACAGCTATAGAATATTAAGCGGAGAAAACAATGTACGGCAACTGGCTCAAAACCTCAATCCTAATGGCCGCTATCGTCGCCCTATTTGGCACAGTAGGTGCAATGTTTGGCGGCGCTGGCGGCATGATGATAGCCCTACTACTCGCAGCAGGCATGAACGTTTACGCCTACTGGTTTAGCGACAAAGCCGTGCTCAATATGTATGGCGCGATGGAAGTCACCCCAGATGACACCCGCTTTAGCAACTATTACAACATGGTCAAAGAGCTTGCCGCAAACGCAAACTTACCCATGCCTAAAGTCTATGTCATGAACGAATCGCAACCCAACGCTTTTGCCACAGGTCGCAACCCAGAAAACGCAGCAGTAGCCGCGACCACAGGCATCATGCAAATACTGAGTGAGCGCGAGCTACGCGGCGTCATGGCGCACGAGCTCGCACACGTTAAAAATCGCGACACCCTAATCTCAACCATATCAGCCACCATGGCAGGTGCAATCTCATCTATCGTGCAATTTGGCGCAATGTTTGGCGGTGGTCGCAATGAAGACGGCGAGCGCAACATCAGCCCCGCTGTAGGCATACTCATGATGTTTTTAGCCCCCCTTGCCGCCTCACTCATACAAATGGCCATTTCACGCAGCCGAGAATTTGAAGCAGACAAAATGGGCGCACACATTAGCCAAGACCCAAATGCCCTAGCCAGTGCTCTAGAAAAAATACACAACTACGCTCACCAAATCCCCATGGATAAAGCTGAAGAACACCCTGAAACAGCACAAATGATGATTATCAACCCACTCTCAGGCGCTGGCCTACAAGGCTTATTTAGCACCCACCCACAAACCGAAGAACGAGTCGCTAGGCTACGTGCCATGGCGCAATAAAGGGAAAAACCATAGGGAGTTTATATAACTAGTTGATATGTAAGGAGAAATTTTTGAGAGCATTCACCTAGCGAATTGCCTGCTTACCTCATTATATGAGCAACGCAGCATGGCGACGTAAATTCAATTTATAGAAGTGCCCTATATTCATTCCTCACACATAGTGCTATGCTAATTATCGCAATAAACAAACTAAGCATTCACAACAAACTTTTAGGAGGACGCAATGGATTTTCTAGGCTCTGGCGGCATCATGACACTACTCTTCATCATTGTGGTGATTGGTGCAATACTGTTCTACTTTGCAAAAATAGTTAAATAAACATCAGCAATAAAACAATTAAAGGCGCTCAAAGCGCCTTTTTGTCATTTGAGCTAATAAGTTTGCTTGATGTGTATACGTTGATAAAAATTAATAGCAATCTAAATCTATAGTTAAAGGCTTTGATGAATTCATCTAATTTTCTTGTTCAAGCCGCTATTTATCTTTCTTCCGCTATATTTTTAGTGCCATTGTTTAAGCGGTTGGGTTTAGGCTCGGTGCTCGGCTATTTAATTGCGGGCGTTTTGATTGGCCCCTACGCGTTAAAACTCATCTCAGACCCTGAGCAGGTATTACATTTTGCCGAGTTTGGTGTTGTCTTGATGCTCTTTCTTGTAGGGCTAGAGCTTGAGTCGAAAAAAGTATGGGAGTTACGAAAACTTCTGTTTGGCCTGGGCGGCCTGCAAGTTACCCTCACGATTGGTCTAGTAACAGTAGTTACTCATCTATTAAGCATCAGTTGGACAGAATCACTGGTCATTGGGATGGGTGTAGCCATGTCTTCCACTGCAATTGGACTAACCGCTTTAACAGAAAAAAAGCTCTTAACTACCCCAGGTGGCCAAGCTTCCTTTGCAACTCTGTTATTTCAAGATCTGTCTGTTATCCCACTATTTATGTTGCTCGCATTTATTGCGCCTAACAGCTCCGACTCAAGCTTTGATATTTGGGCAGTGGTTAAAGCCATTGCAGTTATTTTAGCTATCATTCTTGCTAGCAGAACTCTGTTGCGACCAGTGATGCGTATCATCGCCCAAACAGGCATTCGAGAAATCTTTGTTGCGTTTTCATTGCTGCTTGTCATAGGCGTTTCGTTAGCCATGCAATCTGTTGGCTTATCTATGGCCCTTGGCACATTCTTGGCAGGCGTGCTTTTAGCCGATTCAGAATATCGATACGAACTTAGACTAGATATTGAGCCAGTGAAAGGCTTACTACTAGGGTTGTTTTTTATAGCAGTCGGAATGTCAGTAGATTTATCCCTATTGGCGAATAAACCATTATTAATTTTTGGCTTAGCGTTGCTAATCGTTGTGACTAAGATAATTGTTCTAATTTGTCTCGGCAAACTATTTAAATATTCATTGCGAGATAATTTGCTCTACGCTGCATCACTTTCCCAAATTGGAGAGTTTGCCTTTGTAATCTTTGGCGTTGCTTTAACCCAAAACTCAATTTCACGCGAAACATACAATATCCTTAATGCAATTGTTGCTGTATCTATGCTTGCCACTCCCATATTGCTTTTGATTTACGACCGATTTTTGAGTTTGGAATGTGGAGTGCGTCCAAAAGACTCCATCTCAGAAAGTAACGAAGTAATCATTGCTGGTTTTGGTCGTTTCGGACAAATTGTTGGTAGAGTACTTTTGGCAAAAGGCATCACCCCAACCCTCATAGATAATGACCCAAATCAAGTTGATTTAATGCGCGAATTCGGCTGGCGTTGTTATTATGGTGATGCCTCTAGATTAGATTTGTTAGAAGAAGCTGGAATCGCAGAAGCAAAGTTATTTGTTATTGCAGTTAACGACTCAGAGGCTACTTTAACTATGGCAAAATTAGTGCAAGCGCGCTGGCCCAATGTCGCCATTGTAGTGAGAGCAAGAAGTAGAACTGATGCTTTTGATCTACGAGAGCTTAATTTAAATCCGATTAGAGAAACTTTTTACTCATCTCTTGAAGCAGCTAAACAAGCATTGATGGCGATTGGAGAAACATCAGCCTCTGCTGCCAAAATCATCAAGCAGTTTGAGAAACACGATATCGAACAACTTGAAGCAACTCTCAAAATTAGAGATGATAGAAAAGCCATATCCAGCTTAGTTGAACAAGGGCGGCAAGACCTCAAAACTTTATTCGAAATGGAGCTTTCTGATAAAGTTTGACCCTGCAAACTAAATCCATCTGCAAGTCTCCTTTTATGGCCGAATGCCTAGAGTCTTAATGTCTGCACACTGATAAGCAGCCATACAAGCAAAATGCTTAACTAGACCTACCGACCCTTAAGTGACATAGAAAGTTAGGTCGATGTGTCTACTTTTTTAAGGCAAGTCCACAGTACCGCTTGAAGATGGGTTAGGCTTGGAGCTAATTAACACGTTTGACAATAAATCCATTTTCAATTTTCTCGAAGCCAACTTTGGGGTAATACTCCATTGCCTCAGGAGCCGATAATAGAATGAGGGCGACCTCTTCGCCAATGGATGCGTGGACTCGGGCAATAAGCTCGCGCCCAATACCATGTTTTTGATAGGCATTAGCTACAGCAAGGTCGGATAAGTAGCAACAATAACTGAAGTCTGTCAGTGCGCGACAAACCCCAATGAGTTTCCCTTCATGCCAAGCGGATAGGATAAGGTTAGCATTGGCAAACATGCGTTCAATCCGCGCCAAGTCCTTAGTAGGACGGCGAATGCCTGAGTCGTCAAAAAGCTCTGCTACATCAGCAACCTCGAGGGGGAAATTGTGGCGGTATTCAATCACGAACATAAAGGCCTAACGTTTGACATAAGGGGCTGGCGACAATGGCGGCTCAACCCTCGTTATTGAAAATTGGTTCATCGAAGAACGCTTTCGCCAGTCCCGCTTGACTGACGGGTTAGGCAATACCAAGAATCTCACCTACTGATTGCTGAATTTGTTCAATTAATTCTGGATCCATATACTTATACTCATCTGGTATGTCTAAGACATATATGGGTTTGTTTTCAAGCAATCTTGTAAACTCAGCTACCATTCTAGACTTGTGTTTTTCTTCCATAACAAAAATAACATCAGACCAACGAACATCTTCTACTGATACCTTGTGTCTAGCATTTGGGCTTGTGCCAGCAGATCTGACAGAAAGTTCAGAGTGCCTGCGCCATACTTGCTCAGCAGTGGGGCTTCGCCACTGATTCCTGCTACATATAAATAAAATATTTTTAGCTTGTTTCTTAGACATCTCTACTTCAGTCAGCAATTGTTTTTCAGTGATACGTGGGTATTCAAATCCTAGTTGTTGGGCACGAGCTAATTTAACCGAACGCGTATAAAGGTTTTTCCAGTTTTTCTCTCTTGGGAAATCATCTTTAGCTGACACTTTAAATCACTTTCCTAGATTGCCTAACGTTTGAATTAAGGGGCGCCGCTAGGCGTCCCGCTTGAATGATGGGTTAG
>CAZAHP010000062.1:0-15394 GCA_964484985.1 uncultured Methylophilaceae bacterium
GCTTACTTAACAGTATTTTCTTTGTACTTACCATAACTCATGAGCCTATCAAGACGCGCTGACAATAAGCTTTCAATATTTTTGGCTTTTAAACGAGCAAGTTCATCTTTTAAAACCACACGTATGTTTTGCATCATATCATCTGGTGATCGATGCGCCCCGCCCAGAGGCTCATTGACAATACGGTCAATCAAACCAAAGCCTTTAAGGCGGCTTGAGGTAATAGCCAGTGTTTCAGCAGCGACTGAGGCTTTATCAGCACTCTTCCATAATATAGAGGCGCAACCTTCTGGTGAAATAACAGAATAAGTAGAGTATTGCAGCATCATTAAATGGTCAACCACGCCCAACGCTAAAGCACCGCCTGAGCCACCTTCACCAATAATCACACCAATAATTGGCGTTTTAAGCTCAGCCATCACATAAAGGTTACGCGCAATCGCCTCTGATTGGCCACGCTCTTCAGCACCAATGCCAGGATAAGCACCTGGAGTATCAATGAGCGTGACGATAGGAATGCCAAATTTTTCCGCGAGTCGATATAAACGTAGCGCTTTACGATAGCCCTCAGGACGTGGCATACCAAAGTTACGGCGCTGACGCTCTTTAACATCACGGCCTTTTTGATGACCAATGACCATCACAGGCTCACCTTCAAAGCGTGCTAAACCGCCAACGATGGCAGCATCATCGGCATACGCACGGTCGCCGTGTAGCTCTTCAAAGTCTGTGAATAATCCTTGAATGTAATCCAAAGTGTATGGGCGCTGAGGATGACGCGCCACTTGCGAAATTTGCCATGCTGTTAAATTGGCATAAATTTCTTTAGTTAAAGACTGATTCTTCTCTTCTAAACGACCAATTTCCTCTGAAATATCCAACTTAGAGTCTTCACGCATTGAGCGCAACTCATCGATTTTACCCTCAAGCTCAGCAATCGGTTGTTCAAATTCTAAAAAACTAGTTTTCATGCACTTACCTTTTAATAAATTCTGCTCGATTATAAAGCATTTTATGGCTTGCGGGCATCTCTATAAATTCTAGTTGGCAAGCCATAGTAGCCAAAATTAAAATCATTTGATGCGACATCCATTTGATATATATGTATAAATTTATTGCATACTCGTTACTATAATTGAGTTCATAAACATCCACAGGCCTGTTAGCAAGCCAGTCTATAAACATGCAAATATTAAGTTAATAGAAATATGCTAGCTGTTAATTGTAAAGTATCTTTACATTATCCGCAGACAACCAAGTTTTTAAGCCGTGAATCAATTCATCTTGTAAATCAACCCGCCAAGCATCACCCAGCATAAGCTCGACTTGCCCTGTGGCATTATGATAAGCCACTTTTACCATGCAGCCGCGCTTTTCATCCTCACTGCTTTTTCGGATATATGGGCTTAGTAACTCACGCAATTTCAAAGCATCGGCTTGCCCATTGCACGATAGCTTAAGCATACTCGCATTGGCGCTACGAGCACTCGCCAAATCGTACAAGCGACGTGCACTTACACGCAAACCACCTGAAAAATCATCGTGACTAACACGCCCCTCAACCAAAAGTAAGGCATCCTCTTTAAGCAGATGAGCACTCTGATTAAGTAGTTCGCTGCCAACAACGACATCCACACGCGCACTTATATCATCTAAAGAAACGATGGCCATTTTGCCACGCCCTGTCATGCGCACACGCACTCCTACAATCACACCTGCGAGTATTTGTGTTTGGTCTTTTGGCGCTAGACTCGCTAATGGGGCGCGTACAAATTCTGCCAGTTCTTTTTTATATGCACTAAATGGATGTCCGCTAAAATAAAAGCCCAAAGCAGCTTTTTCTTCAAGCAACTTTTGCTGTTCAGGCCATGCTGAAATATTTGGCAGAACATGTGCTGCACTGTCAGATATTGCGCCAAACAAGCTATTTTGACCGCTATTTGCGCCTTGTTGTTCTGCTGCGGCAATGGCCAAACTGACACCACCTAACAGGGCTGCACGGTTTGCTTCTAGCTTATCAAACGCGCCAGCACGTATGAGTGATTCAATTACGCGACGATTCACTTTACGTAAATCGAGCCGCGCGCAAAAGTCGAATAAATCTTTAAAAGGCCCATCTTGCTTACGCGCAGCTAAAATCAGCTCGATCGCTGCCCAGCCTGTGCCTTTAATTGCACCTAGCCCGTATAGGACTTGTTTTTCATTAATCGGCTTAAAGCGGAACTCACTGGCATTCACATCTGGCGGCAATACCTCAACTTGATTAGGCGCGCAGTCATCAAAAAAGATATGCACGCTGTCGGTGTTATTCATATCGGCCGACATGGTAGCCGCCAAAAATGCTGCTGGGTAATGCGTTTTTAAATAAGCCGTATGATATGCAACCAAAGCATAAGCGGCCGCGTGAGACTTGTTAAAACCGTAACCTGCAAACTTCTCTAAGGTATCAAACAACTCACTAGCTTGCTGCTCTGTGAGATTATTTTTGGTCGCGCCTTCCACAAATATTTTGCGCTGCGCATCCATCTCTTCTTTTTTCTTTTTACCCATGGCGCGTCTAAGCAAGTCTGCGCCGCCTAGGCTATAGCCAGCCACCACCTGTGCGATTTGCATCACCTGCTCTTGGTAAACCGCAATACCGTAGGTTTCTTTAAGCACGGGCTCGGCCAGTGGATGTGGGTACTCTACACGCTGCAAACCATGTTTACGGCGGCAGAAATCGGGTATCAAATCCATAGGACCAGGGCGGTACAAAGCTACCAGCGCGATAATATCTTCAAAGCAGTCCGGCTTAGCCTGTTTAAGCATGTCTTTCATGCCACGCGACTCTAGTTGGAACACCGCAGTGGTATTAGAAGTCTTTAGCAGATTGTATGAAGCTTTATCATCGAGCGGTATGGTCTCAAAACTGAGTGGCTCCAAGTTTTGAGCGGCGCGCTGGGTATTAGCACTGGTAATTGCCATTTCTAGAATGGTCAGTGTACGTAGGCCTAAAAAGTCAAACTTAACCAAGCCTACGGCTTCAACATCATCTTTATCGTACTGGCTCACTAGGCTTGCGCCATCGGCTTGGCAATAGATTGGTGAAAAATCAGAGATTTTACCCGGTGAAATTAACACCCCACCCGCATGCATACCCACGTTACGGGTTAAGCCTTCTAAGCGTAAAGCTAACTCTAGTAGCTGGTTAACCTCTTCTTCTTTCTCGCGCCGTTCTTGCAACTGCGGTTCTTTTTCTAGCGCGTCTTTAAGCGTAATACCTAATTCAAGCGGAATCAGCTTAGCAATGCCGTCGACAAAGTTAAAAGGTAAATCCAGCACTCGGCCTACATCGCGAATCACGGCCTTCGCCGCCATGGTACCGAAGGTGGCGATTTGCGAAACCGCATCGCGCCCGTATTTTTGCTTCACATATTCAATAACGCGGTCACGACCTTCTTGACAGAAGTCAATATCAAAGTCGGGCATAGATACGCGCTCTGGGTTCAAGAAGCGCTCAAAAAGCAAAGCGTACTTAAGTGGGTCTAAGTCGGTAATACCCAAGCTATAAGCCACCACAGAACCTGCACCAGAACCCCGCCCTGGGCCAACAGGTACGCCATTATGTTTTGCCCAATTAATAAAGTCAGCCACAATCAAAAAGTAGCCGGGGAAGCCCATCTGGATGATGATTTTAGTCTCAAACTCAAGCCTAGCCTCGTACTCTGGGAGTTTTGCAGCGCGCACCGACTCATCTGGATACAACACTTGCAAGCGCTTAAGCAAACCTTCATGCGCTTGGCTCGCTAAGTAATCATCTAAACTTTCGCCATTAGGCGTAGGGAATTGCGGCAAATAGTTTTTGCCCAAGGTCAGAGTAAGATTACAGCGTTTAGCAATTTCTAGAGTGTTAGCTAACGCCTCAGGAATATCAGCAAACAAGGCAGACATTTCAGCCTGAGTTTTAAAATATTGGTCAGGTGTAAAAAGCTGTGGACGTCGTTTATCCGCCAACACATAGCCTTCAGCAATACACACCCGCGCCTCATGCGCTTTAAAATCTTCAGTCTCAATAAACTGGATGGGATGCGTCGCTACAACTGGCAAATCTAGGCTTTCTGCCAACTGCAAGGCACGGCTAATGTAAGCCTCTTGCTGTTCATGACCGCAACGCTGTAGCTCTATGTAAAATCGATTGGGAAAGACAACCAGCCAGTCAGCCGCCAGTTGCTTAGCAAGCTTGATATTGTCCTGCAATAAAGCTTGGCCTATATCACCCGCCATTGCACCTGAAAGTGCTATCAAGCCGTCTGCTCCACCTTCACGTAGCCATTGCCGTTTAATTTCAACGCGTCCACGATATTGATTATGCAAATAAGCTTGCGATATGATTTCGCACAAACGCAAATAACCCGCATGATTTTGACAAAGCAATAATATGCGGTATGGCTGGTCACGATTCACTTCATTTTCAAGCCATAAATCGCAACCCAATAATGGCTTAATACCTTTACCACGCGCGGCCTTATAAAACTTAATCGCACCAAACAAATTACTTAAATCAGTCAGTGCCAAAGCAGGCATTTCATCTTTAAGCGCATGCTTAACGTAATCATCAATACGCACTGTGCCATCCACCACAGAATATTCACTGTGGCAGCGCAAATGAACAAAACTGTGTGAAGTCACATCAGCTGTGTTGGAGGAGTTTTGGGTAATTTCTGAATCTTGCATAGACAGCAATTTTACCTTATCGCTTAAACAAAGTGGGCTAGCTTAAAATATAAAGCGCAAAAAACTTGACCTGACGTTTCAATTACAATATAAAAAATATATTAAGCAATTGACTATAAATAATAAAATGTTAGAATTTATACTACCATCAACTATTAAGATTATGGAGTCATATCAAATGAGCAAACTACTTTCAATTGTATTCGCTGTGTCGCTTTCTACAGCAGCTTTGCAATCTCAAGCGGCTAGTGTACAAGCCACTGACACATTTAACGGCCATACGTACTTATTGCTAACTACTGACACTTGGGCAAACAGTCAAGCGGCTGCGCTCACTTTAGGCGGCAATTTAATTACAGTAAATGATGCAGCTGAAAACTTTTGGTTGATTAACACGGCATTTAACGGCTTTGGCCTAACTTCATCATTGTGGATAGGTTACATGAGAGACCAAAACACTAACAATTTCGTATGGGTTGACGGTGACAGCTCAGGCTATACCAATTGGTCAGCAGGTGAGCCTAATGATTTTGCTGGCAACGAGGATTTTGTTCACACCTATACAAGTGGCGCTTGGAACGATTTGGCCGATGGAAGTAGTTTTAGCGGCAATAAATTCGGTGTAGTTGAAATCACCACAACCACTGCAACGCCACTACCTGCTGCTGCACCGCTTATGTTAAGTGCTTTGGGTCTATTTGGCTTAGCGCGAAGAAATCGCAAATCAGCATAACTGAGTACTCATTCACAAAAAAGGCCGCATACGTATCAGTATGCGGCCTTTTTTATGCCAATCTCTTAATATTTCTTAGCTTAAATGAAGCAATCTATCCATCGTACCAATGAGCTCATCATCACCCACAGGCTTACCCAAGAAGGCATTAACGCCTAACTCTTTAGCATGGTTTTGATGTTTTTCCGCAGTACGTGAACTGATCATAATAATAGGCACATTTTTATGCAACTCATCTGCACGCACGTTACGCACAAACTCAAAACCATCCATACGTGGCATTTCGATATCTGAAAGAATAATATCAGGTTTATGCTCTTGCAATACCTGTAAGGCATCCATACCATCTTTTGCTAATAATACTTGATAACTTTCGCGCTCAAGCAATCTGCCCAGTACTTTACGCATCGTCAGTGAATCATCCACCACCAGTGCGACTGGATTCTTATTCACTACAACTGGTGTTTCTACATAAGCTTTAACACTGCCAGCGGTTAATGACTCTCTATTAGCTAATTGCACTGGGTTAACGATAATCACAATGCGACCATCACCTAGTACTGTTGCACCAGCAATACCTGGCAAGCGCGCAAGTTGCGGGCCAATAGGCTTCATCACAACCTCTTGGTTACCTACAATTTCATCTACGTGTAGTGCAATATGATAAGTACCACTTCTCAATAGTAGTATCGGTGTGTATACCTGCTCTTCAGGCAACTGGTTGCTTTCGCCTATCAACTTTGTAAAGAAATGAATCGGATATTGGCGACCAGCCCAGTCAACATGGCCAGACTGATAAGCCTCAGCTAAAGCATTAGCTTTAAGCTTTTGCAACTGCTCAACCATGATAGAGGGTAAAGCATACAAATGTGTACCTGTGCGAACCAATACAACTTGTGATACTGAGAGCGTTACAGGCAGGAAGATGTTAAACACAGCACCTTGCGACTTAGAGTTGCTCACGTCGATACGGCCGCCTAGTGACGTAATATCACCACGCACAGCATCTAAACCAACGCCGCGGCCTGCAATTTGAGTCACATCATCAGCTGTTGAGAAGCCTGGCTCAAAAATAACCGTCAATAAAGCTTGATCAGTCACTTCTTGTTTTTCATTAAACATGCCAATTTTAATGGCTTTTTCACGCACCTTTTTCAGATTAACACCAGCGCCATCATCCATTACGGTGAGGGCGATTTCATCATTTTCATGTCGCACTTTAAGCGTAATCAAGCCCTGTTCAGGCTTACCACTCTTCTTGCGTTGCGCTGGAGTCTCTAAACCATGTGCAACCGCGTTACGCAGTAAATGCTCTAATGGCGCACCAATTTTATCGAGTACTGAGCGGTCAATATCGACATCTTCACCATCAATCACAAACTCAACTTGTTTTTTCAATTCACGTGCTGTTTGACGCACAATACGATGTAAACGCTCAGAAATTTGTGAGAATGGCACCATACGCACATCCATCAAACCATGTTGCAACTCACGATTCATTCGGTTTTGTTGTTGCAAGGCTGATTCTGTTTCATCTAGATTCATCAGCAAGCTGTGCTGTATGGTAGAAACGTCGTTTACGCTTTCCGCCATCAAGCGAGTTAACTCTTGCAAACGTGTAAATCGGTCAAACTCCAACGGGTCAAATGCTTCTTGCGCCTCTTGCAGCAAGGTCATACGTGATTGCATTTGGCTTTCTGTTTCAATTTCTAGCTCACGTAGATAATTACGCAGCCGCAATACGTTCTCAGTTAAGTCTAATGAAAGCTGTTTAAAACCAAGTATTTCTTGGTCCATACGCGCACGCGCAATACTAATCTCACCAGCTTCGTTGATTAAGCGATCTAGGACATCAGCACGAAGTCTCAAGTATTGGGCGCGTCTCTCATTGGAGCGCGTGCCCGCATCCGCCATGGCGACTTGTCTTTTCACCACATCAGCAGGTTTATCCGCTACAGATGTATTACCGCCTGCAAGCTCTAAGAAGTGCCCAATCCTATCCAAATCAGCAAACATGTCGTCAAAGTCTAAATCAGTGACTTTGCCTTGCAGTGATTTAATAATGCGGTCTTCCATGCCATGCACCGCATTACCCATATTAGCTTGGCCAGCCATACGTGCACTACCTTTTAAGGTATGCAATAAGCGTTGCAACTCATCTGGATTATCTGTATTTTGTGGCTCTAAACGCCACGCACGTAATTCTTTACCGATTTGTGGTAACAGCTCATTTGCTTCTTCCATGAAGATAACATGAAGCTCTTTATCAATTGTATTTGGAGCATTTTTGAGTGTAGCTGGCTCCATTTCAACCGATTCAACTGCCACCGGCTCAACAACAGTGCCTTCAATTATTGCTTCTGTTAAAGGCTCTTCTGCAACAAGCTCAGGCAGCTCATCTACAATTTCTGAGACAGATGCCATATCGGACAATGTCGCTTCAAATTCAGGTTCATTTACTACAGACTCAATCGCATCCACTTCTACAGTAGCGGCTAATTCTTCAATGGTAGCTGGCTCAACACCTTGATCAAGCTCGACATCCGTTACAGCTTCATCTCCATCAACATCCAATGAGCCTTCATCTACACTTGTCGTGTATTCAGAAGCCACTGTTTCATCTGCTGTTTTATGTTCAGCCACTAAGTTAGCACGTTCAGTGGCCTTTTTAAGTGCATTTAGCAAAGCTGTCGCACGCTTAGGTTGACGCAAGCCCTCGACTACGCCTATCATTTTTGTCAGACTGGTCACTACATTATCTGCAAGTTTTAGGTCTTTTGCGCTCCAACGTCCATCATGAACATCTAGCCAATTTTCAAGCGCTCTGGCTAAATCTAAAATTGCAGTAAACCCAGTAGCACCTGCGTTACTAGCCAAGGTATGTGCAGAACGTATAAATGCACCACTTGGCTTAGAAGAGTCCACTAAAGATAATGAGGAAGACTCTTGCTTAAGTACTTGTAAATGTTGTTTTGCCTCACCTAAAAAGATGTTAAATAAAGTACGACTCATCTTACGTGTGCCGTCTATCAACACCTCTTCTGCGAGTGGTTTTTGTTTATCACTGTCATGCTCAAGCTCTTGAGCCTCTGCCTGCCATGACTCAGCATTTAAGGAAACTGTACCACTCTCTCTTAACTCTGAAACCCATTCTGCAAATGCTGCACTTAGTTTTTCTGTAAACGCGATTTGTTTTACACTTGGCGTTTGTTTAGCCTCTAGCACTTTATTCAAAAGATTCTCTACACACCAAGCAACATCACCCAACGAATTCAGGCCAACCATACGACCACTACCCTTAAGTGTATGGAAACCACGACGCACTTCAATTAATGCTTCTGTATCAGTTGTATTCACTCGTAGTGCTTGCAGGTTTTGCGCAACACTGGCCAAGACCTCTTCAGCCTCAGAGATATAAATCTCTAACATTTCAGTATCAAAAGCTTGTTGCACCGGCTCTGCAGTTTCAATATTTGCAGGCGCTTCAACTATTGGTGCAACAACTTCACTAGCCGTACTTACCTCACGGCTAGGTTGTTGTGCTTGCATCCTTAACAATGCAGCTTCCAACTCAGAATAGGTTTCAGGACGCACACGTGGAATTTCTTCCAAGAAAAAGCCTAGTAAGCTCAAACTCTCTGCCACCGGCTCGAAAAAGCCTGATTTATTAGCTTGCTCAACACTCTCATCTGCGAAAAACTCAATGATTTGAGCACTGAGTTTTGCAATTTCAGTAGGCGTGACCATCTCAAGCATGTCAAAAGCAGCAATAACTTGTTTCATTGGCTTAGTAGCGTCATCCAAGACATTGCTAGTTGCTGGGTTTCTAAAATAAGTATCCAAAGCCTTTTCTACATGAGTCAACGCTTCTTTTATTTGTTTAGCAACTGCAATCAACACATCGTTATCAAGTCGACCAAGCTGAACAGTTGAAGAGTAGTCTTCAGCACCACTTTCACCAATCATGCTACGTAGGCGCTGGGTTTGATCTACAACTTGCTGTTGAACTGCATCTTGGCCACTAGACTTTAAAGCATCATCTAATAGATTCAGGCTAGTTGCGACCTCAATAATTGCATCTTCGCTCAGCTTACTCGCATCACCACTCATTGCCTGCATAAGGGCTTTAAGAGCAGCCAGCAAATCTTTCAATGATTTAGACTTAAGTGGTTCACTGGCATGACTGATGGCAACAAATTGATTTGCAAGCTCAGGCAAACTTTCTGTTTTTTGCGTTGTAACTTGTGACCATGCATTTTTCAGCGGCAACAACAAATCACGTAACACAGCTAGCAAACTCATTTCGCTTGTGTCATCAGGCACATCTGTTAGTGGCTGTTGTAGTAAATCATCTAGCTCAAAAACACTTTTAACTTTAGCGATTTTTTCATTAGCTGCTGGGCTAAGCGCAACGTAGTACAAAACATCTCTAATTAAAGAGGAAGAAGCCTTTGTTGAACCTTCACTCAGGCTTTTAATTTGCTGATCTATTTGACGATATAGCTTCTTAACACTAGGATTTTCCGAAAGCTCTTTTTGCGTAAGCGCATCTGTAAATGCACTGGTCACCCACCATAAGGTTTTTAACGATGATTGTTTTTGCACTTGCTGCACCTTGTCAACCACAGTGCGCATATCATCTAACGATGCCAAACTTGAGGTTCTAAGCCATCCTAAGAGCGCTTTTTGGAAAGCACTACGCTGTGCTTGATAATACTTAGGCAGCTGTTCTTCAGGAACTTCTGTGCTAGGTAAGTCTTTAGGTGCCCGCAAAGAGGTATCGGGGAAGAACAACTCAGTTTCTTCTATCGTTTCACCTTGCAAAAGCACTAAAGATTGTAGTGCTGGAAATAATTTAAGTGGGATATCAGGAGCACCTGCAAGCAACACTTGCAAATAATCATCTAAAGCTAAAATTGATTGGTTGAGTTTCTCAACAACTTCTAGCGAATAAGGTAGAGCCTGACTCTCTAATTTAGACACCACTTTTTCAATCTCGGTACAAAAGCGCTTACAGCCTTGTAAGCCCACCATATCAAGCGCACCACTCACTTGATATAAGTGCGTTTGCGAGAACTTAAGCACAGACACATCGCTAGGTTTACCCGCAAAGGTCGTTAAATTCTCCCGCACACTTTTAAGCGCTTGGTCTATCTCATCCTTGACCCACGTTAAAGGGCCTATATCAAAGTCTTCAGCCACTATAACTCTGCGCTTTCATTGATAAGCATTTTAATAAAGTCATACCTGATTGCTTAAAGCTTAAAGCCTGCAACAGAAGCTTTAAGTTCCTCCGCCAGAGAGCTGAGCTGACCTACTGAGGCTGCTGTCTCTTTAGTACCACTAGAAGTCAGTGATGTAATACTTTGAATTTCTTGCATGTTACGGCTCACTTTTGCCGCCACTTCAGTTTGCGCTACTGTCGCGTTAGAAATAGAACGGATAAGCTGCGCCAAGTCGGTGGTAACCGTTTCAATTTCAGTCAGGGCTTGTCCCGCAGCATCTGAGAGTCGAGCTCCTTCAACCACACCCTCCGTACTCTTCTCCATCGCAGCCACTGCGCCACTGGTATCAGTTTGAATCGTCTTCACAATCGCACTAATCTGTTTTGTCGCTTCTGATGAACGCTCCGCAAGACGCTGAACCTCTTCCGCAACCACTGTAAAGCCTCGACCCGCTTCACCCGCCGACGCCGCCTGAATTGCCGCATTCAACGCTAGAATGTTAGTTTGTTCGGTAATGTCTGAAATCAACTCAACGATTTCACTAATTTCTTGTGAGCTCTCGCCCAAACGTTTAATACGTTTTGAAGTCTCTTGAATCTGCGTACGAATTTCGTTCATACCTGCAATCGTGTTTTGCACCGCCTGTGAACCCTGTGTTGCGGCTTCTAGTGAGCGTTGCGCAACCTGCGCAGCCTCACCCGCGTTGCTTGACACCTGTAGAATTGAGCGTGTCATATTTGCAACCGCCTCTGTGGTTTCTACAATCTGTTCAGATTGTTGTTCTGCCGCGTCAAGTAGTGAAACTGATGTACTTTGCGCTTGGTTGGTTGCGTCCGTCACCTGCTCTGTTGCTCGGTTAATTTCAACAACCAAGTCTCGCAAACTATCAATGGTATAGTTAATTGAGTCAGCAATCGCACCAGTAATACTTTCAGTCACTTGCGCTTTTACTGTTAAGTCACCGTCAGCCAAGTCACCCATTTCATCGAGCAAGTTTAAAACAGCGGTTTGGTTAGCTTGGCCTGTATCTGACAAGGTTTTCACAGACTTAGCCACCTGCCTATTTTGACGCACACCGTAAACAACCATCAATGCAATCAAAACAATCGCCAAAACTAACAACGCAATTGCAATAAGAATTAAGTTACTATTAACATCGCTATTAACCTGTTTACTTGATTTTTCTAGTGCATTAGTGAAGCTAGCCACTGTAGTTTTACTTACAGCATATGCGTCAGCCAAATTACCCAATGGCGCAGAGGCTGCGGTAGTACCCATTTTCAGTGCAGGCTCAAAGTCTTTATTTGCAAGCCGATAAAAGTTCTCTGATGCTTTAATTACAGCCTCCAGCAAACCTTTTAGCTCATCATCCCCCTGAATATTTTGACGCCAATATGCAGCGCGCACCTCAAACTCTTTTTGCAGCTGCTGCACTTCAGCCATTTTTTTGTCGCGTTTTTCGTAGTTATAGACTGTCGCAGCAATATAGGCCTCGTTAACCGCCGCAAACGCATCCACCACATACAAAGGTGGAGGCAAAACATCTGCTCGCAAGTCATCGTTTTGTTTCAAAGCTTCATATACAGAACCATTCACTCGTACGTAGTTGAACGCTGAGAAGCTCATGGCCACGAATAGAATAAAAGCAAGCACCTGACCTATCAATACATAGTTACTGGTTGCTTGGTCCTGCGATTTTTCAGCAAGCTTAAGAGACGGTAGCTTTAAAGAGGTGAGCTTACTCTTCACATTCTCCAGTAGACTCTTGAAGTCAACTAGCCCTTTAATCGAATTTATATTCAACGCCATTATGTTCTCCAGATTTCCATTTTTAGTCTAATCATTAGATTATTAAGCTGCAACTTGCATAAATTCTTGCTGATTCAATAACAAACGCATATCAATTTCATCCCACACCTGACCTTGACTATCTTGATATCGAGATAGCTGCCAAATAGGCTTATCACTTAACTCTGGTTGTATCTGCATATCCGCCAAGTTACGTAAACCAATTAACTGGCTAATCAGCAAACCCACATTCATCTCAAATCTTTGATGCGCAAGCAGCACACGACTTTCACGGGTGACCACAGTAGAAACTTTAGATTGCAAGGCCGATAAATCTGTAATGCTATATAAAAGACCCCGTACGTTGGCAATCCCCATAAACCACGGCTGCGTTAATGGTACAGCCATAATTTGCGGCACAGGTAACACCTCGTTCACATCTGCCAACGACACTAAACAGTTTGCCTCACCCACCTTAATGCCCAATTTAGAGGATGAGCTAACACCACCACCCTCTGTTGCCACTTTTAACCTAGCAAGAATATCTTGCTGGTATGCGTGCAAATTAAGTTTAGACTTAGCCATTTAGTTCGCCTTAACTATTCTAACGCCTTGATTTTACTTACTAGCTCAGCAGCTTGCACAGGCTTAATCACACACTCTTTTGCACCTTGGCGCAAAGCCCACATTCTATCGGTAGCTTGCTCTTTGCCCGTACACATAATCACTGGCACATGCGCAGTCAACGGGTCTTTTGAGAGTGCGCGAGTGGTTTGAAAGCCATTTAAACCAGGCATAATCACGTCCATCACCACCAAATCTGGCATATTTTCTTTAACTTTTTGTAAGCAATCTTCACCACTTACCGCAACCGCGACTGAAAATCCAGATTTTTCAAGCATTTCAGTTAAAATAAAACGATCCGTTTCTGAATCATCTACCACCAATATATTTTTAATAGCCACTTCTAATCCCCTTCTAACAAATCATCGCCATCTTCAGCACCTGCAGCAGCTAGAACATAGGTGCGCACAGCTTCAATGAGCGACTCTTGAGTAAATGGCTTAGTCAGATACTGATCCGACCCCACCATGCGACCACGCGCGCGATCAAACAAACCGTCTTTACTTGAAAGCATAATAACGGGCGTGGATTTAAAACGTGAATTTCTTTTGATAAGCGAGCAGGTTTGGTAGCCATCTAAGCGCGGCATCATAATATCAACAAAAATCACATCTGGCAGATGTGTAGATATTTTAGCCAATGCATCAAAGCCATCCTCCGCAAGAATAACTTCACAGCCTGATTGCTTTAGAAACAGCTCAGCGCTACGACGTATGGTATTACTGTCGTCAATAATCATCACTTTTGTATTCGCCAAATCGATGTCACCCACGCTGATTCCCTTCCTCATAGGGCATGATTAAGCAAAATCACACCCAATACTTATATTTAACAGTGCCATTCTATCCAGAGAACTGGAAAAGATGCAACCATTTTAGAATGAAAAACATTAAGATTATAATATAAGTTGTTAATATCACAAGAAACATGATTAAATACATGTTACACACTAGTGATTGCAATAAATATATATATTCGCTATATTTAGTCAAGTCTATTATTTTTTTACCGCACATACACATGAATACGGTAGCTACATTACGGCTGATTACATAGCGACTTAACCATATAATTTTAAATCATTGCACGCATTGACATGCTGCGAATAGGGATGAAAAACAATGTTAATTAGACAAGAATCTGTCACCGCGAAAATGGCACTTAAAGATTTACCTGCTGCTTCTCCGTTGCCTACAGCTAATTTAGTATTAGTATTTGGCTCAGTTAAACGTTTTTCTGATACCAAACTTACTGGCTTCCTAAAAGACCGCTACCCTACGGCGCAAATTGTAGGTTGCACCACATCAGGTGAAATCAGCCCAAATGGCGTATTTGATGACAGCATTCAAATCACCGCCATTTTGTGGGAAAAAACCATGCAGCGTGTACAGCATGTCAAAATAAATCAAGGACAAAGCTCTTTTGATGCAGCTGTTGGTTTAGCAAAACAATTGAAAGCTGAAAGCTTACGTACTGTGCTTGTTTTCTCAGATGGTCTACATGTCAATGGCTCTGATTTACTAGAGGGCTTTCAAAGTGAACTTGGTGAAATCCCTATCGTAGGTGGCATGGCTGGCGATAGCGCTGCTTTTGTTGACACGCTACAAATATACAATGAAACCATCTCCAACAACCTCATCATTGCTGTAGGCTTATATGGTGACCACTTAGTCACTAGCAGCGGTGCGCTTGGCGGCTGGAAACCATACGGCCCGCCACGCAAAGTAACCCGTTCAGATAAAAACGTTGTGTTTGAAATGGACGGAAAATCTGCACTGTCGCTGTATAAGCTTTATATTGGTGACGCAAATGCTCAGGGCTTACCTGGTACAGGTCTAAGATTTCCTCTTGCCGTAATTGAAGAGGGCAAACGTGACGTTGAAAAAATCCGCACATTATTAGCGGTTGATACAGCCACTGGCAGCCTTACATTTGCTGGAAACGTAGAGCAAGGTGTAACCGTGCGCCTCTGCCAAACTACGCACGACCGCTTAGTTGAAGGTGCTGGCGGTGCAGCACATTTAGTCACTGAGTCACTGACCGACAATATTAACCAAACCAGCTTAGCCATTTGTGTGAGCTGTGTTGGCCGCAAAGGCGTCATGGCAGAGCAAACTGTAGATGAAGTAACAGAAGTTAAAAGGATATTTGGAACACAGACTTCAATTACAGGCTTTTACTCATATGGTGAATTTGCTCCACGCCCTAACACCACTGATAGCGTGTTACACAATCAAACTATGACGATTTGTTATCTATCTGAAAACCTAGTAAGGTAAATAACATAGTACGCTAAATAAAGAGTACGCTA
>CAZAHP010000063.1:0-15393 GCA_964484985.1 uncultured Methylophilaceae bacterium
CGCCAATGATAGTATGCTCTTCGCATGCGAAAGTAGGTCAACGCCAGACTCTTATACCAAAAAGCCCATCTAGAAATAGATGGGCTTTTTTCATTGTATTGTGCAGGTAATATTGTTTACTTTATGTGATTTGTAATCAGTAGTTATTTGGTTTAGCGTATTTTAGTTGTCATTACTTTGCTCTAACTGATATATCCACGCTAATATCTCGGCAATAGCTAGATATAGAGCAGGTGGTATATGGTCATCTAGGTCTACTTGCATTAGTAATGCAACGAGCTCTTTTGATTGATGTACAAAGACATCATGTTCTTGGGCTCTTGCGATGATTTGCTCTGCAATAATTCCCCGCCCCTTAGCAACGACACGCGGTGCTAAGTCCCCACTTTCATAAGCTAAAGCAATTGCTTGTTGATTATGTCTAGGTGTCATGATGTGCTACGGTAAGTTGTTGTAGTGATTGACCTGTTGACTCAATAGCTTCGATGAGTGTTGTTGTGTTTGCTTTTAGTGTGCCACTTGTTTTGAGGTCGTCAGTGATGAGTTGTATGCGCATTTTCCCGTGATGTAAGTGTAGTTCAGCGCTAATATTGCCTAATTTTGGTAGTTGTAGACTAATTTTGCTGTGTATAGACTCTTCTTCTTTTTCTATGCTCTTATGATGTGCATCAGATTCTATATTTTGTTGTTTTCTTTCTATTTCCCATTGCATTGTTTGTTGTGGCCAGACTTCACCGTGCCAGACTAACTTTTGATTGTCTAATAAGTTGAGTTGCTGTGTAACAATTTGTTGTGCCATTTTAGGGTTTTGATTTTGCGGCTCTTGCATAAGATCTGCGATGTGGTGTTTGCCTTCTATGTTTGATGCAATGTGTGACTCATAAAATAGACCAGTTTGTGTAATGGCACGTTGTAAATCTTGCGCTAGTATTGGTATTGCATTAGTGGGTGAGCTGGTAATTGGCTGTTGTGCTTCAATGTGTGTAGCCCCTGAGTTTTTTTGCTCAGGTTTGAGGTAGTACTGTATTAGTTGTGCACTTGGGCTGATATTTGTGATGTTTAAATTAGGGGTTGGGGCAGATTGTGTTAGCAAGAATGTTGGTGCTGGTGCGCTGCTTACATATTTGAGTGCTATAGATTGTCCGCTATTAATCTCATTACCTAGTGCCATTTTTACGATTGTGTTGTTGATGCTAACTAGGGAAACTTGTTTGTCTACTTTTTCTAAGACTTTTGCTGCATAAGTTTGTCCTGGTATAAATTGTGTAATCTCGGCTTTAGCTGATTCTGGTAATTCTGTTTTAATCGGTATTTTGCTATAGCGTTCGCTATTTTGATTGCTAATCGTTTTGTCGAGTCTATTGTTTAAGTTTTCATTTTGATTGCCTATATTGGCAATCGGTATAAGCGGGCTAATTTTATCAATACTGATGGTTGGGTTTAGGTCTGTAGCACGCGTTATCATGATTAGTGAGTGGTGTTGTTACCATAGGCACGAGCAAGTTTTTGTTGTGTGCCTGTAGTGTTCATCATGATGGCTAATTTGGCCATCCATGGCTCTACTTCGTCGCGGATTGCTCGATCAGTTTCTAAAAGTTTTTCTATATAATTTATTTTGGCAGTACGTTCTATATCTGAGATGGGAGTAGTGGGCGTTATTTGTTTTATCGTTTCTATATGCTCTGCGCATACATTTTCCAGCTGTTCTAGTGAGTCCCAGTCTTTGGCTTTACTTGCTGTAAGCATTTGATCTGATATTTCTACGAGCTTTGCATATACATTGAGTGTGGCTTGGTGCGACATTAGACGTCCTTCCAGTTTGTATGGTTTGTAATTAAGCTTTTGCGAGTGCTGCGTGACTATAAGGACTAGTTTGTGTTAATTGCGCAATATTACTGAGAGGTTGTTTTGCCACTTCTAAGTCAGCAATTGCATCCCAAGCTGTTTTAATGTCAATAAGTAATTTGATTACTTCGTTTATGGGCTCTGGCTGGTTTTTTAGGTGTGCATGATATAGGCGATTTCCCATGTATTCGTATAGCATGTCTAAGCTTTTTGCTATCTCACCACCAGATTTTTTGTCTAGGGATAAACGTAGGCCGCTTTCTATAATCATAATGGCTTTTGTTAGGGCGGCACCCTTTTCTATGACTTCGTTTTTCTGCATATGAGCAAGGCCAGACTGGCAAGATAGAATAGCGCCTTCATAAAGCATGACAATAAGTTTGTGTGGTGTTGCTGCGGTAATGCCTGTTTCTATGCTAACCCGTGCATATTCATTGACTCCTAGATTGTTGAATCCAAACATTTTTCTATCCTTTCTTGATTCTTATTAACTAACTGTTCGCAGAGATGGCTGAAAGTTGCTGTGTTAGAAATGTGCTGGTAGAGTTTAAGCTACTGATGGTAGTTTCTAATCTTGTAAACTGTTCTCGGTAACGCTTTTCAATTTGTGCAAGCCTATCATTTTGTGCATCTTGTTGTTTGGTAATGCGTGTTATTGTGCTGTTTAAGCCATCAGTTTTACTTGTGAGTATGCCGTCACTTTTCATAATGTCCGACATGATGCTGCTTAATTGCGCAGCAAAACCGATACTCACAGTTACTGTGCCTCTTGCGCCTAAGGTGGTGCCAGTGATTCTGAGATTGAGGCCTTCACTTGCATCACCTGTTGCGCCTACTAGATTGCTCTCTATGCCATTTGCTGCGACTCCATTGATGCTGCCTATAGCGTTAACACTTGCGCTGCCTATCTGTGTCATATTGACTGCATACGTGCCTGCTTGTGTTTTGCTAGTGCTACTTACATAGGTCACTTGTGGGTCTGTAGACTTGGCTGTGGTTGCAAATAAAGCAGCAATCTCACTAGGTTTATCGGTTATTGCGGCTTTAAGTTTAGTGCTGTCGACGGATAATGTGCCATCACGTTGAAATGCAACACCTATTTGTGACAGTGTATTGAGTGAGTTACCAGTGGAAAGCGTTTTAACCATGGTATTTTTGATTTGATTTGAAATCGAGCGCGTGGTTGAGTCACCCAATAATGCGCTGCCTGTTTTTGATACCGCGTCATATTTAGTTAAGTTTGTAAGCGTTGTGTTGAGGTCGTTGTATGCTTTAACAAACGCATTGACTGAGGTTTCGATGGCAGTTGAGTCGGTACTTATATTCATATTGATGCTACTTGTGCTGACTTTTAATAAATTAAATGTCACGCCTTGTAGGGCATCAGAGATCGTGTTGCTTGGTTTTGTAATGTCGATACCATCTACATTGATAAGTGCATTTTGAGCCACTTGTAGTTGAGTAAGATTTTGTCCATTACCAGCGGTGAGCATTGGGTCATAGGCTAACTGAGATAAACCTGTTGCGTCGGTGTTGCTTGCATCAGAGGTGTCTGCCACGGTAATCTTGACGCTGTTCGCCTCGCCAGTGCTTTTTGAGGTAATCACTAAACGATTACCATTGGTACTACCATCGTTGACGATTGAAGCTGTTACTCCTGCGTTAGCTGCATTGATTGCATCGCGTATGCCACCTAGCGTGTTATTGCTTGAGTCTATGGTAATTGATGTAGGCGTCACTGATGCATTAGAGGTGAAGCTTGCAGGTGCTGTGGGCGGTGTAGTAACCGCGGGTACAAAAGTGCCAAATTCGATGGTGAGCGTTCCAGTGCCGATGACGGTGTCTGTTGCAGCAAATCCAGAGGTGGCAATTTTATGATTTTGCGCTAATTGATTTACTTTAACTGTGTAGTCGGTATTGCTTGCTTTACCATTAGCGGTTGCAGTGAAGGCTGTACTGTCACTGAGTTTTGTGGCTTGAACCTCAAATTTAGAGCTTGTTGCAAGAGCATTAATTGCAGTTTGAAAAGTAGATAGCGAGCTTTTTAGCGTACCAAAAGCAGAGATTTTAGATTGAACTGCGGTTTTTTGTGCAGTGAGTAGGTTTAATGGGCCTTTTTCTGAGTTGACCAATGAGGTCACAATGCTTTCAACATCAAGGCCTGTTGCTAAACCTGAAGCAGTAATTGCCATGTGATTCTCCTCAATTATGTACGGGTTGCTATCCAGTATATAAAAGTACGATAAGTGTTAAATTGACGTGTGCCATTAGACTACGCCCCTAAGACTCAATTTAAAGCGAAGGTTAACTAAGCAAAACTAGTCTAATTCAATAAACCACTTCCAACAGAGCAGCTTGTTATGCTCTGTCAGAAATGAATAAGCCTTGCAAACGAGCAAGGTTTTTAGATATGGCGAGGACTTCAGGATTTGGTATTTGTCTAAGCACTTGTTTTGTTTCAGTATCAAGTACTTTAACAACTAGCTTGCCTGATTCGTCATCCATACTAAACTGTATGCTTTGTAATGATGTCGCAATCACTTTGTTAAGGTTCTCAACTGCTGTTTCCATTTCTTTAACATTAGGTTGTGCATCTTCAACGGGCTTTTTAACACTCGCTGCTGCTTCATTGACTACAGGTTTAGCTCGTACTGAAGCTAAACCTTTGAGTGGTTCAAAACCATTTATTGATGTTATAGACATGATAAACCTCCTTCGTGAAGAATCGTGAGGGCTAGCTAAACCCTCACGACGTTTTACTTACTTAATTTAATCGACTCATTAGCCTCTTAATAGTGACAATACGTTGTTAGGTAGTGAGTTTGCTTGCGCTAACATCGCTGTACCTGCTTGTTGCAAGATTTGGCCACGAGTGAGGTTGGCAGTTTCTGAAGCAAAGTCTGCATCCATGATTCGTGATTTAGCAGCAGATTGATTTTCAGCAGCCACACGTAGGTTATTCACTACAGATTCAAAGCGGTTTTGAACCGCACCTAGTGTCGCACGGCTGGTATTAACAGCGTCAAGAGCGGTATCAATTGCGCCAATCGCTGTAGTAGCGTTAGCTGAAGTTGTGATACCTGCTGTAGAGATAGTTGCGGCTGAAACTGCTGTAACAGAGATGGTGTCACTAGCAGAGGTGCCAGAGCCAACTTGGAATACTGTTGCTGTTGAACCAAATACTACCGTGCCGTTAAAAGTAGTACCTGTGCCGATACGTGAAACCTCTGCAGCTAGTTGTTGATATTCAGCATCTAGATTAGCGCGGTCACCTGTACCATTAGTGCCGTTGGCAGATTGTACGGCTAGTTCACGCATACGTTGTAGGGCGTTGGTTACTTGGCTTAAGCCGCCTTCAGCAGTTTGCGCAAATGAAATAGCGTCATTTGCATTACGCATACCTACAGTCATGCCGCGTACTTGAGCATCCATACGAGTGGCAATGGCTAAGCCCGCCGCATCGTCTTTGGAGCTGTTTACCCGCAAACCTGATGATAAACGTTGCAATGAAGTGTTTAAGCTTGATGCAGATGTGCTCAAATTACGTTGAGCGTTTAATGAAGCAATATTGGTATTAATAACAGCCATTTTAATTCTCCTTAAGTTTATGTTATTACGTTAATTCCGGTTCTAGCTCTCAACGCTTTACCATTTTCTTAATTGCGTTTTGTCATTGTTAAGATGATTAACGGATGTACTTTTAGAAAATTTAGGGTAAAACTAAAAAATATTTTCTAAAGGTACAACCGTTTGCTTTCCGGTATGAGAGTGATGACGGCACGATAGATTTGAAACTTTAGGAAAGAATCAAATTAATTGAATTTATGAAGGTTTTTTATAATTGAAAAAGGGCACGAAAGCCGCGCCCTTTATAGGATGTACTGCAATTGTAAAATTGTAGTTAATTATTTATTAGAAGCTCTTTTTTGACTAATCATCTTCAACGAGACGATTTTTAATCGCGTAATGAGTGAGTTCAGCATTGTTGTGAAGCTGCATTTTTTCTAATAAACGCGTGCGATATACACTGACAGTTTTTACAGAGAGATTTAATTTAACGGCAATATCACCGACTGTCATGCCAGATGCAATCATTGCCATGGTCTGGAACTCGCGGTCAGAAAGTGTTTCGTGTAAGGGGCGCTCTGTATCTTCACCGATATGGTTAGCTAGGGTTTCTGCCACGCTGGCGCTGAGATACTTTTTACCCTTGGAAGCAGTGCGTATGGCTAAGACCAGTTCAGATGAGGCGCTTTGTTTACTTACATAGCCAGAGGCTCCAGCTTTAAGAGCGCGAATCGCATATTGGTCTTCTTTATGCATGGATAGCATAAGTACCGCTAGGCTGGGGTTGTCTTTTTTAATAATCTTAAGCGCTTCAATACCGTTTTTATCGGGTAGGGATATGTCGAGTAGCATAACAGTTGCGTCAGTAGTACGCGCTTTTGTAATTGCTTCATTGGCCGTTTGAGCTTCGCCAACGACAACAATGTCCCCTGACTCTAGTAGTATCTGTTTGAGGCCTTCTCTTAATATAGAGTGGTCATCAGCAATAAGGATTTTGATAATATCAGACATGTATTTTTTGCTAACGTTGAACTGTGCGTTTATTCTAATTAATTGATACGATAAAAACCTGCTGTTGTGTAGTATGCACTAATGTAAACATAAGTGAAACAATTAGAATAGATAAGTCGAGGCTTGTCGAGATGAATATTTACACTTTATTACAAATTTAGTTTTACGCAGATTGTAGTACCTTTATCTTTTGTACTTTTAATTGCAAACTCACCACCTACAGCACTCACTCGTTCTGCCATGCCGCGCAGACCAAAAGCATTTTTCTTTAGCTTATTTGCGGGAGCAATACCTATGCCGTCATCGTGAATTTCTAAGGTAATGGTATTAGGCTCACACATCAATGAGATTTCTACTAAATTAGCATTTGCATGTTTTGCAATATTAGAAGTGGCTTCTTGGCAGATTCTAAATAAGACAATGGCTTGGTCAGTTGTGATTTCTATATTTTCATTATTAGTATGAAAGTCACATGGAATACCTATTTGTTTTTCAAACTCTTTAGATTGCCATTCAAGCGCTGCGACTATGCCTAGCTCTAAAACATTGGGGCGTAAATCACTGGTAATTCTATGAGCGTCATCAAAGGTTTTGTCTACAATATGCTCTAATTGCTTAGTTTTTTGTATAAGGTCGATTTGGTCCTTAGGGAGCGCATTGATCAGTGATGCTAAGCCCATTTTTATCGCAGTGAGGTTGCCGCCTAAGTCATCATGTATTTCTCGTGCAATGCGCAAACGCTCTTGCTCTTTGACCAGCGCCATATGTGAGGATAACTCTGCTAATTGTTTGTGTGATTCTTCAATCTCGCGCTTTTCATTTTGACTTTGTGTAATATTGGTAATCACACCGCCCCATTGTACTGTGCCAAGTGCATTGATTCGGGCGGTTGCACGCAGATTGACCAGTTTAACGTCTTGCCACTTTTCTATCCAAAGCCCTCCCTCCCAGTTCCAAACAACGAGTTCTTTAGCAGATTCTTGCATAGATTTAATAAATGAATCACGGTCTTTAGGGAGTACAAGGTTAAGTAAAAGCATAGAGTCAGCAAGCAGCTCCTCAGCCTCTAAACCGAGTAGGGCGCGACAACCATCACTTAGATAGTTAAATGTTAGAAAATTACTTTGATTAAGGTAGCATTGAAAAACTAAGCTAGGAATATTTGATACGATGGCTTGAAAGCGCGAGGTCATCTCGTCTAACTCTAACTTTTCTTTTTTACTTTGCGTAATGTTGGTGATGACGCCACCCCACTGTATGTGACCATGGCTGTTCATTTGAGCGGTCGCTCTTAAATTGACGAGCTTCACATCTCGCCACTCTTCAATCCAGAGCCCGCCCTCCCAATTCCAAACTTCTAAATTTTCTGCAGAAGCTTTCATTGACTGTAGAAATGAAGCACGGTCTTTGGGCAGAATTAAATCAAATAAGGTGTTGGATTTATTAAAAATTATCTCTGCATCTACACCTAATAGCGCCTGGCAGCCATCACTTAAATAGTTAAAGGTGAGTTCATTTTGATTATTGAGATAGCACTGAAAGACTAGGCTAGGTATATTAGATACGATGGCTTGAAAGCGTGAGGTCATTTCATCTAACTCATGCTTTTCTTTTTTGCTCTGACTAATATTGGTGATAACACCACCCCACTGCAAATCACCCGTGCTATTGACTCTAACGTTAGCGCGTAAGTTAACGAGTTTAACGTCTTGCCATTCTTCAATCCATAAGCCACCTTCCCAATTCCAAACTAATCGGTTTTTAGCTGAAGTCTGCATGCTTTTAATAAACGACGCCCTATCTTTAGGGAGAATAATATCGATTAGTTTTGTAGGTGAGTCTAAGAGTGCTTGAGGCTCTATACCTAAAAGTGGTTTACAGCCTTCATTGAGATAATTAAATATAAGTGACTGATCAGCATTAAGTTGTGCTTGAAATACCAAACTCGGAATATCTGAAATAATCTCTTGATAGCGTGAAATGCTCTGTGCAGAGCCATTTGTGCTGTCATGGATAGCAACTAATACTTCTTTATTTAAGTTTTTAACATAGACCATTTTTAACTCACTATTATGGTCATTATGTTGTTGTTTTACTGAAAGAATAGGCTCAACAGCAGTTGTTAGCTGTCTGAGTTTAGCAATTTTATGTTTAAGTGAAACATTGGTGTGTTGATAAAACACATCTTCGACCGTCAGACTTTGTAGCTCTTTGATAGTGCGATTTAAATGTTTTAAACCACTAGAACTGGCAGTTACGAAGTGTAAGGTGTTTGCATCAATCAAATACACGTCTTTTGATACGGCCGCCAAAATGGCGAATAGGTTAAAGGTTGAGTCTGTAGTTGAAGACCCAACTAACTCATTTTCTTGCAGGGCATTAAGCATGACTTAGGCCTATCCGTTTAAGGAGTAAATACTATTTATTAGAAAAACTTATTATTTGTTAATTAAACACTCAAGTTTTACAAATATCAACCGTTAGGCATGCATATATAAACTTTTTTTAAAATATATGTGAAGATTCTGTGAGTAAATTGTGGAAAGCAGGCGTTTTTTTGCTATATGCTTTTATTAACACATTGATTTTTATCGTTAAATTAATCCACAGGTGAGTCTGTAAGACGAACACCTACATTCCCCATTCCGCGCGCCTTACATAAAATACCGACAGACACCCATATTTTTCTTTTTTAAAAAGGTTCAAAGTGCAACTCATGTTGTAAGCACTTTTAAAACATTAATAAGACTTTTGAAAAGGAAAATAAAATGACTACTATTGAAACAATGTCTGAAATTCGTGATGCAAATTTGAACTATCTTATGCTTGCACAGCAAATGATTCGTGAAGACAAAGCGTCTGCTATTTTCCGCTTAGGTATTAGCAAAGACATTGCAAACTTGTTAGATGGCTTGAGCAATTCACAGCTGACAAAACTTGCTAACTCACAAATGATGTTAGCACGATTCCGCTTCGAAGACACCACCATCTTGAATATGTTGACTACACATAATAAAGAACGTTCATTAGCAAATGCACACGCTGTTGTATTAATGGCTGGTCAATCTGTTGAGGCTGTTGCTTGAGTAGTGAGCTACTAGTGCAAAGTTTGATTTTTAATTAAGAAATTAAACTTTGCGCTAGATGTGGAGATGGATCAGGGATAAATCAGCAGTAAAAAATAAAGCCAAATCAAAGAATAAGATTGGAGCACAAGATGATTAAGAAAAGCGTAGTAGAAGAATCTGCACAAATACAGCTTGCAATTGAGCTAATTCAGTTAGGTGCTCGTTTACAGTTGTTAGAGTCACAAACTAGTTTGTCACGTGAGCGCTTAATTAAGCTGTATAAAGAGCTTAAGGGCGTTTCGCCTCCCAAAGGCATGTTGCCATTTTCAACCGATTGGTTTTTAACATGGCAGCCTAATATTCACTCTTCTATTTTCTTGAATATCCATCAATTTTTGATTGAGTATGCAGATGTTAAAGGCATAGTTGCGATTATTAAGGCATATAAAATTTATTTAGAACAAGTGACAAGCAATAGCAAAGATGAACCAGTACTATCTTTGACTAGAGCATGGACGCTAGTACGTTTTGTTGAGAGCAAAATGTTAAAGATGGAAGCTTGTAAATGTTGTGGCGGTAAGTTTGTAGTGAACAGCTACGATCTTAATAAAGATTATGTATGTGGTATTTGTCATGTGCCGTCACGTGCAGGCAAAACCAAGATTGCTAAAACCTATGTACTCGATGCCGAGCAGGCTGCTGTAAGTGCATAATGAGCGGTTTTTTGTGGTGCCCAAGTAGTAGTAGTTTGTTAAAGTAGTTGATGTGATGAATACTCAATCTCCTGAGTTATATGATACTTCTGGTTTAATTAAGACCTCACGTCGTCAGCACTCCTCGGCTGGCGATGTGAGGCAATTTTCTTTATTTTCTGGTTTAAGACTGCATCAACTTACCAAGCTAAAACCTGCCTATTTAGCATTGATTGTTGCGATTGCTGCTGCTTTGTTAGCGCTTCCAATACTTAATTTAATGCGAATTTCGACCTATAGCACTTTTGCATTTGTGCTACTACAGGCAACATTGTCTGTGATGTTGGCGATTGTGGTTAATTTAGACCGGTGGTGGCGTTTCATCTTGTTTTTTTTCCCAATCGCAGCTTGGGTGCTTCATGGACTTCAATTGCCCTCATGGATATATTTAGTGGGGTTTTTGTTCAGTTTAAGCTTGTTTTGGACAACGTTTCGCACACAAGTGCCATTTTATCCATCACGCTTAAAGGTGTGGCTGCAAGTTGAAACACTAATGCCAAAAAATAAAAGCATCCGCATGATAGATATTGGTAGCGGTTTGGGTGATTTGAGCATGTACCTCGCAAACAAGAGACCTGATAGCCGATTTCAGGGGATAGAAATTGCGCCATTACCTTGGCTAATTAGCATAGTGCGTGCTTTTGTTAAAAAGTCTGGCGTGCGTTTTAGCTTTGGGGACTACAACACGCTGAACTTTGCTGAATACGATATTATATTTGCTTATTTATCACCAGCCGCTATGCCTGGTTTGTGGCAAAAAGCACAAGCTGAGATGGTGAAGGGTAGCCAGCTTGTGAGTTATGAGTTTGTGATACCCAATGTCACACCAAGTAAAGTACTACAAATCAACGCTAGTACTCCACCTATCTATGTTTGGCAGTTTTAGGGCGATTTCTGCTAAAGCACAAGTCGCTAACTGCAAGCCTGATACCTAAGGCTTAAGCTCGGCCAAATCAAAAAAATCGCATTAAATCTTTAGCCCACCTTAGACGCATATCTTGCGCATATTTTTTCTCATTTAATCAGATGTTTGTTGTTATTAAAAGTGCTGCTCAAGTTATCGGCTTTAGCGTCGTAAATTGTGAAGCAAGTCAGTGAATACGGCTTTGTTCTTAAGATGAGTTATGGTCAATGCGGGCTATTCTTATCTCATGTAATAAAGCGGCTTTAATAAAAACCATCTACTGGAGTTTGAGCATATGTTCGTGATTATTGGGTATGTTGTCGTTGTGGGTACTGTGTTTGGGGGGTACGCACTCGCGGGCGGTCATTTAGGTGGCTTATGGCAACCTTTAGAGGTGTTGATGATTTTTGGTGGCGCATTAGGTGCTTTTGTCGTTGGTAACGAGCCAAAAGCGCTTAAAGCGACTGTAAAAGCGCTACCAACCTTATTTAAAGGCTCTCATGTCAATAAAGCTTTATATCTTGATTTGTTGGCTTTGCTCTTTGAGATTCTGACCAAGATACGTAAAGACGGCATGATGTCGATTGAAAACGATGTAGAAAATCCCGAAGAAAGTGCACTGTTTGGCAAGTACCCAAAAATTTTGCACGACCATCATTTGGTGGAGTTTATTACTGATTATCTACGCCTCATGACATCAGGCAATATGGACCCGATGCAGATTGAAAACCTGATGGATAACGAAATTGAAACGCATCATATGGAAGGCCATGTGCCTGTGCATTGCGTGGCTAAGCTAGGTGACGGCTTGCCAGCTTTCGGTATTGTTGCTGCGGTGATGGGTGTGGTGCACACCATGGAAAACGTGGCCTTACCACCTGCCGAACTTGGTATTTTAATTGCGCACGCTTTAGTAGGTACTTTCTTGGGGATTTTGCTTGCCTATGGCTTCGTTGGTCCACTATCTGGCGTTTTAGAGCAAAAATTAGAAGAGGGCACTAAGGTGTATCAAACCGTTAAGGTGACTTTGTTGGCCAGTCTCAATGGTTTTGCACCAGCGATTGCAGTTGAGTTTGGTCGAAAAGTACTTTATTCAACAGAGCGCCCTAAATTTACTGAGCTTGAAGAGTTTATAAAACAGGCCAAATCAAAATGATGCATTTATTCTTAACTCACGCTAAAGAGTCACATTATGGCTGAAGACGTCAGACCGATAGTAATCAAAAAGATTAAAAAAGGCGGGGGCGGCGCGCATGGGGGTGCTTGGAAGATTGCCTATGCTGACTTTGTGACAGCGATGATGGCTTTTTTCTTACTCATGTGGCTGCTTGGCTCAACAACCAAAGCACAAAAAGAGGGGATCTCTGAATATTTTAAAACACCTCTCAAAGTGGCGCTGGCAGGCGGCACTGGTGAAGGAAGTAGCGCCATTATTCTTAAAGGTGGTGGAAAAGATTTAACAAAACAAAAGGGGCAGGTAAAGAATGGGGACAATGCACCCGATAAGAAGATAGACGTGATTGAGTACAAGCCAACTTCAGGTGCGGGTGATTTGCAAATGGCGAAGGCTGAGCTTGAAAAGTTAGAAAAAGCAAAGTTACAAGATTTAAAAAGCAAAATTGAGTCTGCGATTGAGGCCAGCGTGGTACTCAAGCAGTTTAAAAACCAGCTTTTATTAGATATTACTTCTGAGGGCTTGCGCATACAAATCGTGGACGAAAAAAATCGACCAATGTTTGCTTTAGCTAAAGCTGAGCTACAGCCTTATACCAAGCAAATTTTGCGAGAAATTGGGCAAATGCTGAATGGCGTACAGAACAAAATTAGCCTATCTGGCCATACCGATGCTTCGGCATATGGTCATGATGGGACTGGCTACGGTAACTGGGAGCTTTCTTCAGACAGAGCAAATGCTTCACGTCGAGAGTTGGTGGCAGGTGGCATGAATGAAGACAAAATGTTGCGAGTTGTGGGGCTGGCATCGGCTGTCTTGTTTGATAAACAAGACCCACTAAGCCCGGTTAATCGTCGCATTAGCATTATTGTGATGAATAAGCAGACTGAAGATGCGATTGTAAAAGATGGCTCACCTGTCGAGCCAGAAGCATTGAGTGCAGAGGGTGCGGCAGGGGCTGGAAGTGATGCAGTTGATACTAAGCCTGGCATGGAGAAAAAACCGCCATCTTACTTAGGCTCATTAAAGTAAAGCTTTAAATTAACAAGGGTTTAATCACTTGTTTACAAGATTAACAAATAGAAATTAAGGATATGCTATGGATAAGTCGCTACCAGTTTTGGAATTGAGGCGCTTACTTTCAGGAGTCGCTGAGCACGGAGGCCAACATCTTTCAGAAGTAGAGGCTGATTTGCATCACACCTCTTTTTTGTTGGCTGAGGCGATAGAAAAACTTGGTGCAAGTTTTATGGCAGTACACCGTGTGGTGATAGAGCAGCAAGAGTACCTAGAAAAAGTGATGCAAGAGCATCAATTGCCTAATCAGATTAAAGAAGAAGTAGAACAGTACCGACAAAGTATAGGTACAGAGGTGAATCGAGTGGTGACAGGTTTGCAGTTTCATGATTTAACCACACAGCTCAATGCGCGCACGGTTAAACGTGTGAGTGGTTTGCGTAGTTTGTTTAATGAGTTGCTAGCGCAATGGGATGAAATGGTAGTAGAGCATAAGTATGAAGAAATTGACGTACTTTTAAAGCAAATGAGCGAGATTTTAAGTACTGGCAGCACACAACTAGAAGGTGGCTTGCGGCAAACCGTGAAGCAAAGAGACATGGATTGTGGTGATGTAGATTTATTTTAAATCACACTTTCAAGTAATAGCAGTAAGTTTCCGATAAATGATTAAGGTGGGAAAACAAGATGGCAAAAACGATATTAGCAGTAGATGACTCAGGGTCATTACGCCAAATGGTGGCTTTTAGCTTACAAGCAGCGGGCTACAACGTAGTGCAAGCGGTTGATGGTCAAGATGGGCTTGATAAAGCAAAAGAAAAGACCGTAGACCTTGTGCTCACAGACCAAAATATGCCTGTGATGGACGGGCTAACCTTAATTAAAAATTTAAGAGACTTAGCAACCTATCAACGCGTACCTATTTTAATGCTCACCACAGAATCAAGTGATGAAATGAAAGCCAAGGGCAAAGCGGTGGGTGCAAACGGATGGCTAGTTAAACCGTTTGACCCTAAGCGCCTGATAGAAGTTGTGCAAAAAGTAATTGGGTCTTAACTGATATTAAGTACTGATGCAGCAGCCTTGAGCTGCTGATGTCAGCTAAAAGTAGCAATAAATAGCTGTAAAAATAAATACGGAGCTTAAAAATGACAATAGATATGAGTCAGTTTTACGAGGTGTTCTTTGATGAAGCCGAAGAACTGTTAGCCGAGGCAGAGCGCCTATTGCTAGCCATTGATCTTGCGCAGCCTGAGATGGAAGAGCTAAACGCAATCTTCCGTGCGGCGCACTCAATCAAAGGTGGTGCGGCAACATTTGGTTTTATGGACATGACTGAGATTACCCATGTTCTAGAGAACCTGCTCGATAAAATTCGTAAGAATGAAATGGCACTCACTGCTGAGCATGTTGACGCGTTTTTAGCTGCAAAAGATGTCTTAAAAATGGAGCTGGATGGACACAGAAGTGCAGCGCCAGTAGACCAAGACCAAGTGGCAGACGTCAAAATGATGTTGAAGTCACTTTCTGAAGCGGGCGGCATCGTGCTTACGCCAGCACCTAAAGTCGCCGCAGCAGCTGAAGTAGAGTCTATACCTGAACCAGTTGCGGCGGCGCCAGTAGCAGTGGCAGTTCCTGTTGCTGTAGCAGAAGCAGTTGCAACGGGAGACGATGCAGGCTTCAGTGTGCTCATGCCTGAAATTACCGAAAAAGACTTTAAAAATCTAAAAGAAGAGCTCGCTTTGTTAGGTGAGGTTGAGACTAAACAATTAGAGAACGGCCGTTACGAATTTATTATTAAGTCTGAAGAGTGCACAACGGCCGATATTATTTCTATTTGCTCATTTGTGATTGACCCAGGTGATATGGTGATTAAACCATTGATGGCGCAGGGTGGCGCAGCCCCTAGTGCTCCTGCGGCAACTGAGCCAGCTGCCGTAGCAGAAAAAGTAGAAGTGCATGAAGAAGAGGGTTATGGATTCTTTACCCCTCCAGCAGGCGAAGAAGAGAAAGTTGAAGAGGGCTATGGCTTTTTTGCTCCATTTGCTCCTCATC
>CAZAHP010000064.1:0-13150 GCA_964484985.1 uncultured Methylophilaceae bacterium
TTCATTCGTGTTGTCATTTTCATTGTATCCACCTATAAACTTGCCATTACTCTTGTAATTCGAGACTGGCTGCACGTTCTACCCAATCACCAGTGATTTCATCTTGAACAATTTCTTTAATCGTCAAACCATTCTCAGTGATGGCAGTAACCATACCAAAATTTTGGCCTAAGTAATTACCCACCCGCACTTGCTGCACGGTTTTATCGGGTACTTCGACCAACCCATACTTAAGCTTAGACTTTTCGATTAAGCCAACAAACTTTAAGCTCTCCAAAGGGTATGACTCCAAAACCTCTTTTGGCCGGTTCATATCAGGCTGCAAGGACCCAGCGCCAGACCCCTTAATTTTTCTTGCTTGAAAAGGGTCAACCAAAACCCCATCCGCGTTATATTGCAAAGGGATGTAGGGTTTAACTTCAGGTAGAGCTTGAATTTTAGGATGCATATCATTTGCGGCATCCCGCATAAAGCGATCCAAATCATCACCCTCATCATTCCCACATGCTAACAACATGCAGCAGAGTTGAAGCACCAATAAGCGTTGATAACTCACTTAATGATCTCCCTTCTTTGAAATTGCTTTTTGCATATTGTTATCCCTATTGTCCTGGTTTTTTATCATTTTTCTTTTTGCTTGCTACTTCGCTCGCATCAAGGTAACGGTAAGTCTTGGCTACCGCCTCCATGACCAGAACACCGCTTTTAGCGCTGCCTGATTTGTCTTTACCATCTTTTGCTTCTTTTGACTCTTTGACTGTAATATTCAAATTATTAAGTGTCACGATTCTGGATAACTTAGATATATCCGTAGCAAAGGCACCTAAGTCATGATAAGTGCCAAAGACCCTAATTGAAATCGGCTTCTCTGCGTAAAAATCACCAATCACTTCATCACTAGGTTTAAATAAATCGAACTCCAAACCTCTCGCTAAACCTGCTTGGTTAATGTCGGTTAGCAATGCGTCCATTTGGGACTTATCAGGCAACTGCTTCAACAGTGCGCCAAACGTCCGCTCAACATCAACCATTTGCTCTTTGTACAACTCCAAATTAATGGATTGCCTTTTTTTATTAAGGAAGACTTCACGCAACTCTGTTTCTTTAGCTTTTGCCTGATCTAACTGAGCTAAAGAGTCGCTCCATAGGAACCAGTAACCAGCCCCTATCACAAAAAGAAGTATAAAAAGCAACATACCTGCCTGAACAGGAAACGGTAGGCTACCTGCATTTTTGAAGTCTATATTGTTGATATCAATTTCATTTAAGTTCATGACTTAGACTCCGCCACTCCGCCAACTTTCGCTGCACTTGCACCACCTTCGTCTTCTGGTTTTTGAGGGGATTTCAGCTTCACATTGAGCGTAAATTCATTATATTTCAGCGTATTAATTACCACAGATTTAATCTCGACGAGATTGGGAGACTCCATCCACTGCGACATACCAAGATTACGCACAAAACTCGCAACCCTAGCATTATTATCGGCTATCCCCGTAATATCAATTTGCGCATCCTGCTGCTTGATAGTCTTATAATAAGTGCCATCTGGCAATTTTCTACTAAGCTCATCCAAAACAACCACAGCTTGGCTGCGATTACTTTGTAAATTCTCTACAACCTGCTTACGTGCAAGCAAGTCTTGAATTTTGTCTTTCAGGTCTTTAATCTCGGCAATTTCTTTATCAAGTTTGGTATTGGCCGCCTCTAAACGAGAGTTCCGCTCAACCTGAGCACTCACACGAGAGTCGATGATGGTGTAGCCCATAAACACAATGGCTGCACCCGCCACCAGGGACAGAGCACTCAACAGACTAAACTGGCGTTGACGCTCTGCTCGCTTAATTTGACGATGAGGTAATAGATTAATGCGCATCATTTAGTCAAAACTCCTCATCGCTAAACCACATGCGATTAACAAAGCAGGCGCGTCTATGGCAACCTGTTGCTGTTTTAATCTAGGCGCCAAACCCATACCATTGAAGGGGTTAATCACCATAGTATTGACTTGTGTACGCTCTTGCACCACAACATCCACACCAGGTATTGCAGCACAACCACCAGCCAACAATATATGATCTACGCTATTGTACTGAGTAGAGCTGGTAAAAAATTGCAGCGCTCTCGCCACCTCTAAGGCTAGATTCTGGGTAAATGGTTGTAACACCTCTATATCATAACTCTCAGGCAATCCGCCTTTACGTTTTGCAATCTCCGCCTCTTCTAGTGAAAGGCCGTAGCGACGCTGAATTTCTTGTGTGAGTTGAGCCCCACCAAAACTTTGCTCTCGTGTATATACTGATGAGTTGTCATGCATCACATTGACATGCATCATCACAGCACCAATATCGACTATCATGACCGTTTGTTCTGCGCCGCGACTAGGTAGTTGATTGGAGGCTAATGTGTAGGCTGCTTCGGCAGCGTAAGATTCAACATCCATCACGATGGCCTTCAAGCCAGCGCCTTCTGCGGCAGCCACTCGATCTTCAATTTTTTCTTTTCTTGAGGCAGCAATCAGCACCTCAACCTCTTCAGAATTATTTGGCGCGGGGCCAATAATTTGAAAGTCGATATTCACCTCTTCCAATGAGAACGGGATGTATTGGTTGGCCTCTGCCTCCACCTGCAGTTCCATATCCTCGTCTCTAAGACCCCCGGCCATAATGACTTTTTTACTAATCACTGCCGCAGCTGGCAAGGCCAAGGCCGCACGCTTTTCATTACTACCAAGTAGCTTCCAAGCGCGCTTAACGCCCTCAACAACCTGCTCTAGTTCAGCGATATTTCCATCAACTACCGCATCTTTAGTAATCGGAGCGACTGAGTAGCCCTCAAGCACATACGCACCATTACTAGTTTTACTTAGCTCTACCATTTTTACGTAACTAGAGCTAATATCTACACCAATTAACGGCGGCGTTTTATCTGAAAAAAAGTCGAATTTCAAATTGAAATTCCCTTTCATTATTGGTTAGTTACACAACATAGTGATAATTTACGTTAAATGCTAGCAACAACTATAACTAGTGTAAAGCTTTTTTTTATTTTTTAAATGTTAGTCTAGCCGACTATAATGCCTCTTATCTCCAATTTAACTATAAGCAACTTAAGCTAATGAACTTTAAAAAATGGTGGCAACTCTTATTTCTAGCGCCTGTGGTGTTAGCTTTTGTGGGCGCAGCGCTCATTATTTTAGCAGCAGCTCTAATTTATCCAGGGCTGCCATCACTAGAAGCATTGACTGATTACCGCCCTAAAATTCCACTTAGGGTGTATACCAATGATGGTTACTTAATTGGTGAATTTGGTGAGGAACGACGCGCCTTTATTGGTATTGCAGATATGCCAATCAACATGAAAAATGCTGTTCTGGCCATTGAAGACCGTCGTTTCTATTCTCATAGCGGGGTTGATACTCACGGCATATTGCGCGCCATTTTCAATAATGCCTCGGGCAAATCAAAAGAGGGGGCGAGCACGATTACCATGCAGGTTGCGCGTAACTTCTTCTTATCGAGCGAGCGCAGTTTAAAACGCAAGGTTAATGAGGCATTGCTTGCCCTTAAAATTGAACACAATCTGAGTAAAGACCAAATATTAGAGCTTTATGTTAATCAGATTTATTTAGGTCAGCGCTCTTATGGTTTTGCTGCAGCGTCACAAACCTATTTTGGTAAACCGCTTAAAGACTTAACATTAGCCGAATCTGCGCTTTTGGCTGGCTTGCCAAAAGCGCCTTCAAGCTACAACCCTTTTACCAATCCTAAACGTGCTATCTCACGGCAACACGAAGTTTTGCACGACATGTATCGCTTTGGTTTTATTGACGAATCCACCTACAAACAAGCCACTGAGCAAAAGTTACGCTTTAAAGCGTCGCGCAAGGTGACAGACGTCTCAGCTGATTATGTTGCTGAAATCATACGTCAAGCCATGTACGAACGGTATCAAGATGCCATCTATAGCAGCGGAATGCGGGTATACACAACAGTACGCAAAGTAAACCAAGAGGCTGCAAATCAAGCAGTTATTCAGGGCATTTTAGACTACGACCAACGCCATAGTTATCGTGGCCCAGAAAAAATAATAAATTTAGCGAACCACCCTTCACTTGACTCTGAGCTTGAGGATTTGGAAGATTTTAATGGTTTAACGCCAGCCATTATCACTCAAATCTCGCCCAATCTAGTGAAAGCTTACATGAAAGATGGTGAAATTATTTCAATTAGCGACAAAGGCTTGGATTTGGTTAAAAAAACCTTGGCTGAGAAAGACCCTCATAACAGAAAGCTAGTTGAGGGTGCTCGCATACGAGTGTTGCGTAAAAACGACACTTGGTTTATTTCTCAGCTTCCACAGGTAGAATCTGGCCTGATTGCACTAGACCCAAGAACAGGTGAAATTACCGCTTTAGTGGGTGGGTTTAACTTTAATCGCAACAAATTTAACCATGTGACTCAGGCATGGCGTCAACCAGGCTCAAGCTTTAAACCGTTTATTTACTCAGCGGCGATAGAACAAGGATTTATGCCCGCCAACTTAGTAGACGACGAACCTATCACCGTCGTAGGAGGTGATGGCCAAGTATGGTCACCTCATAACTATGACGGCAAATACGATGGCCCGATTAGAATTCGTACTGCGCTCACGAAATCAAAAAACATGGTATCTGTTAGGTTACTTAAAGCCATTGGCGTGCACTACGCTCAAGACTACATCACGCGTTTTGGTTTTTCTGCAAAAGATCACCCAGCTTATCTCACCATGGCTTTAGGTGCAGGTTCTGTAACTGCTTGGCAAATGGCTGGGGGCTACGCTGTTTTTGCCAATGGCGGGTATAAAATCAAACCACAAATCATTAGCAAAATCACTGATAGCAAAGGCAAAGTCATTGAGCAAACTAAATTTAGCATAGCAGCTCAAGGGGCTCGCCGAGTGATCGATGGACGCAATGCATTTTTAATGACATCCATGATGCAAGACGTGGTTCGCATTGGCACAGCTACTCGCGCCAAAACAATTGGTCGCAATGACTTAGCTGGTAAAACCGGCACAACTAACGATGCTCGTGACGCATGGTTTGCAGGGTTCAACCCAACTCAAGTTGCAGTTGCTTGGATAGGATTTGATAAACCAAAAACACTAGGCCATGATGAAACGGGCGGCAAAGCAGCTTTGCCAATTTGGGTAGATTACATGACCACAGCTCTAAAAAATGTACCTGACAAACCATATCGAGTCCCAGTGGGCGTAGAAGCAGTAAAAGTAGGTACTTATTCAGGCAAGCCTGTCAACGACGACGAGGAAGGTTATTTTGACTACTTCTATCATGAGTACATGCCAGCGATGGGTGAACCCTTACCACCATTAGAAGGCACACCTGAAGATCAAGCAATGCCCAATGTTGACACTGAGGCTCCACCAGCCCCCAGCACTTCAAACAACCTAGGCGCTGCCCCAGCTGGGGCGCCTGTGCCCGCAGCGCCAGCGGCCACACCACCCACGCACCAAAACAAAGCTACTACACCAGCACCTCAACAGTCTGGCGGCACGTGGCCTCCAGCTGAACAACTATTTTAAACAACATGGCAAAAGACAACAAACCCTCGCAACTTCGTCAGCGCGTTGCTCAGGCCGCTGCGCGCATGATGGCCGAAGACGGCATTTCTGACTACGCCTACGCCAAAAAAAAAGCAGGCCGCCAACTTGGCCTGCTTGAAAACAACGCCCTACCCACCAACGCCGAGGTAGAAGAAGAAGTTCGCCTCTATCACGAGCTCTATAGTGAAGACCAGCCAGAAGCGCTACGCCAACTCAGGCAAGACGCGCTTATTGCCATGCAACTGCTACAAAGATTTAACCCGCACCTTACGGGCACAGTGCTGCAGGGCACAGCTGGCAAATACGCAGAGACTCACATCCACCTCTTTGCCGACAGCGCTAAAGAAGTCGAGATCTTCTTACTCAACCAACAAATTGACTACGATACCAACGAGAAAGCTTACCGCACCCAAAACGACGGCAAACGTGACCGCACTGACCGCCAAAAAGTCCCCGTTTTCACCCTAGAAGGCCCTAATGGCCTCATCAAACTGAGCGTTTTTGAGTTCAATGACATCCGCGTTTCAACCAAAAACCCAACAAATGGCAGTAATGCTGAAAGACTCGACACAGCGGGACTGCAGGCTTTATTAAAACAAGGCTAGCAGACTTAGCCAGCATACTTGGCTAGAGTTTAAAGTCTGAGACATCTCATCACTTGGTCTAATCTAAAATATGGCTTAATACCCTTGCTATCCGCGCCAGCTAAAGGTTTGCGGCCTAAACCTTTTAAAGGCCCACCACAAAATGACTAAATAACTTTAAAATTCATTGAGTTACAAACCCAAACCCCTTGCTATAAAATACACTTAGCTTTATAGTGTTTACATTATTGCGTTCAATACCTTTAAAAAGGTTATGTCATGACCTATCAATATATCGCATACGTAAGTGCGGCCACAAAGCCTCTTAGCACCGCCGAAATTGATGCTCTTTTGCTAGATGCGCGTACTTTCAATTTAGAAGCAGGCGTCACAGGTGTTTTAGTTTGCCAAAAAAACACCTTCTTTCAATTTTTTGAAGGCTCTCCAGAAAGTGTGGCAAAGGTCTATGACCGCATTAAAAATGCCAAGCAGCACACCTGCATTATTGAACTGGCTAATGAATACTCTAAAAAACGCTATTTTAATAGTTGGACTATGGGCTTTTGTTACTTACCTAAAAGCAAAATGCAAGCACTGATACATGCTGAATGGCAAAATCAAATTCCTTCTGTTACAAAATATGCAAAAGAATCTCTAGGTTTAAAAATGCTGCAAGAGTTTTGGTTCAGGTTAGCTGCAAACGAAGCTGCTTAAAATGTGGTTGTTTATAACTTTAATACAAGCACGTTAGGGTGACTTGTAAGAAATCGGATAGAAAGCAATAAAGAGTTATGAGTGAAATTAAAGCAATCGCTTATTTAAGCCGCACCAATAAAGACCTCACCCCTCAAGAGATTGATAAAATACTTTTAGATGCACGCAGCTTCAATCAAGGCCATGATATTACTGGCGTGTTACTTTATAACCCAGGTTTTTTCTTTCAGTACATTGAGGGCTCAGCTCAGCATATGGCGCTAGTATATGAGCGCATTAAAAATGCCACCAGCCACACTATTATCATGGAGTTGTATCATGATTTTACTGATAAACGCTATTGCTCAGACTGGTATATGGGTTTTTGCAGAGCGCCTGAAGGTTTTATACAAGAGCTGGCGCACTATGGCTGGAGAGAAAAAGTACATGAAGTTGAACGGCACTCAGAAGCATCTCAGGGCTTACAAATGTTATTAAAATTTTGGAACAATATGGCCAGCAAGGCTTAGTTTAGCCCTTGAGCCACCGAGCCACATCCATCGCATAATAAGTCAATACGCCATCTGCTCCAGCGCGCTTGAAACCCAGCATAGCCTCCAACACACAAGCTTTTTCATCTAGCCAGCCATTTTGCGCCGCGGCTTTAAGCATGGCATACTCGCCACTGACATGATAGGCGTAAGTAGGCACGCCAAATTCATCTTTAACTCGGCGCACAATGTCTAAATACGGCATACCAGGTTTCACCATCACCATATCTGCGCCCTCTTCAATATCTAGCGCAACTTCTTTAATCGCCTCATCGGAGTTAGCAGGGTCCATTTGGTAATTGTATTTATTGCCTTTGCCTAAATTAGCAGATGAGCCTACGGCATCTCTAAAAGGGCCGTAAAATGCAGAAGCGTATTTGGCGGAGTACGCGAGAATGCGGGTGTAGATAAAACCATGCTCTTCTAAAGCGTCACGTACTGCACCTATGCGCCCATCCATCATATCCGAAGGGGCTACAACATCCGCACCAGCGGCTGCATGGCATAAAGCTTGTTTGACTAAAACCTCTACGGTTTCATCATTTAGCACATAGCCCGTTTCATCAATTAAGCCATCTTGGCCGTGCGTGGTGTAGGGGTCTAGCGCAACGTCAGTAATCACGCCTAACTCTGGAAATGCGGCTTTGAGGGCTTTAACAGTGCGTGGTACAAGGCCGTTAGGGTTGAAAGCTTCGGCCGCGTCTAGGCTTTTAAACTCTTGCGGCACTACTGGAAAAATCGCTAAAGCGGGAATACCAAGCTTAACGCACTCTGCTGCCGTTTTTAGTAAAACATCTATACTTTGGCGTTCCACGCCCGGCATAGACGCAACCGCTTCGGTACGGTTCTCACCTTCTAATACAAATACTGGGTAGATTAAATCATTGGTCGTTAGCACATTTTCACGCATCAAACGGCGCGAAAACTCGTCTTTACGCATGCGGCGCGGGCGGATTGCTAGAAATTGATTGGTCATGATTGAAGCCCTCAGTTTTTTATCACTTTATTAATTCTAAGATCACTCACCTAGGCAAGGGTTCTTAAATTTTTATAGTGTGAGTGAAGAGCAAGGCGGAGAAACGAAGGCAGTACAAGCTGTACGACGAGTTTCGACAACGCAGCTATTCGCTCACAATATAAAAATCACGCAAATACGCGAGCGAGTTCGGCGCCGGGGTCATCCTGACGCATAAACGCCTCACCCACTAAAAAGCCATTTACATTGTGGCTACGCATTAGCGCCACGTCTTCTGGCGTAAAAATACCAGACTCGGTGACCACAAAACGGTCTTCAGGCATTTTTTCTAGCAAATCGAGCGTGGTCTGCAATGTGACATCAAAGGTACGCAAGTTGCGATTGTTGATACCCAAGAGCGGAGTTTCCAGCTGTAATGCAAGCTCCAACTCGTCTGCGTCATGCACTTCTACCAGCACCGCCATACCTAAGTCGTGTGCCGTTTCTTCTAATGTTCGCATTTGGTTAAGCTCTAAAGCCGCCACAATCAATAACACACAATCCGCACCCATGGCTCTCGCCTCGTAGATTTGGTAAGGATGTATCATAAAGTCTTTACGTAGCACAGGTAGCTTACATGCGGCACGAGCTTGTTTTAAATACTGTGCTGAACCTTGAAAATATTGCTCGTCAGTCAGAACTGACAAACACGCTGCGCCGCCTTTTTGGTAGCTTTTGGCGATTTCAGCAGGGTTAAAATTTTCTCGAATCACGCCTTTTGATGGGCTGGCTTTTTTAATTTCAGCAATCACCGCAGGTTTATTGGCGTCTACCTTTTTCACAATACTGCCAACAAAGTCACGCGTATCAGGCTGGCTCAAAGCCTCTGCACGCATGGCATCTAAAGATTTAATTGCGCTGGCTTTAGCCACTTCTTCACGTTTGGTCGCTAAAATTTTATTTAAAATGTCTGACATGTTTTACTCGTAAGTCTTTCCGTTAAGTTTAATCCAACCAGCATGGTGGCGGCCTTTAGGGTCATGATGCGTCCAATGCACTACGCCGCCTTTGGGATTGTAGACATATTCGCCGCGAAATGAAATTTCATCACCCACCTGAATTTCATCAATGCGCGGCGCCAAATCAATATTATGCGCAAATAATAAGGTTTTACCGCTTGCTACTTTCACTAAAAATTTTTGATGCCTAGAACCCTTGTTATCATCTGCTAACAGCTTAACAACCTTGCCACTATCTTCAACAGCTACATCACTAGCTTTAGCGGCATAGAGCTCATCCACTGATTTGAACTGTGCATACTTATCATCATTTGCTGCACTCAGCGGGGCCAAATCTAAGGTTTTTGTTTGCGACTTTACCGCAACCGCAGATTGGGTACCCGATGACTCAGCAGACTGCGGGCTGGGGGAGCAAGCCACAAGAAGTGCTAGCAAAACAAGCAAAAAACTTCTCATTGCTTTTTAAGCGCCTCTAATTTAGCTAAAGCTGCTCCGCTATCAATCACCTCTGCTGCTTTTGTAATCCCTGCTTGCAAACTGCTTGCCACACCCGCCGCATAAATCGCAGCGCCTGCATTTAACAGCACAATATCGCGCGCCGCGCCTTGATTGCCAGCTAACACATCTAAAATCATGGCTTTAGATTCTTCAGCATTTTGAATTTGGATGTCTTTAAGTTGGTGCAAAGCCATGCCAAATTGCTGAGGATTCACCGTATATTCAGTCACTTTGCCATCTTTTAACTCAGCAATGTAGCTGTCGCCCGTGAATGAAATTTCATCCATACCATCTGCACCATGCACCACTAGCACATGCTCAGAACCAAGCTTTTGCAATACTTGCGCAAGCTTAGCAGTTAATGTTTTATCAAATACGCCCATCACTTGGCGCTTTGCACTAGCAGGGTTAGTAAGCGGGCCGAGCAAATTAAAAATGGTGCGCACACCAAGCTCACGGCGCACTGGAGCTGCATGCTTCATCGCACTATGGTGATTAGGTGCGAACATAAAGCCTATGCCGATTGCAGCCACACTTTGCGCTACCTCATCAGGCGTTTTATTCACATTCACACCTAAGACCTCAAGCACATCAGCACTACCGCAAGTCGATGAGACTGAGCGCCCGCCATGCTTAGCGACTTTGGCGCCAGCAGCAGCCGCTACAAAAGCTGATACAGTCGAAACATTAAAGGTTTGTATGCCATCGCCACCCGTGCCACAGGTATCCACCAAATGGGCTTTATCAGCTAGCTCAACCTTGCTTGAAAGCTCGCGCATGACTGTTGCCGCAGCGGCAATTTCATCCACCGTTTCGCCTTTCATACGCAGTGCAATGAGTAGCGCAGAAATCTGCACAGGTGTCAGCTCTCCGCCCATCACCTGCTGCATCACCGCAAGCATTTGCTCATGCGACAAATCTTGGCGGTTTAAAACTTGATTAAGTGCGGCTTTGAACATGATTAGTAAGACTTCAAAAAGTTGTCTAGCAACTCGTGACCATACTCTGTGAGAATAGATTCAGGATGAAATTGCACCCCTTCAACCGCTAGCGTTTTATGGCGCACACCCATGATTTCACCATCATCAGTCCACGCAGTAATTTCTAAACAATCAGGAATCGACTCACGCTCAATCACCAATGAATGGTAACGCGTAGCGGTGTAAGGATTAGGCAAATCTTTAAACACACCAAGATTTTTATGGTGAATTTGCGAGGTTTTACCATGCATCAAAGTTTTAGCTTTAATGATTTTACCGCCAAAAGCTTGGCCTATACTTTGGTGCCCCAAACACACGCCAAGCAAAGGGATTTTGCCTGCAAACTCATGGATTAAAGGCACAGAAATGCCAGCCTCATTTGGCGTACATGGGCCTGGTGAAATCACAATATGGCGAGGCTTAAGCTCTGCCACTTTTTTCAGGTCAATTTCATCATTGCGATACACCTGTACATCTTGGCCTAGCTCACCAAAATACTGTACGAGGTTATAGGTAAACGAATCGTAGTTGTCTATCATTAAGAGCATATCGCTATCTCCATGTATAAACAGCTATTTATTAGCGCCACCACCATGCTTTTCATAGATTGCCACCAAACCGAGTAAATAAGATTCTTATGCACAACAAGCCTGTAACACAGAAATATTGAGCAATATTCATCATTTTACCAAGTCGGCTACTTGATTGTATAGGCAAACATGACTTAGGCGCACCAAAACATCAATTTACGATGCACCTAATTGTCTCTACTTAATCGAATACTTAAAATTCCCCTGCTTATTCGCACCTACTTTAATCACGTTAATACTTGTGCCAGCAGCCATATGGTTGAGCACATTTTCGGCAATTTCTGGTAATAATGTGCCGCTCAGTATATTGTCGACATTGCGCGCGCCTGAGTCTACCTCTGTGCAACGTGCCAATATTGCTTCAACAAGCGCGTTATCATAGCTGAGCTCAGCTTTGTGGTTAATATGTATACGTTTTTGTATGTGGCTTAACTTGAGCTTAATGATTTCAATCAAAATCTCATCGGCCAGTGGATAATATGGAATCACTTTGAGCCTGCCTAAAAAAGCTGGCTTAAATGTTTTAACCAAAAGTGGCCTAATATGCATTTCAAGCTCATCTGCGCTAGGCAATTCTTCGAGTGATTTATTCAAACAAGCCTGCATCATTTGGCTAGAGCCAACATTTGAAGTCAGAATAATAATGGTGTTTTTAAAGTCGATCTCGCGACCTTCAGCGTCATCAAGCACACCTTTGTCAAATACTTGAAAGAATAGCTCAAGCACATCTGGGTGCGCTTTTTCAACCTCATCTAGCAGCACTACGCTATATGGGTTACGCCTTACCGCCTCAGTGAGCACGCTGCCTTCGCCATAGCCTACATAGCCTGGGGGCGAACCTTTGAGACCAGATACGCTATGCGCCTCTTGGTATTCACTCATATTAATGGTGACTAGTTTACGCTCGCCGCCATACAAAATATCCGCCAAAGCTAGCGCAGTTTCAGTTTTACCCACGCCTGAGGGGCCGACTAATAAAAACACGCCTTTGGGTTTATTAGGGTCATCTAAATTGGCGCGTGAGGTACGCACGCGTTGTGCAATTGCTGAAATAGCGTGCGGCTGACCAATCACGCGCTCTTGCATCAACTCATCTAACTTGAGCACAGTATTAATTTCATCAGTCACCATTTTACCTAGTGGAATACCCGTCCAACTAGAAACAATTTCTGCGACTATTGCGCCATCCACCTGCACGGCAACTAATGGTGCTTCGCCCTGCAATGCTTTTAATTGCTCCGTGCACTGCGCTAGCTCAGCAAGCAAGCCTGAATTGGCACCCTCCTCTTTCTTTTTGCCTCTTTTGCTAGCGCTTTTAGCTGCGCCGCCTGCTACATCAGTTGGCTTAGCATCACTGTTCGCAGCTTCAATATTGGCCCGCAAGGTTTTAATCTGCTCAGTCAGCGCTTTTTCTTGCTGCCATCTCTCTTCTGCATCCGCCTGCTCTGCAATAAGTGCCTGCGTTTGCTCATTTAACTCTTTAAGACGCGCCTCGTGGCTCAAACCCAACTGCTGTTCTTTGCCTAGGCTATTCATTTCAGCTTGATTTCGCTCGATTTTCTTGCTTAGGTTTTGCAACAAAGCAGGGGCGGTGCTCTGACCTAGCGCCACTTTTGCACATGCAGTATCGAGTACGCTAATCGCTTTATCGGGTAATTGACGCCCATTAATATAAC
>CAZAHP010000064.1:13250-15282 GCA_964484985.1 uncultured Methylophilaceae bacterium
GTATCGAGTACGCTAATCGCTTTATCGGGTAATTGACGCCCATTAATATAACGATGTGACAGCCTCACCGCTTCGGTAATCGCTTCATCGTAAATGCGCACATTAAAATGCTTTTCCATCAAAGGCGCCATTCCACGCAGCATTGCACAGGCAAGAGCTTCGCTAGGCTCTTCTACCTTAATCACCTGAAAGCGCCTCGCGAGAGCGGCATCTTTTTCAAAGTATTTTTTATATTCAGACCATGTAGTTGCGGCTATGGTACGCAGCTCACCTCGCGCCAATGCAGGCTTAAGTAAATTTGCGGCATCATTTTGCCCTGCTTGACCACCAGCACCTATCATGGTGTGCGCTTCATCAATAAATAAGATAATCGCGTGCGGGCTCTTTTTGACTTCATCAATCACGTTTTTGAGGCGGTTTTCAAACTCTCCTTTCACACTAGCACCCGCTTGTAGCAAGCCCATATCTAAGGTGTGAATCTCTACCCCTTGCAGCACATCGGGCACATCTTTCTCAGCGATGCGTAGCGCCAAACCTTCAACAACTGCGGTTTTACCTACACCAGCCTCACCCGTTAATATGGGGTTATTTTGTCGCCTACGCATGAGTATATCCATCGCGAGGCGTATTTCATCATCACGCCCAATTACAGGGTCTATTTTTCCATTGCGCGCGGCTTGTGTGAGGTTGGTCGTAAATTGGTCTAAAGCTGGGGTTTTACTTGCTGTTTTATTGGTCAGCTCAGAAACTGGGTCACCTGACGATGCCTCATCTGCTGACTGCCCGCCTACTGACTGGCTCGCATACTCTTGGGATTTCGCCGTCAGCTTGTTTAAATTGTGTTTAATTTCATCTAATTTGAACTGGCTATAAAGCTTAGATGAGCGGTGCGCCAATTGCGACAACTCTGGCTCAGTGAGCAAAGCTAATAATAAATGCGCACTACGAATCTCTTGGCGAGCTGTATCAGTATCTAGCGATGCTATCAGCCATGCGTGCTCAAATAAGGTGGGTAAGTGCTGAGAAAACACAGGTGTGCGCGTATTGCCCGTTTGAAATGTCTGTAACTCTGTACGCAAATCAACTTCTAATTTTGACAAATCAATCTCAAATTTACGCGCTATTAATACAAAATCACTGCTTGGCTGCTCTAACAAAGCTAAAAACAAATGTTCTACATCGACCTCATAATGCCCCATGCTCATACATATACTGGCGGCGCGAGTAGCCGCAGTACGTGAGGTTTCATTTAATTTACTGATGAGTGTTTTTAAGTTAATGCTCATTACTTTCCTTCAGTTCTCTCAAATTCTTATCTGTATCATCTGTGCGCTTATAAAGCATGTATGCTGTAGCGCACGTCTTCTCTATCTTCGTGCGCTTGCTCTGTCATTAAAAAACTACTCCAGCCAAGCTTAGCTGCACCACCTGTACCTAAGCTCATGCCTTGCACGTCTTCTTTACGTAAAACCAGCTCCACTTGGTACTCTAGCGACATGCTAGTAAACATCGTAAGCATTTTTTCTAAGGCTTTAGCGGAACGCTTAGTAGGTAAAAACTCATCAAACTTTTCCCGCATCAAGGGCCCTATTCGCACCTTCATGCACAAATCTCGCTGCCAAACTCGCTCTCCCATCATGGCGCCACCACCTAGCATTGCGCCTTGGCTACCTAATCTTGTTTGTTGATGCTCGGGCACTTTTATCCAGCCACCAATAAACTGCTCAATTTTAATTGTCACATTAAAATAAGCGGTCAGCACACGTTGAATCAAAGCTGCTGAACTAGGCCTATTTCTAAAGGCCGCAGCATAAAAAGCGATAGACTCATCTAAAACCGCCTCGCCTTCCGTATTTAAGCGATTAAGTAAGGGCTGTTGGCCCAAACCAGCAAGCGCCAACAACAAAGGAAGAAATTTATCCTCTTTATTATGCTCATACTTAAGCTCTAAGCGATACTTGCGCCAAGCCTCGTAAAACAAAGCGAGCGAACGATTTGAAAAAGTATCTAAAAACTCCTTAGGCCCTTCATC
>CAZAHP010000065.1:0-14963 GCA_964484985.1 uncultured Methylophilaceae bacterium
GCAGCATCAATAGATTTTAATGATGGGGCATCAGGAGCTGCGATTACAAATCAATATAGTGCACTAGGTGTGAATTTTTCTAATGCTAGGTATGATGGTTTTGTATCGTCTGGTGAAGCAGGTGTGGGTGCTGGTGGTCTTAAGCTTGTAGGTGGTGGAAATGGTGGGAACTCTGTTTTTTCTCCTAAACAAGCCAACCCAATTGTCATTACTTTTGATTTTGCAGTTTCAAATTTCAGTATTACTGGACTTAATGTGGGTGCAAATGGCGCTAGGGCCGAAGCCTATGACGCTTTAGGAAATTTGGTTAGTTTCTCTGAAGCTTTTGGTGTGGACGTAGGAGCCTCAAATCATCCTTTGTTAACTCTTGCTGCTATGTCGATAACTCGAGTTCAATTGTTTCAACCTCTTTCAGGACTTACTGAGGGAATGTTATGGGATAACTTGAACTTCACAGCGGCGAGCGCTGTGCCAGTACCTGCAGCCGCTTGGTTGTTTGGTTCAGCTTTGTTGGGTTTGGTAGGTTTACGTCGTAAAGCTTAAAAGTCATGTAGTGTGGGGTTTTAACCCCACATGTCTAAGAGTTTGAGCATGTTTAGGTGGGGATTAATTCTCACCTTACATCTCAAATAGCCAAGTAGGGTGGGTAACTAGTTTGCCCACGCGTTGCATGTTTCAATATTCCACCATCCCTTTTCGCCTCTAGGCGAGTCACTATATTTTGCTAGCTCAAAATAAAGTAAGCAAACAATACCTGCAAGACCGCCGAGGTCTTCCCCAGCATCATGGGGGCTTAAGCCCCTCATGCAGATGTGAAGGGGCATTCCAACATCACACCTTGCTAAAGCAAGGGTTCTGGTGTTAACTCATCCTAACAAGCTGCACAAACTGAAGCTTGTCGCGGGATTCAAATAGTCCTCGCCTTACTTGGCTACTTATTTAACTGCAAGGCATATATAATAAACGCGATTAGGTAATCAGAGCGCGTATCCGTTTACGGTGCACTGTATTAATTAGCCATAAACGCGGCAGACTGCTTGCGCGTCGGCACTTGTACTAACTTATTTGACTGGATTCTGGCCTACGCGCCAGAGTGACGAGGATGTAATGAAACAGTATCACGACCTTTTAAACCACGTACTCACCCACGGCAACAAAAAAGAAGACCGCACAGGGACAGGTACAACCTCAGTTTTTGGCTACCAAATGCGCTTTAACTTGTCTGAGGGTTTTCCGTTACTCACTACCAAAAAGGTGCATTTAAAGTCGATTATTCATGAGTTGTTGTGGTTTTTGCAAGGTAGTACCAATATCGCCTATTTGAAAGAAAATGGCGTGCGTATTTGGGATGAATGGGCAGATGAAAACGGTAATTTAGGCCCTGTGTATGGCTACCAATGGCGTAACTGGCCTAAGCCAGATGGCACGCATATTGACCAAATCACACAAGTGGTTGAGCAAATTAAAAAGAACCCAGACTCACGTCGTTTGATTGTTTCTGCTTGGAATGTGGCCGATGTTGACCAAATGAAGTTGCCGCCTTGTCATGCGTTTTTTCAGTTTTATGTAGCCGACGGAAAATTAAGTTGTCAGTTGTATCAACGCAGTGCAGATATTTTCTTAGGTGTGCCATTTAATATCGCTTCTTATGCCTTACTCACCATGATGGTGGCGCAGGTGTGCGGATTAAAACTGGGTGATTTTGTGCATACGCTAGGTGATGCGCATATTTACTCTAACCACATGGAGCAAGTGACAGAGCAGCTTACTCGCACGCCGCGTGCTTTGCCAACGATGCGCTTGAACCCAGATGTGAAAGATATTTTCGGCTTTAAATTTGAAGATTTTGCTTTAGAAAATTACGACCCTTACCCTGCGATTAAAGCGACTGTGGCAGTTTAATCTAGACTTTCCATTAGGCGATTTAACATGGAATTGAATGTTAGCCTGCCTATTTTGCGTCTTTCTTGCGCAAATTTTCGGTGAATAGTATGACTGTTGCCCTCAAATTTGCTCAAAAAATCTATCAAGTTGTCTAGCCTTGTCATTTCAAGACCTAATGGAAACTCTTAGTTTAATCGTTTTGGTAATCTAGCCTAGTTTCCCTAGCTTTTTCAAGCTTAGCTTAGCCCTGTAATCTATTAAAATACAGATGAGGGGTCTTAAAAATTAATATACGCAAATGAATAAGCGCAAGCATGTTTGCGCAAAGGGTGTAGTAATGAAAAATATTGTGCGACTTTATACAAGGCAACGGCATGCGCTCGCTTTTCTGGCTATGGTATTTTTGTCTTGTAAGGTCTATGCAGATGAAGATTCAAAAGACCTTTCTTCATTGTTAGAGATGTCATTTGACAATCTGGTTGATGTTGAAATCAGCACCGCCTCTTCTTACACACAAAAACTTAAAGACGTACCATCTTCAGCAAGCGTGGTGACTGCTGAGGATATTAAAACTTACGGCTACCAAACCTTATCAGACGTGTTGGCAACCATGCCAAGTATTTTGATTACCAATGACCGTAATTATGACTATATCAGTGTGCGCGGATTCTCACGTTTGGGCGATTACAATACGCGCATTTTGCTTTTGGTAGATGGCATTCGCGTGAATGATAATATTTTTAATCAAGGCTATATTGGCGAAGAGGCTATCGTTGATATTCATATGATTGAGCGCGTGGAGTTTATTCCCAGTTCTGGGGCTTCTCTTTATGGCGATAACGCTTTTTTTGGTGTGATTAACGTCATCACTAAACAGGCCAAAGACATTAATGGCTTAGAAACTACTGCTGAGGCTGGAAGCTATCAGCGTTTTAAAGGCAGCATGCGCTATGGGCAAACATTTGAGAATGGTGCTTCATTAGTACTTTCTGCGAGCAGCTTAGATAGTCATGGCCAAGATTGGCGTTATCGCGAGTTTGCAGGGAAAGCAAAAGATTTAGATGGCGAGCGCTCAAAAAAACTATCAGCAAAACTGAGTATAGATGATTTTAAATTAACGCTTCACGTTATGGATAGAAGCAAGCAAAATCCAACCGCTGCCTATAATACCGTATTTGGTGATAAGCGTTTTGAGACAGAAGATCAGCAGATTTTTTTCAATGCAACACAGCAAATATCATTAGGTGATAAGCAACAATTACGTTTGCGTTATGACTATGCACATTTTGAGTACGATGCCGTTTTTCCTTATGAAAATTTGCTTAATATTGATGAAACAAAAGGCAGTAGACATTCAGCAGATGTGCGTTATACCTCAGAAATGTGGCAAAACCATAAGCTTGTCGCTGGGATTGAGTATGTGCATGATAGTCAGTTAGTGATTGAAAACTATGACAAATCACCTTTTACGCAATATGTTCAACAAAATAACACCAACGATAAATATGGTATTTATTTGCAAGATGAATTGAGTTTAAGCAATACTTGGTTGCTTAATGCTGGGCTACGTTATGACCATTATGAAGTGTCAGATGCGACATTTAGCCCACGCCTTGCGCTCATTTACCAGCCATCTGCACAAGATAATTTAAAGTTAATTTACAGCCGAGCTTATCGAGCGCCTAACCCCTACGAGCTTTATTACGGCGCACCCGCCAGCACCTTTGCTCAAAAAGGCAATACACAACTAGGCAATGAAGAGGTGAATGCTTATGAGGCAATATGGGACCATACATTTAACGCGAGCTGGAATAGCCATTTAAGCTTATTTAGCAATAAAGCAAAAGGTGTTATATCGCAGATTAGCGACCCAAACGATAATCAATTGGTGTTTCAAAACAATTTAAATGTCAGTATTAGAGGCATTGAAACTGGGCTGGAGGGCGCATGGCAGAATGGGCTTAGGCTAAAAGGTAGCTTTACCCTACAAGATGCGCATGAAGAGAAAACGGGTGAACATCTTACCAACTCACCAACGATGATGAGTAAATTACAACTATCTGGCCCCTTGGTATATGGCTGGCAGTTTGGTTCAGATATTCAGTATGTTGGGCAACGTAAAACCAAAGCGGGGGGCACTGGCAGTTACACTAAAGTCAATAGTAACATTTACCGTAATAACATATTACCAAAGCTAGATATTGCACTAGGAGTTTATAACCTTTTTGACAAAAAATATGCTGACCCTGCCGACATAGTCAATGTACAGGACACTTTAGAACGTGATGGGCGGATGTTTCGTCTGAGAATGGATTACAGGTTCTAAAAATGCACTTTTATTGGAGGGTATTGAGCTTGCTGTTGATGTTGCTGCCAAGTGCAACGAGTGCTGAAGCTGTCTCTGAAAATGAGCTAAAAGTGGCGTTTTTATATAATTTTGCCCTATATAGTGGGTGGCCTAAGGGTTCTGTTCAAGAAAATGCGCAACAGATGACGATATGTACTTTAGTCAGTGATAATTTGGGCGATGTTTTGAAACAACTAGAAAATAGGCGTATCAGAAATAAACCATTAGCCATTCATCGTGGAGTAGCTCTTAAAGATGCACATGAGTGTCACTTACTGTATGTGCCAAAAACTGAGCAAGCACAAATGCAAAAAATATTGGTCGAACTGGAAGAGCACAGTGTGTTGATAGTGAGTGATTTTGAAGTCAATATGCCACCACGCGCTGCAATTAATATGATGTTAGATAAAAATAAGCTGGTATTTGAAGTGGATATGCGTATGGCAAATCAGGCAAAAATCACTATGAGCTCAAAATTACTCAATTTAGCAAAACAAGTGCATTGATAGATAAAAAATGCGTGCTCCATCAAGTGTTTTAAATCGAAATCAGCTCATAGCTTTTATATTGGCTTTGATGACTGTCATTTCATCCTTGTTTGCCCTAGAGTACTTTAGGCAACGTGAAAACTTATTAGATGAGCTCAGTGAGCAATTAGACATTATTTCTGGAAACAGTATCGCTTCGTTACTTTTTATGGACAAGGTAGCGGCAAAGCAAGTGCTGGGGACACTCTCATCCTCTTTAATTATTGATAGCGCCGCAATTTATGACCAATCAGGCAATTTATTTGTTGCATTTGCTCACGGCAAAACACCACTCAATAAGATTGATACTACTAAATTAGCCTTAAAAACCACACGTGAAACATTGAATGCTTCAGAAATTTGGATACCAATGGTTGCTGAAGATAATGTGGTGGGTTACATCTATGGGCATTCAAGTTTAAAGTTATTGTATCGTCAATTACTATGGTATTTGTTTGCAACCACAGGGGTGATAGTGGCGATTGCTGTTGCGGCTTCTTGGGCGTTTAAACGTATGCAGAAAGCAGTGCAACAAGCTGAAGCGCGTGTGGACTTTATGCAAAGCAATGATGCAGTGACGCAATTACCTAACCGCCATGCGTTTAATGAGCGTCTTCATGAGCTACTCAATCATCAAAATGATAAGAGCATAGCATTGCTTTTACTAGACTTAGATAATTTTAGGTTAATTAACGATGGATTTGGGCAGCATATTGGTGACGTTTTACTCCATATGGTGACGCGGCGTTTGCAAGGAGTACTCAGTAACCGTTACACCTTGTTTAGAGTAGGTGGGGATGAGTTTGCTGTTATTTTGCATGATGCAGAAGGTCTTGAACGAAAAGAAACCTATTCCAATTTGTTGTTGCAAGCGATGGCGAATCCTTTTTTACTAGAGACACATACCATTTACACCAGTATTACCATAGGCATAAGTTGCGCGCCAAATGATGGAAGCGACGTAGTAACCTTATTTAAAGCGGCAGAAGCTGCTATGTACCATGCCAAAAAACGCGGTAAAAATCAGTATCAATTATTTTCATCTGAGATGAATGAAAAAAGCAAAACACGCTTGTCCATTGAATCTGAACTGCATACTGCCATTGCAAATAAAGAGTTTGAGCTTCATTATCAACCTCAAATTGACTTGAATACAGGGCTTATCATTGGTGCAGAGGCTTTAATTCGTTGGCGACATCCTGAAAAAGGCTTGGTTTCGCCTATGAGTTTTATCTCAATTGCAGAAGAAACTGGTTTAATCGTGCCTATTGGTGAGTGGGTTATTCGCACCGCTTGCTCACAACTCAATACTTGGCAAAAAAATGGGCTATCTCCAGTGCGAATTAGCGTGAATTTATCAGCTCGCCAGTTCCATGAGCTTAGCTTGGTCGATAAAATTGCGAATATATTGCTTGAGAGTGATATTAATCCAGAGTATCTGGAGATGGAAATCACGGAAAGCATTTTAATGGATGATGTAGAAGATGCCATCAAACGTTTACAAGCCATTCGCTTAATGGGGATTCATTTGGCTATTGATGATTTTGGCACAGGCTACTCTTCACTCAGTTATTTAAAACGCTTTCCTGTTGAACGCATTAAGATAGACCGTAGCTTTATTCAAGATATTCCCCAAGATGCAGATGACGCTGCCATTGCTTTAGCTACCATTCAAATGGCAAAAGGGCTTAAGTTAGAGGTGGTGGCAGAAGGCGTTGAAACACAAGCGCAAGTAGAATTTTTACGCGAGTATCAATGTCAGATTGCGCAAGGGTTCTATTTCAGCAAGCCTTTAGAGGCGTCACGTATGACCGAGTTGCTAAAAAACAGAAAATGTCCAATGACAGCTGCCTCTGAGTTTTTATAGGGTAATGCATGTAAAATCTATATAGATTTTACTCTGACTTTTCTTCTTTAAATAACCCTGGCGTTAACTCATGGCGTTGTAGCAGTTTGTAAAACTCTGTTCTATTGCGCTGAGCTAATTTTGCTGCTTGAGTCACTGAGCCATTTGTGGCCTTTAAAAGCTTAACCAAATAATCACGCTCAAAATTTTTGCGTGCTGTTTCAAATGGCATAATGCCACCAATATCATCTTGTAAGGCTTTTTGCACCAAAGACACAGGAATAATCGGTGTGGTGCTTAATACTACTGTTTGCTCAACAATGTTTTGTAATTGACGAACATTACCGGGCCAAGGCGCAGAAATCAGTGATGCGATGGCTTCAGGTGAAAACCCATTGATTTTCTTTTTATATTTTTTGCTGATGGTTTGCAAAAAGCTATTAGCAAGTAAACTAATGTCCTCTCTGCGTTCAGCCAAGCTTGGAATATTTAAATTGACTACATTGATGCGGTAGTACAAATCTTCTCTAAAACGACTTTCTTTCATTTCTTGCGTTAGGTTTTTGTGTGTGGCGGAAATCACACGCACATCTACTGAAATATGGCTGTTTGAACCAACGGGCCGTATTACGCGCTCTTGCAAAGCGCGTAATAGTTTGACTTGAAGTGTGATTGGCATATCGCCAATTTCATCTAAAAACAGGGTGCCGCCGTGCGCAGTTTCAAATAAGCCTTTGTGGTCGCGTATAGCACCAGTAAAAGCGCCTTTGCTATGCCCAAACAACTCAGACTCTAGTAATGCTTCTGGCATTGCACCACAATTAAGTGCTACAAATGTTTGCTCACGTCTTGCACTGGCTTGGTGTATGGCGCGCGCTAATAGCTCTTTCCCTGTACCACTTTCACCTTGAATTAGCACACTGGCATCAGAGGCCGCCATGAGCTTGGCTTGGCTGAGCAAATTTTCCATTTGAGGGCTATGTGTGATAATGGCTTTACGCCAAGTTGAGGGCGTTTTATCTGTGTTTTGCTTTTGCGTACCTGCCGTCACTCTAATAGCAGTTTCAACTTGTTGTAATAATGTTTTGCTATCAAATGGTTTAGTCAAAAAACCAAACACGCCACGTTGTGTCGCATCGACGGCTTCAGGTATAGAGCCATGGGCAGTGAGTAAAATAAAAGGTAATGCTGGGTCATTTTTATGGATGGTATCAAATAAGGTCAGGCCATCCATATCGGGCATGCGTAAATCACTAATGATGAGGTCAGGCCTGTATAGGCTCAACATACCTAAAGCTTCATCACCGCTACTAGCTCGGCTGACCATATAGCCTGCTGCCTCTAGGCGCATAGCGATGAGTTTGAGAATGTCTGTATCGTCATCTACTGCAAGTACATGCGCTTGTTTGGGGCGCTCGATTTGTGGCATCGCTTTGGCTAAACTCATTAATGTGCTCCTTGGTCTCTATTGAGCATGTTTTTTTCGATATTTTTAAGGGCTTCAAGTTTTTGCTCAAGCAGTTTTAACTGCGCTTGCAGTGATTCAGTTTTTTGCTGGAGTAGCTCATTTTTTTGACTATAAGCATCACTACGCTTTTGTTCATCACTTATTTTTTGCTGGTTTTTGATGCGCTCTTGTACATAGGTGCGCAATATTTTTAAGAAATAGGCATCTTCAGTGCTTAAGGTGCTGTCTTCATTTAGGTTGTCTAATAAAATGAGCGCCTTATTGTCATCGTGCAAGCTGCTATTTGGCAAAGCATAAATAATGGCTGTTTTATTGCGGCTGTGAGTATCGCTTTTACTTTTTGCGCTGACACTCGCTAATTCACTCTTTTGAGCGCTGTTAGTCATCTCATTAAACGCTCGCGCATATTGCAGCAGAGGTATCGTACTCGTTTTTGTCGCATCAGTAGAACGGCTTACAATAGGCGGGCTAGTTTTATCTGTTTGCGGTTTAGTGCTTGTTTTGAGTGTGCAAGCATTCAGCGTTAAGATGAAAATAATCAATAGTGTTTTCACTTTGCTACCCCTATGGGTAATTTAACTCTAAAGCATGCGCCTAACTCTGGCTCTAATAAGCTGATTTCACCGCCATGTGCTTCTACGTATTCTCTAGCAATTGATAGGCCTAAGCCAGTGCCACCAACAGGATAACCTGCTATGTTGGCTTGGTCACCTTGATGTATGCCTTTGTAAAATGGCGCAAATATATGTGGGCGGTCTGCGCTAGCAATGCCTGCACCGCTGTCCGCAAGGTCTAGCAGTATAGTATTGGCTTGTTGGGATAAAGAAATGCTAATGGTTCCATCACGTGAGCAGTGCTTCACAGCGTTGGAGATTAAGTTATCAATGATAGTGCGTATTTTGTCGGTATCTGCCATCAGTTGCTTGCTGTCGACATTAAAGTTGCGATTTATTTTTAAGCCTTTATTTTCAATAGATAAGCTATATTGGCTTACAACTGTTTCAATTAGTTTAACGATGTCTACAGGCTGCTTATTCAACACAAGTGTTTGGTCCTGCGCAGCAGTAAAGTTAAGCAAATTTTCTATCATTTTTTGTAAGCGTATACCGTTTTCACGGATGATGTGTGCAATTTCGAGTTGCTGATGATTCAGGCTTCCGCCCACTTGGTCACCTAGTAACTCACTACCCTCACGTATGGCAGTGAGTGGGGTTTTTAGTTCATGTGAAATATGCCGCAGAAAACGTTGCTTTTGTTGAGCGAGTTCATCTAATTGTAAGCGTAACCAATCTAGCCTTTCACCCAAAGATCTTAAATCGCCAGGCCCATCAATACTAATTTTCTGTGCATATTGCCCTTCTCCTAAGCGCCTAATCGCCGCATCCATGCGGCGTATGGGGCGTGCAACAAGCAGAGCAATAAGAATCGCTATGCCAACGGCCACTGGAATTAATGCGAGTGCTTGCCATAGCATGATTTTTTGCGCATCTTCAGCTGTTTTAGCGAGTTGCATTGAGGCATGGTCTATAAGCTTGTCATTTTCTACTAACATGCGCTCACCTTGCTTTGAGAGTGCAATAAATTCAGCTAAAGCTGCATTTGCATAGATGCCTGCACTAGGTAGTGCATTGATTTTTTTATATAAAGCATACTCTTGCGATTGTATCTGTTGTAGAAGCTCTGCTTGTTGTCGGTTTTTATTTAAGGCACTTAGCTGCGTCATCGTGCTGATAAATTTACGATGAGCATATAAATAGTTATTAAATAAAGCAGAATCTTGAAGCACAAAGTATTGCCTAGCACTGCGCTCCATCAGTCTGATTTGCTCAAGTAGCACATGGCTTGCACGTGTTGATTGTGTGGCTTGCGCTAGCGTGAGGCGGCTTTTCTCAGCTAGCTGGTCTACATGCATTGCTGCATTACCCAAAGCGATTAGCAAGGGCAATATCACGAGTGCAAAGCCTAGTAACAGAAGCTTTAAAAAAGAACGTGGATATGCGATACGCAAAATGCTAGCTCCGCACAGCTTGCGCTGATGAAATTGAGGGCTTAAAAACCAGTATAATATGTTTCATGACCACACTTTCTATTATTGTAGCTGTAGCTAAAAATCGCGTCATTGGTGTTAATAATACGCTTCCTTGGCATTTGCCAGAAGACCTTAAGCGATTTCGTGTACTCACTATGGGGCACCATATCATTATGGGGCGCAAAACTTACGACTCTTTAGGCAGATTATTACCTGGCAGAACCACGGTTATTGTTACCAGAAATAAGGGCTATCAAGTAGAAGGCGCTTTAGTTGCACATTCTTTAAAAGAGGCGATAGCCCTTTGCAAAGATGATAATGAGGCTTTTTTAATCGGCGGCTCTGAGCTATATGTGGATGGTTTGAAAATTGCAGATAAGCTTTACCTGACAGAAATAAATGCTGAATATGATGGTGATGCTTATTTAGAGGGCTTGGATTTATCTCATTGGCGCGAGCTTGAGCGAGAGGCTCATGTCAGTGCTAATGGGCTTAGTTTTAGTTATATTACTTATCTACGTAGTTAAGCCTGCACAATTAACATACTAGTTCTTCTTTTCTCCTTGTATCAAGCTTAAATTCATCGCGCCAAAACCTAAAGAGCGCCATAAATATGCCGTAATGGATATTACACTCAGGTTGTCTGAGATGTGTTTTTATTCATTAAAGAGCTGACATGGCAACAGTAACCCAATTTTCTAACAAAAAGGTACTCATTATTGATGACATGCCTGAGGTGCGCTCACAGTTACAGATGACGCTGACCTCAATTGGTTTTGAAAAACTGCACTCAGTGGGGACTGTCAAAGAGGCCTTAGATAAAATCTCGGTCATGGATTACCAAGTGATTGTGTGTGATTACAATCTGGGCAATGCCACCAATGGGCAGCAATTTTTGGAGTATATGCGCATGAAAGAAAAGCTGCCGCGCAACTCCATATTCTTTATGGTCACCGCAGAAAATAGTTATGAGAAAGTAGTCGCAGCGGCCGAACATATGCCTGATGATTATCTGCTAAAACCCTTTACTGCCGCACACTTTATTACCCGACTTGATTTAATGCTGGAGCGTCAAACAGCACTTGAGAAAATAAATTCAGCCTATGATAAAAAGAATTGGACGCTCGCTGTTGAAGAATGCAATAAGCTGCTAGCAGAGAAAAATAAATACTACATAGAGATATGTAAAATTAAAGCAGATGCTCTTATTCATGCCGAGCTAACAGAGCTTGCTATCGAGGTCTATGAAGAGATTTTAAGGCTAAGAGATTTGCCTTGGGCAAAATTAGCATTGGCTAGACTAAAAGCTAAACTTGGGCTTTTCGATGAAGCACAAGAAATGATGAATAACCTGATAGAAGAAAACCCACAGTTTTTAGCTAGCTATGATTTTTCAAGTGACTTATTGCTGCAACAAAATCGTCCTGATGAGGCGATGGAAGTGCTGGAAATGGCGATGAAGAAAAATCCAGGTAACTTAAATCGTACCAGAAATTATGCAGGGATGGCGCTATCTAAAGGTGATTTTGCCACGGCTGAACGAGTCCTTAGAGAGAATATTAAAACGCACAAACACTCGCCTGTACGTGATGCCTCTGACTATAGCATGCTGAGTCGAGCCTTGGTTGAGCAAGGTAATCCTGATGATGCGATTGAGACCTTAGAAGAGGCCGGCAGGTTCTTTAAAGACGAAGCGAGTGAAGTCATACTTGCTGCCAGTAGTAGCGTGGCATGGTTACGCTCTGGCGATGTAGAAAAAGCTGAACAAGGCTTGCAAAAAGCATTAGCCTCTGACTATCGAACATTGCCCGCTAACGTAGCCACTTCATTAGCAGAAGCCTGCTATGCCGCAGGTAAAGAAGATGCAGCAACCAATTTGCTCAAGCAAGTGTTACAAAACAACCCTGGTGACCTCAAGCTGCAAGGCAAGGTCAAAATGTTGCAAGTGATGGCGGGTAAATCAATTGAAGAGTCGAGTGCCTTGATTCAAGATAGCGCTAAAGAAGTCATTAAAATTAATAATGAAGGTGTGCTCAAAGCGAAAGAAGGTAAGTATGAAGAAGCCGTTGAACTCGTGATTAGCGCGGCTGAACGTTTACCACAAAACTTAAATATCATTAGTAATGCTGCCATGATTATAGCGGTAGCACTGACTAAAACAACGTTTGATAGGGCGCTGTTAGACAAATGCTTAATCTATCGCCAACGTGTATTTGAGCTTAACCCACAACATCCTAAATTACCTAAAATTGATGCGATGTTAGAAACCCTCAAGGCGGCAGCATGAACCCTCTAGACTTAGCAGTGATCCATGACGCAAAAAATAGCCTGAGTAGCCTCTTATTGCGCCTTGAAAAACGCGGGCAGTTTGAAGATGAAATGCAGTTAATACTGCGTACTTCTAATCGACTCACCAATCTTTTGTTATGGCATAAAGAGCAAGATGGCGAAATGGTGCTCAATATTGACTCTGCTTCACCATTAGATATGTTGGCAGAGCTCGCTTCCGAATATGGGCAAATATTCCCTCATCTTAGCATCAAGCAAGATGCTAGCGCAGCACCATCTTTTTGGTTTTACGATCAGACATATGTGCGTCTAGCACTAGAAAATGCTGTACACAATGCCTGCGCTTTTGCTAAAAGCAACGTATATCTATCAACCTATATGCAAGACAATCGCTTGGTTTTTAGGGTTTCTGATGATGGTGCAGGTTTTCCTGAGAGTGTGCTTGAGCATTTTTCACAACAGCTCTATACCGAGGCCTCGCATCGCGGCACGGGCTTAGGTATGCTACTTTCTAATGCCATCGCCCATATGCATCGTAATAAAGGCTTACATGGTGAAGTTGTACTGTCTAACAAGCCTAGTGCGGTATTTGAGATGTACTTGCCGTAGCAGATTTTTGCTTACTTACAAGTTTAAAAACCTGCTATACGCAGGCTTTTTAGTTATAGAAGTGCTAGTTCTTCTTGGTTTTAGGCCAGTTTGAGTTTGTTGCCGACACATTCATGAGTGCTGGTGTGATACCCAAATCTTCACGGTAATTATGTGTTGGTATGCCATAAAGTGAGGTAATCTTTTTAACGTAGGCTTGCGTTTCAGCGTAAGGTGGTATGCCCTTGTGGCGAGTAACTGCATTCTCGCCAGCGTTATAAGCTGCAGCTACTAGCGCGATGTCACCTTTAAAGTAAGACAATAGCCATTGAATATAAGCCACGCCACCTTTGATGTTGTCGGCAGGGTTGTATGGATCTTTCACTTTAAAACGAGCAGCCGTTTCAGGAATTAATTGCATTAATCCTTGTGCGTTCATGGGTGAAGTGGCGTTAGGGTTAAAGCCAGACTCTACAGCAATAAACGCCATCACTAAATCAACATCAATATTATATTTGGGGGCAATCTCACTGACTAACTTATAAATAGGGCCTTTGCTATAAAACTGCTTAGCCTCACCTTTTCTTGCTTGTATAGCCTCATGATTAACACTAGCTATATTGGTAACAGGGTCTGGTTTCATGCATGATGGCATGCTTGCATTTGCGGGGTCGCCTTTGTTATTGCTTAACCAAGCTTGCGCGCGAGGGTGACCACGCTCAGCTGCCATGCTAAAAAAGAGTGCGGCCATATCTTCATTTTTTTCTACGCCACGACCATTGGTGTATAACCAAGCCAGTGCAAACATCGCGTTAGCGTCTTGCTCATCTCTTGCTGTTTTACAATATTGTGCGGCGGCATCAGCATAGTTTTTGACGCTAGAGTTGCTTGTGCCAGTTAAACCTAAATTCACTAAGTCTGCATAAGGGTTTTTAAGCTTAGAGCCAGGTCTCACTAAGTTAATATTAGAAGGGGTTTTAAGTCCAGAGTACTTAGCGTCTTGTTTATCTTCTGACGATAATGACGATTTAAGCACAGGTTTGCTAAGTTCTACATCGGTTAAAGTTGTTTCAACAGCAGGGCGTGTTTCAGTTTGCTCTGTACTTTGAACGGGTGTTGTTTGCCCCTCAGTAACCGCTTGCGGCTCAGCAGGGGTGGAGGCGAGCACCATGGTATCGTCAGCAAAGGCTGAAAATACAAAGCACATCAAAAATAAAGCAAATAGTTTTTTAAGCATTGTACCGATTAAGAAATAAGTCGATTGATAAAGATAGCGTTTAATGATGACTATACAATAAGCAAAAAGTGAGCCTAAGTTTTAGGCTATAGCTTATACGGAGTATAAAAATATACTTCTATATTAAGAGGCATTATCAATGATAACTATCAAAGTATCAATGACCCAATCGGGTCACTCATACTTTGATATACGGCATAGCCTTATTGCGCTACGCAATCAACGTAGTAAGTAGATTTACCTTCAGACGTTACTTTTACCAAGCCATGCACATCGGTCTCAAAGCCAGGGAAGCGCTCGTTAAATTCACGTGCAAATTTTAAATAGCTCACAATGATTTTATTGAACTGCTCGCCTGGAATCAGTAGCGGGATGCCAGGTGGATATGGCGTGAGCAGCACAGCAGTGATACGGCCTTCAAGGTCATCAATCGCCACGCGGTCTATCTTGCGATGTGCCATTTTTGCAAACGCGTCGGTTGGCTTCATGGCGGGAATCATGTCTGACAAGTACATTTCTGTGGTTAAACGCGCAACGTCGTTGGCTTTATAGACTTCATGAATCTGTGTGCACAAATCACGTAAGCCCATGCGCTCATAGCGAGGGTGTTTTTGCACAAATTCAGGCAATACCTTCCAAAGTGGTTGGTTTTTGTCGTAGTCATCTTTAAATTGCTGTAGCGCCGCCACCATAGTGTTCCAGCGGCCTTTGGTAATGCCGATGGTGAACATGATAAAGAATGAATACA
>CAZAHP010000066.1:0-2546 GCA_964484985.1 uncultured Methylophilaceae bacterium
GTCTGCTTTGTCCCAATCTCAGCCAATTAGCAATCTAATTGACTGTATATTTAGACGCGCTAAACCCTCATGGATATTGACTTGCAGTGACTCACTAAAAGGCTTTTTAGAGCCTTTTAGTTTAACGTTTACCTAAGCAGCTATGCTGCAACTATCCAATAAGCACCTACTAACAACATGGTGTAAGCTAAGCCGTTCTGTAACCACTTTTGCATCTTCACTTGTTGCGAGCCTAATAACACACCAGCACCGTGCAAGAGCGCAGTAGCGATGATCACCCCCGCAAAAGCGGCCAAGCGTGATGGTGTTTGTAACTCAAGACCATGTGCCATGCCATGCAACACGGCAAACAGTGCTGTAATACTTAATTGAGTGCTTAATTTCATCGGTAAGCTGATGATGAGTAATACACCCATGGCCATGACGCTTGCGGCAATTGCGGTTTCAACGCCACTGAAAGTGATGCCTGTCATGCCTAGCAATGCGCCTACCACCATCATACTTACAAATGTGAGCGGCAATTGCCAGCGTGCTTTACCACCCAACTTGGCTGCCCATAGACCAATCGCTAGCATCACCAAGAGATGATCCCAGCCTGTTAATGGGTGCATGAATCCTGCATAGGCACTTTCTAAGCCATGACCAGGATGGGCAAAAGCCAGACTCGAAAAACCAAGTAGCGAAGCAGTGCTTAACAACAGATGTTTTTTCATAATACTCTCCTAAAGAAATAAACCTTGTTTTTCAATAAATTGCACAATCTCTTCTAAACCTTGGTTAATCTTAAGATTGCTAAAAATAAACGGTTTTTCACCACGCATACGCTTGGCATCAACTGCCATCACTTCTAGCGAGGCGCCCACCATAGGCGCAAGGTCTATTTTATTGATGACCAATAAATCAGACTTAGTAATGCCAGGCCCACCTTTGCGCGGGATTTTCTCGCCTGCGGCCACATCAATCACATAAATGGTTAAATCTGAAAGCTCAGGGCTAAATGTGGCGGCGAGGTTATCGCCTCCGCTCTCAACAAAAACAATATCCAGCGTTTGAAAGCGTTTACTTAACTGATTGACCGCCTCTAAATTCATCGATGCATCTTCACGTATCGCAGTGTGTGGGCAGCCACCTGTTTCTACACCAATAATACGTTCTGGCACGAGTGCTTCATTGCGGGTTAAAAAGTCTGCGTCTTCTTTGGTGAAAATGTCATTGGTGACCACGGCAATGTTGTAAACATCGCGTAAGCGCTGACAGAGCGCTAAGGTGAGCGCAGTTTTACCAGAGCCTACAGGCCCGCCTATGCCCACACGCAGTGGTTCTTTATACTGTTCAACTTCTGGGGTGGGTGTTGCAAATTGTGTATGTATTTTCATGATCTAAATAGCCTACTATATTGCGTTTCATGTAAGCACCCAGCAATGCTGAGTAGCGGATTAAAGTTGCTGATGTCGTCTTCATGTAATGACATCGCGTGAGCCACAACATTAGGTAGCGTTTCTCCAAGGGCAAGTAAAATCTTTTGCCCTGCTACCTGCCCTAATGGCACTGACTTCATGGAGGCGCTGGCTTGATTTTCTAACCATCCCCACGCATAGCCTTGCAGCATATCTTGTGCTGGAATCTGCCAATACTGCGCGACGGCGGTATAAATGGTCGGGAAAGCAGGCTCTTTAAGCATTTTGACCGATGATAATAAATCATCAGGCAATTCTTTAAGGTCATTTAACAGTCGCACCAGTGAATAGCCCATTTGTTTGGTTTCTGCCAAGCCCTCGGCGGTATCACGCCCCGCTTTGTAAAATGCATCCCATTCATACACCGCTTGCATATCACCTGCTTGCCAAGCTTGATACAAGCGATGCAACACAGGCAATTCAAAATTGGCTTGATAGGTGTGCAAGACGTCACCTATCCATGTTTTTGCAGTTTCTAAATCTTTGACATCACCGCACTCTATCGCCCATTCTAACCCTTGCGAATAACTATATGCGCCCACTGGTAGCATTGGGCTGGCGAGTTGCAACAGTCGGCTGAGCGCTAAACTACTCGCCATGTTTAGGCCTTGCTTTATTTTGTAACTGAGGTGGACGTAGATTGCTCATGGCATCTATATCTAGCCCATGTCTGTGTCCGCCACCATACGCGCCAGCTTCTGGTTCAAACGGTGCGACCGTTTCAGCCACTTGCATGCCTAAACCAATCAGCATATCTTTTAATACGTAATCTTGTTCCAAACGCAACCAGCCATCGCCAATTTGCAAAGGGACATGACGATTGCCTAAATGATAAGCCGCGCACATTAAATCACGCTGCGTTGGCGCTATTACGTTGTAAACAGGCTCTTGTGCGGCAAGCACTTGAACTACCAGCCCATCATCCGACTTAAGCAAATCACCACCGCGTAAAATAATACCTCGCGTTAAAAATAAAGCGGCTTCTCGGCCAGAAGTAAGCTTGACGCGCAAACGGCTTTTTTGTCGCAAATCGAAAGGCAACTCTACGGTGTCATCAATATGACCTGAAAGTGCGATTCGTTCGGTTAA
>CAZAHP010000066.1:2646-6497 GCA_964484985.1 uncultured Methylophilaceae bacterium
GTCGCGGGCTCACAGACTAAAGACATACCATCGGCCAACACCTCGTATGTTTCAGGGTCAACCTCAATTTTTGGCATCCAACTGTTATGTATCATGTCTTTTTTCTTCACGTCGCGTGTGCCTTTGACTGCGACTAATGGCTTAGTTAATCCAAGCGCTGCAACTGCAGGATTTTTTAAACCCGCTTGCGAGACAAAAGTCACAGAAGTTTTGAGTGCGCCACCAAACGCACCAAACATGGGACGGTAATGCACAGGTTGCGGGGTTGGAATCGAAGCATTCGGGTCACCCATCGCCGCCGCCGCAATCATGCCGCCTTTGATAATGGTGAAGGGTTTAACACCAAAAAATGCAGGTTTCCACACCACTAAGTCAGCCATTTTTCCAACTTCAACTGAGCCAACCACATGCGAAATACCATGCGTGAGGGCTGGGTTAATGGTGTATTTGGCAATGTAACGCTTCACGCGGAAATTATCGTTATCTGCGCTATCTTCTTTGAGCGCGCCACGTTGCACTTTCATTTTGTGCGCTGTTTGCCAAGTACGGATAATCACCTCACCCACACGCCCCATGGCTTGCGAGTCGGATGACATCATAGAGAACGCACCTAAATCGTGAAAGATATCCTCTGCCGCAATAGTCTCACGACGAATACGGCTCTCAGCAAAGGCAATATCTTCAGCAATCGCGGGGTCTAAATGGTGACAGACCATGAGCATATCTAAATGCTCATCAATGGTGTTCACGGTAAATGGTCGTGTTGGGTTGGTAGAAGACGGCAACACGTTGGGGTAGCCCGCCGCCTTAATAATATCGGGCGCATGCCCGCCACCAGCACCTTCAGTGTGAAAGGTGTGAATCGTGCGGTCTTTAAACGCACCAATAGTGGTTTCTACAAAGCCAGACTCATTCAATGTATCGGAGTGAATCGCGACTTGTATGTCCATTTCTTCTGCCACGCTCAGGCAGTTATCAATCGCAGCAGGCGTCGTGCCCCAATCTTCATGAAGCTTCAAACCAACCACACCTGCTTCAACTTGCTCGCGTAATGGGTCAGGCAAGCTCACATTGCCTTTGCCCAAAAAGCCCAAATTCATGGGAAAGGCATCTGCCGCTTGTAACATTTTATGAATATGCCAAGGGCCTGGTGTACATGTCGTGGCAAACGTTCCCGTGGCAGGGCCTGTGCCGCCGCCTATCATAGTCGTAACGCCCGACATCAGCGCCTCTTCAATTTGTTGCGGACAAATAAAGTGAATGTGCGTATCAATACCGCCAGCGGTAATAATCATGCCCTCGCCTGCGATCACTTCAGTACCACCACCAATTGCAATGGTTACGTCAGGCTGAATATCTGGGTTACCCGCTTTACCGATGGCTGAAATATAGCCGTTTTTAATGCCAATATCGGCTTTAACAATGCCCCAGTGGTCAATAATCAATGCGTTGGTGATCACGGTGTCTGCCACTTCAGCAGCCACTTTCTGCCCCTGACCCATGCCATCACGAATAACTTTGCCGCCGCCGAATTTCACTTCTTCGCCATAAACGGTGTAGTCTTTTTCAACCTCCACCCATAGCTCAGTATCTGCCAAACGCACTTTATCGCCCACGGTAGGGCCGAACATTTCAGCGTAGGCTTGTTTGTCGATTTTCAATGCCATTATTTCAATGCTCCCATGACCTTACCCGCAAATCCATATACTTTGCGGTCGCCCGCCAAAGCGACCAATTCAACTGTACGTGTTTGCCCAGGCTCAAAACGCACGGCAGTACCTGAAGCAATATTGAGCCTAAATCCATAAGCGACTTGCCTGTCAAAACTGAGTGCTTCATTGGTCTCAAAAAAGTGATAATGCGAACCGACTTGGATTGGGCGGTCGCCTTTGTTTGAGACATCTATCACCACAGTTGCACGGTCAACGTTGAGTGCAATGTCGCCTTTAGCAATTTTTATTTCACCTGGAATCATTTATTTATCCTTTATTTTCCATGAGATAAGTTAATGAGAAAAATGGATGAAGTGCGAGGCGCACTGCGCGCAACAGCCGAGACAGTACAATAAGTACGGCGAGGTTGTGAGCACTGTGTAACGAAGCAATTCGCCATTTTCATCATTAAATTACTCATGGAATTGGGTGGTGGACGGTGACTAACTTCGTCCCATCTGGAAAAGTCGCTTCAATCTGAATATCAGGAATCATCTCTGCAATGCCTTCCATCACATCTTCACGCGTCAGCAAAGTTGCGCCATAGCTCATAAGCTCTGCCACGGTTTTACCATCTCGCGCGCCTTCCATAATGGCGGCTGAAATATAGGCAATTGATTCAGGATAATTGAGCTTTAAACCACGCGCTTTGCGGCGCTCAGCCAATAGTGCTGCGGTAAAAATAAGGAGTTTATCTTTTTCTCTTGGGGTTAATTCCATGGATTTTGCTCTTTATTGAAATATTGCATTGTTATGTACTCCAAATGCGCGGCCTAATCATTTCTCTACCCGCATACCAAGGGCGCAAAATCTGCCACAAGGCCTCAAAATACTGTCTCGCGCATTGCGCAGATTGCCCAATATAGCGTGCTGCAAAGACCTCGGGCAAGGCAGTAATGCCATATTTTGCCTCTAAATCTAATGCTAACTTAGGTTGAATTTCTCTACAAGCTGCTAATACACTGGCAGGTATAGCGCCTGCTGCAACGACAAAGCTGGCCGAGACTGCGTTACCATGCAAACCAACAATCGAATTAATTAAACGATGTTCTGGCTTCAAGCTATTGCGTTCGTTCCATATCAGCATGTCATCTCTGCGTATGGTTAAATTTTGGTGCAAACTTCCAGTTTGCCAACGCTCTTGCTGCGCTTGGCGGCCAAAACAGAGAATTTCCCATGCCGCATAACTTGCATCTTCAGTCAAACTAATCTCTGCACTAAACTTCACTTGCGCGCCGTCAAACAATATACTTTCTTGCGGCAACCACTCTAAACAAGCATTGTTTTGCACATTAAATTGCAAATGTTGACTCGCCTGCCGACCATTTGCCTTATACCATTTGCCAGCACCAGGCGTTGTTAATAATGCGTGAGCATTTGGTGCTACATCCACATTCAGGGTAAGCGCGTCGCCGCCTGCCACGCCACCTGGCGGATGAATAATGACACCGTGACAAACAGCCTCGCCTTCTGGATGCAAAGTTTTTTGCAACACCAGCGGCCCTACATGTAAATTTTTAGCTAAATAACTACGTGCATTTTTTTCTGCAAACGCTAAATTTAAGCAGGCTTGCCAGCGCTTAAGCCCTGATTGGCTTTGCGCTGGTTCGCTTGAATTCACTAATGCTGGGGTATCATCCATCACTCCATCATGCCATAAAATATCTGCCTAAAACATCCTTAGGCAGAATATTCTTATACCGACAAATAGCCTTTAATTTTTGCAGCATCTACGTTGTCACGCGTGTCTTCGTGAATAAATTTACCTTTATCAATCACAATAATGCGATCTGCGATTTCCATGGTAAAACTAAGCACTTGTTCAGAAACGATAATGGTAATTTCACGCATTTTACGAATTTCATTTAAGACTTTGGCAATATCTTTAATGATAGATGGCTGTATACCCTCTGTAGGCTCATCAAGTAGCAGCACTTTAGGATTAGTCACTAAGGCACGTGCAATCGCCAATTGTTGCTGCTGACCACCTGATAAGTTACCGCCCTTGCGTTTACGCATATCGTATAGCACTGGAAAAAGCGCATAAATATCTTCAGGTATTTCACGTGTTTTAGATTTTTCCAAACCCGTTTCAATATTTTCTTGCACGGTCATACTTGGAAAAATCCAACGTCCTTG
>CAZAHP010000066.1:6597-14922 GCA_964484985.1 uncultured Methylophilaceae bacterium
GACTTAGTGTCCAAGATAAACTTCAATCACATGTTCATTGGATTGCACTTGATCCATAGAACCCTCTGCGAGAATTTTGCCTTGATGCAGCACCGTCACCTTATCTGCAATTTTTTTCACAAACTCCATATCATGCTCAATCACCAATACAGAACGATTACTACTGATTTTGTTGAGCAGTTCGGCTGTTTGGTCACGCTCTTTTGCACTCATACCAGCCACTGGCTCATCCAGCATTAAAAGCTCTGGCTCTTGCATGAGCAACATGCCGATTTCTAACCACTGTTTTTGCCCATGGCTCAATAATGCAGCTTCCATATCGAGCATCTCAGTCAGCATAATTTCAGCTGCAATTTTTCGCACCTGTGCTTCAACTTCAGCAGTACGCTTGAATGTTAAGCTACCAAACACACCGCGACCTTTGGGGTAAGAAACCTCTAAGTTTTGATAGACGCTTAAGTTCTCATAGATAGATGGCGTTTGGAACTTACGACCCACACCTTCACGCACAATTTCATGCTCTGAAAGTTTAGTGAGTTCCTTATTCATAAACTTAATTGAGCCAGAAGTTGATTTTGTTTTACCGCAAATCAAATCTAGCACTGTGGTTTTACCTGCACCATTAGGGCCAATCACCACACGTAGCTCGTTTTTATCGATGTACATGGTGAGATTATCAACGGCCTTAAAGCCATCAAATGAGACTGTTAAATCTTCAATCGCTAGGACAAAGTCTGTGTTACTCATGCTTTTGCTCCTTTAATGTTAACCACTTCTGCCGTGTCATTTGCTGGCGTTGTCTCTGTCATTGCAGGCATTTCTGTCACTTTAGCAAGCGGCATTTTTGATACATCTGCTTTTGGCGCATCATCTAGCCACTTGTTTAAGAATTTAATTTTCTTAGAGTATTTATTCCATAAACCTGCAATACCTTCAGGGAAAAACATCACCACTGCGATAAACAAGCTACCCATTAAGAAAAGCCACAGTTCTGGATAAGTTTCTGAGAAAAACGTTTTTCCGAAGTTAACCAGCAATGTGCCGTAAACCGCACCAATCAGTGATACACGGCCACCAACTGCACAGAAAATCACCATTTCAATTGAAGGCACAATGCCTACAAATGACGGAGACATAAAGCCCACTTGCAAGGTAAACATTGCGCCACCAACTGCAGACATCATGGCAGCTACGCAGAAGATAAAGATTTTAAAGTTTGAAACATCGTAACCAGAGAAACGCACACGCTCTTCTTTGTCGCGCATTGCAAGTAGCAACATACCAAACTTACTGCTTAAAATGTATTTAGATAAGAAAATGCTACCAAATAACAAAATGCCGTTTAAAAAATAAAGTATGTACTTTGCTGAGTCATCACGTGTATCCCATCCCAACACTGTTTTAAGGTCAGTCATACCATTCACACCGCCCGTATAACCTTGCTGACCAACAATTAAGATACTTAAAATCAAGGCAATCGCTTGGGTAATGATAGAGAAGTAAACACCGCCTACACGACGCTTAAACATTGCATAACCAATGATGTAGGCAAACAAAGCTGGAATAGTGAGTATTGCGAAGATTGTAAATGGCAAACTCTTGAACGGCTCCCAAAACCATGGCAAGGCGGTGATTTGGTTCCAGTCCATAAAGTCTGGGATACCAGGCGTGGTTTGAATTTTAGTGGTAATAGGGTCAGATGCTTCTAGCTTCATGAACATCGCCATGGCATAACCACCTAAACCGAAGAATATGCCTTGGCCTAGACTTAAAATACCGCCTTTACCCCATAACAGCACCAAACTCACTGCCACAAAAGCATAAGTCAGGTACTTACCAATCAAATTTAACCTAAATATATCCACAGTGAGTGGGAACACTATAAATATGACAGCTGCTAGCACTGCCAATCCTAAAGCGCCCTGCTTACCTCCTATGATGTCACTTGAAACTATTTTGCTTAACATGGCGTTCATGAAAGTTCTCCTAAATTAAATCCGTTTTGCAAGACCTACACATCACTCATGCGTAGGTCTTAAATACCGCACACAAATTATTTACGCAGTTTTGAGGCAAACAAACCTTCTGGCTTCATCATCAAGATGCCAACAATTACCAAGAGGGTTGAAACTTTGCCCATCGAGCTGGTCATAAAGAACTGCAACACAGACTGTGCTTGCGCAATACCGAAGGCTGAAGCAATCGTACCGATTAAGCTGCCTGCACCGCCAAACACCACCACCATAAAGCTGTCTACAATATAGAGCGTGCCTGTGGTTGGGCCTGTAGAAGCAATTGTCGTAAACGCTGCGCCTGCAATACCTGCAATGCCGCAACCGAGTGCAAAAGTAACACGGTCAACTTTTGCAGTATTAATACCTACTGCACCTGCCATCGTACGGTTTTGAACCGTAGCACGCACTCTTAAACCCCAACGTGAGCGATACATAAAGAGGTACACGGCTGTTGTCACCAATAAGGCCAAGACCATGACAAATACACCGTTAATAGGAATATCAATATCCGGTGTGGGTTTAAAAGAACCCAACATCCACTCTGGTAAGTCAGCACTCACTTCCTTTGCACCAAAGGTAGAACGGAACGTTTGTTGCATCACCAAGCTTAACCCCCATGTCGCAAGTAGCGTATCCAAGGGTCGCTTATAGAGATGCCGTATCATAATAAACTCAACAAAATAGCCTAAAGCAAAGGCCAAAATAAATGCAATTGCAATCGCAAATACAAAGTAATAGTTCACAAAACCATAAGTAGTGGCAACTTTAGAAATCATCACTGTGACATATGCACCTATTGTCATAAACTCACCGTGCGCCATGTTAATCACGCCCATTTGCCCAAAAATAATGGCTAGGCCAAGTGCCATGAGGAGCAAAACCGTAAACATGCTGAGGCCAGAAAAGCCTTGCATCACCATAATATTGCCTAAATCCGCCATCGAATAACCAAACATACGGCCTCCTGCTTAATTGTTACTAGAAACAAACTCACTGCGCTGTGATTGCGGCAACCTTTTCAGGTTGCCGCATCTTAGACTTAAACTACTAGAAGATTATTGATAACCTTTTGGAAATGGATCAGGTTTGATGTAGCCAGATGTGTAAACAATCTTAGCTTGACCATCTTTTTGCCATTGACCAACACGCAACTTAGTAGTCAAGTGATGGTTAGCTTCAACAGTCACAGGACCTTCTGGAGCTTCTTTAAACACATAGCCAGGCAATGCTGCTTGAACTTTATCTACGTCAAAGCTACCAGCACGCTCAACAGCAGCTTTATAGAGCCATGGGCCTAAGTAAGCAGCTTGTGTCACGTCACCAATCACGCTTTTCTCACCCCATCTTTTCTTGAATGCAGTAACAAATGCTTTGTTGGTTGGTGTATCTAAAGATTGGAAGTATTTCATCGCTGTGTAGAAACCTACTAAGTTTTCACCACCAATGCCTAACACTTCATCTTCAGTCACTGAGATAGTCAACAATGTTTGTTTAGTTGAGTTAATACCCGCTGCGTTTAATTGTTTAAACCAAGCAACGTTACTACCACCCACAACCGCTGCGTAAATCACGTCAGGTTTTTTAAGTTTGATTTTGTTAATCACAGAACCAAATTGTGTATCACCTAAAGCAATGTACTCTTCACCAACCACTGAACCTTTTAAGTGCTGCTCAATGTGTTTACGTGCAATTTTCATTGATGTACGTGGCCAGATATAGTCAGAACCAATCAAGTAGAAAGATTTAGCTTTTTTCTCTTTAGCTACCCAATCCAAACCCGCAATAATTTGTTGTGTAGCTTCTTGGCCTGTATAGAACACGTTTTTAGATTGCTCTAGTCCCTCGTAGAACGTTGGGTAGAACATTAAACCGTTTAGTTTTTCAAATACTGGCAATGAAGCCTTACGTGAAGCAGATGTCCAGCAACCCATCACTGCAGCCACTTTGTCTGAAGCTAACAGTTTTTTAGATTTTTCAGCAAATGTTGGCCAATCAGAAGCACCATCTTCTTGAATGATTTTAATTTTGCGACCCAAAATACCACCCATAGCGTTAATTTGCTCAATCGCTAAAGTTTCAGCTTGGATAGAACCTGTTTCACTAATGGCCATTGTACCTGTCGCTGAGTGCAAAATACCCACTGTCACTTCAGTATCAGTAACTGCCAAACCAGTTGTGTTCACTTTAGCAGTTGAAGTATCTGCAGCAATCGCATTGCTGGTAAGAATACCTGCAGATAGTAAAGCAGCCGTTAGTGCCCCGCCTACCTTCATAAAGTTACGTCTATTAAAAGTACTCATTACGCCGTCTCCTAAGTTAAAAAAAGTTACTAAAAAAACAAAAAAAAATTAATGCGCTAACATCCAAGGCCTAGCCGTCTTTTTGGTTTGCATCTGCAAAGGTGCTTTACCAGTATCAGGGTTAACCTTAGTCGTTGTTTTGCAAGTATGCGTACCTGTGCAGCCACAACTTGAACGCTTAGCAACCCTTGGCTCATGCGCAGATTTTTCATTGCGCTCGTGTGCTTCACGTTGCGTTTTACCCATCACCGCTAAGCGCGGAGCTGACATAATTCGCGGGCTTTCGCATCCACAGCCATCACAACATGCTGGCTCGCTAGACTCGCTCATTTTTCTCAGCGCAGTAAATACACCGCAGGTATCACATTCATATTCATAGACTGGCATTTGGTGTGCTCCTTAGCTAGCTTTAGCCGTATCAATGCCCGGTGTGACCATTATTTTTGGACCATCAGCATTTGGCTTAAGGTCGAAGTCAAAAATTTCAGTCGGTAACCACAAAGTTGCACATGCGTTAGGAATATCCACAATACCGCTGATATGACCTTCTACTGGAGCAGTACCTAAAATTGATAGTGCCTGCTCGCCGCTGTAACCAAACTTCTTGAGATATTCAATCGCATTTAAACAAGCTTGACGATACGCGACGTGCACATCAAGGTAATGCTGCTTACCTTGCTCATCCACTGAAATACCTTCAAAAATGATGTAATCACGGTAAGTTGGTGTAAGCACGCTAGGTTGGAAGATTGGGTTTTTAATACCGTATTTCTTCACACCTTCTTTAATCAAACTTACTTTAAGATCTAAGTAGCCCGCCATTTCAATCGCGCCACAGAAAGTGATTTCACCATCACCTTGCGAGAAGTGCAGGTCACCCATTGAGAGACCACCACCTTTAACATAAACAGGGAAATAAACCTTTGAACCTTTGGTCAGGTTTTTAATGTCGCAATTACCACCATGGTCACGCGGCGGTACTGTACGTGCACCCTCTGCTGCTGCTTTAGTTGCTGCTTCGCCTGATAGCTTACCCATCACCGCTGATTTTGGCTCTGGTGGCAAAGCGAGCGCTGGAACGCGGTCTGGATCTGTTGCAATAAGGGCAGCTTCACGCTCGTTCCAATTAGCTAACAGCTCTTTTGATGGCAAGCAACCAATCAAGCCTGGATGCATAATGCCCGCAAATTTCACGTTAGGCACATGGCGTGATGTAGTGTAAATACCGTGAAAATCCCAAATAGATTTACGTGCATCTGGATAATGATCAACTAAAAAGCCGCCACCATTTTCTTTAGCAAAAATACCGTTAAAACCCCATTGTTGGTCTTCAAAAGTACCCACATCAAGAATATCAACCACTAACAAATCGCCAGGCTCTGCGCCTTCCACACCAATCGGGCCGCTGAGATAGTGCACTTGTGTCAAATCAACATCACGCACGTCATTGGCGCTGTCATTGTTGCCAATTTGGCCACCTGTCCAGTCCATACATTCAACACGGAACTCATCACCAGGTTTCACCATGGCAATCATAGGCAAATCTGGGTGCCAGCGATTATGAATCTGACCGTCTTGCTCCCAAGGCTTTTTGTTAAAATCTAATTTAACTACGGTTTTCATGCGTATCCTCCTAGCTAATTTCAACTTCGTTCACAAGTAAATTAGGTAAGCTTTACTTACCCTCCCGTTACACCCACTTTAGAATAACTTTTAACAAGTTTTCGTAAGGTGCGTTGTAGTGTTGTTAGATTAGCGGTACAAAGGAATGTATGAAATACGTCATACTACGTATGGCAATGCAATATTTTGGTGCATTAAAAATAACTGTGAAAAATTTTATTTAATTTATTAAAATCAAAATGATAATAAATAAATTTAACTAAAAATCACATAAAAAACACATTTAGCAGAGTGATAAATAGCGCACAATTTACAAGCACCATTTCAATAAAAAAATAAAGCCAGCTATTCACTGGCTTTATTTTTTTCAAGCATTAAGTTGTGCCAAACAGCACAACATAAGCAATCTTAGAACTGCATTTGAAGAGAGATCAAAATAGCATCTGTATCTTTATCGTTCGTCACGTCAGTATTTTGGTACTCAGCAGAAAGTAAAGCGTTGTATGGTGCCATAACGTAATTCACACCAACATCAGTGCGCTCAGTTTTGATATTGTTGTCAGCATCAAACTGTTGATAACGCACAAACGGCATAAACTTACCCCAACCTACCTGCTCATTAAATAAGTAAGCTGCACCAACGTAATAAGCATCACCTTCTTCAGATTCAAATACGTCGTCAGTATCATAATCATAGTAAGCAGCCTCTAAAGAAACAGTACCTGGGCCGAAGTCTTTTTTCTCAAGCAAGAAATCAACACTGTAAGAGCTGTAATCACCTTTATCTGTAGTAGAGATTGCACCGTCAGACTTTTGTCTACCCGCTACACCTATAGTTAAAATGTCTTTAGCACCAAAATAGTTACCTGTACCGTAGTAGCCTGGCTCAGCATCCCAGAATGCATATTGCACACGACCCGCATACATTAACGCGTCATCCGCATTTAAAGCTTTAGCAGCGTTACTTGATTGTGACTGTGGATTGACACCACTAAATCTAAAAATATTGTTGCCTTCAAAAGCACCGAAAGATAAAGCTAAGTGGTCTTCCATAAAGCTGGTAACAACAGCCACACCTTCATCACGACCAATTACACCACCGTTAAAACCATAACGTGATGAAATATTAGCCCAGTAACCACCGCCACCACCTGATGAATAGTAAGGACCTGCCATATTCGCACGGTCGCTTGGTGATAAGAAGCGACCCGCCCAGACAGCAATTTCAGGGGTGAATTGAAACTGAACGTTAGCATCGATCACTTCCCAGTTACCCTCACCGCCACCAGAACGCTCTGTATTCAGCATACCTTTAATGTATTTATTCATTGAACCTGATAAATACAAACGCGCACTGTTTAAGCTAAAGTCGTTAGAGCGGTCACCATCAGCTGCAGCATCCTCAACTGATTTATAGCTTGTAATAAAACCAAAACCTACGCTAATAGATTTATCCTCACCAAAGGTAATCGTACCACCAGCATTAGCTGGGTTTGCTGCGACGGCAGAGGCAGCTAATACTGCTGACAACAGCACGTTTTTCTTAAAATTTAAATTCATATTAAATACTCCTTAAGGGTAAAAGGTCGGTTTTTAGTTAAAATGAGGGTTGCACACCAGCACTGAAATCAAGGCGTGCATGCATCGTGTTGCTAGATTAGCGAGGTGCATGTTGTGATTAAATACGTCAAATTGCGTATATCTGCACGCTTGCTATTCACAGCAACTGTGTTACTTTTGCCAGCACAAACTTGGACAATAATGCGACTCATCATGAAAAAATCTCTAACGCTCCTACTACTCTCAAGCTCACTACTAAGTGCATGTGGAGAGTTCTCATACAAACGCGGCGCAACCCCGAGAGACCTTGAAATTACTAAGAAAACTTGCCAATCTGCGGGCAGCGAGGCTGCCATTGAGAAGTGTTTAGAAGACAATGGATGGGTAGTGCAAAAGCTAGATGCACTAGATAATTTTGAGCTATTTGCTACTACTAGCGAGAGTGATAATAGAACAGGCAGCACTGCCGAAACCACCCCAAACACCAATAAAACGAAGAGTAACTCAGTATTTATTGACGCTGAAAAAGCAGAAGCCAGCCCTCCTGCTGTAGAAAAACCTGTTGTAACGCCGCAAAAACAAGCTGAAGTTGTGCAAAAAAACAACACTCCTGTAGTTGAAACCCCAAAACCAGCACCTACAACCGACCCACTAGATACCTTTAAAATTAACTCATGGTGGAAAATAGGCGCAGGTCGTGACCCATTAGAAGCCGACATTAAAAGCTGTGTGACCAAACTCGGAGAAGCACATCAACCCGATAGCAAAACACAAATGATGACACGCGGCTTAATTTTATGTATGAAAGATAAAGGCTGGCGAGCACT
>CAZAHP010000067.1:0-2062 GCA_964484985.1 uncultured Methylophilaceae bacterium
AGCCGTAAGGCCATGGTAGGGGGTAGCCTTCTTTTTGGATACTTTTACTTGGCTAAGCAAGAAAAAGTATCTCGCCTACAGGCGAAATAAAAGGTCACGTGCATCACCTAAGTAGCCAAACCACGCAACTCTGCATTAAAGTTCACTTTTTGCTAAACTGACGCAAGTAGCGCTGAGTGGCAATTTAGAGGGAACGCATTAATATGGAAGAAACACAAAATAACTGGAAACCCAAACGCTGGTTAGCAACAGCACTAAGTTTTTTTCTTGGCTTCAGTGGACTGTTATATATAGGTAAAGGTAAGCTTTTTTTAATTTACAGCTTAGCGTCATTATTAATTTTAATTGCTGGCTTCTTCACATTAAACCTAGCTACAGCTGATTTATTAAATGTATTAAGCATGGTGAGCTCTGCCATAAGCATAGTTTGTGCAATACAAACTTATAGACTATGTACAAACTTTAAAGCAAACAAACTTAGGCCTTGGTATAGCCATTGGTGGGGTATTCTCGGCATCTACTTGATGGTTGTCACCCCTGTATTCATTTTCCGCTCTTTCTTCTACGAGCCTTTTAAAATACCAGCTGGCTCAATGGCTCCAACTCATGTAAGTGGTGATTACATCATCATTTCAAAATTTGGTTATGGCAATTACAGTGCTTACGGCATCAATCTTTTGCAAACAACACCGACTAAAAAAATTCAGCGCGGTGATGTGATTGTTTTTTCATACCCTCCTCAACCTAAAATTGACTATGTGAAGCGTGTCATAGGATTACCTGGCGACCTTGTTTCATACAAATCTAAAATACTATCAATTAACAATAAAGCAATATCATTAAAAGCTGTTGGTGAATACCAACAAATTAATCAATATGCTGGCGTCATAAAACTTAAGGAGTACGATGAGTCAGTGGATGGTATTTCTTGGCATATCATTCATTTACCTGAGACACCTACAAATGACTTTGAAACTACCGTACCTCCAGATAGCTATTTCGTTATGGGAGATAACCGAGACAACTCATCAGATAGCCGAGTTTGGGGGACAGTACCAGCAGCAAACATTAAAGGCAAAGTCATTTATTCAGTTAGCGATAAGAAATAACGCTCTGTTTCGGCATCTAGCTAGTCTGAGGAATTTGCTTAGCAAAGCGTAACCCCAAAATAGCGTTACGCCCATAATTTAAGAGCGCTTATTGAAGACAATTTGGTTAATTTTTGAAGCGATAAAGTTAAAATGGATTCCCGTTTTTACGGGAATGACGGGGTTGAGGCTTAACGATATGTGTTCATATGCATGGTTGAGAAGATGACGGTACGGAGGTGCACGGCCATAGGCGCAATGGAAATATTGCCTAAGAGCTTCTAGCTTTTAAAACATGTTCTTAATCGACGGACACAAATCAACCATACTTCACTTTATTGCTACAATCTAGCGGTTTACGTCATTCCCGCGTACGCGGGAATCCATTTTAGGTATTTAGAAGAATGAAGCAACCCTGCGTTTACATGTTGAGCAATCAAGTGCGTGGCACCTTATATATAGGCGTGACCAGCGATTTAATGGGGCGCGTTTGGCAACACAAGCAGGGTTTTGTAGATGGCTTTACTAAGCAATATCAATTACATCGGCTGGTTTATTATGAGCTGGCTGAAACCATGCTGGCGGCTATTGCGCGTGAAAAACAGTTGAAGAAATGGAACCGTGCTTGGAAAATTGAGTTGATAGAGAAAACCAACAACAACTGGCGCGATTTGTATTTTGACTTGGTGCCTTAAAACAAAAATCAAAATGGATTCCCGCATGCGCGGGAATGACGATGAGGGGCAGCCTTGTTTCATTAAACATAACTCGTCGAGAGGCGAAATAAGGTTTGTCTTAACCCTCACCTAATCCCCCTAAACCTAATGCTTAGTTTTTTGTGGCAAGCTGGGTTTGGCGGGTGTAATAAAACCAACAGGCACGACGACATCTTTGCTCTTTTTTGGTTTTTTAGTTTCTTTATTACCGTGTTGCTGACCTTTTGCCATGATGTTGCTCCTTGAAATTGGACTGCT
>CAZAHP010000067.1:2162-14875 GCA_964484985.1 uncultured Methylophilaceae bacterium
GAACAATCTACACCCTATTGAGTCGAACTTGGGGTAAAGTTGACTCATCTGACTATGGAGTTTTAATTTTGTATCGTTTACTCACGGCATTGATATTAAGCGCTTGCGTGTGGAATGCGCAGGCAGAGACTTTAGATGAAGCAAAAGCGGCGATTGAGCAAGGACATTTTGAGCAAGCTTTTAAAATTTACACTGTACTCGCAAAACAAGGTGACGCAAAAGCGCAATATAACTTAGGCATGATGTATGAAAGTGGCGATGGTGTAGAGGCCAATATGCAAGAGGCTGCCAATTGGTTTAAACAAGCTGCAGACCAAGGCTATGCCGAGGGTCAATATGCTTTGGGAGCTATGGTGTTTAAGCGTGAGATTGATAGCATTAGCTACCCTGATGCTGCTGCGCTTTATCAACGCGCCGCATTACAAGGGCATATTAAATCTCAGCTGAATTTAGGCATGCTTTATTACCGAGGCGAGGTGTTAGAGCGCGATGCAAAAGAAGCTGTTAAGTGGCTGCAACTCGCCGCTGAACAAGACAACGATGAAGCTGAGAGTTACTTGGGCTTTATGTATGCCAATGGTGATGGCGTTGAAGAGAATTTGGTTAAAGCGGCTACATGGATGATGCTGGCAGTTGATAACCAAGATACTCGCCACAAAAATCGCCACGCAAAGCTGTTAAATTTCACTTTATCTAAGATGACAGCCGAGCAAATTGAGCAAGCAAAAAATGCAGCACGCGCTTGTAAGCAGCATCAATTTAAAGCTTGTTAAGCACTATCTAAATTTGTGCATTTTCAAACTCAGAAACAGCTGCCATGGCATATTACATGCTTAATTTTTGGTGTATGATGAGCGCAAACAAAACTGGCAAAATATACTTGCCATAGAGTATTTAAATTTGGAGTTATCTAATGGGTACAGTCGTAGAAGTAGAAAAAGACCTGACTAAAATACAGCAGGGTGTGATTTTGCATGGCTGCAATATTAAAGGCGTAATGGGGTTTGGTGGCTCACAGGTCATGAAGGCAGCGTTCCCATCAATTTTTCCTCCATACAAATCTTATTGTCATATCGCCAATAAAATGGGGCGTAACATTCTTGGTCGTGTGATTGAAGTGCAAATTGAAGATAAAGATTTGTATGTACTCACAGGCTTAACGCAAGAAGACTATGGTGTAGATGGTAAGGTCTATGCCAATATCGAAGCAGTAGAAAAAGTGATTAATCATGCTGCCGAATTTGCCAGCTTTTTGAAGATTCCACTCTATATGCCTAAAATTGGCTGCGGACATGGCGGCCTAAAATGGGCAGATGTTTTGCCTTTGGTACAAAAATCCGCAGATGAGTTTGATATTGAAATTGTAGTTTGTACTAGAGCTAATCAACATACAAACTAATAACTCGCGTTTATAAAAAAGGCTGCATTTGCAGCCTTTTTATTTTTGCGTGAGTTATTTAATTGGTAATGGTGCTTAGTAATGGCCAGGCATAGGCATAGCACTTGGTTTTTTTAGCATGTACTTCTCGTTGATAGTGCCATCAGGCTCGAGTATACGCATGTCTTTATCCCACATATCTAGCGCTTTTTTCTTCATTTCTTCTGTTGGGTATGTTCTGCTCGCAACGCTGACAAAACCTAAGCCCCCCTTAAATTGGGCAACATACCCTTTTGGTGCACCAGATGCAGATTTCTCAGGCTCTGGAACGGCATGCTCATGCATAGGCGGCTCGGGCTCACTTACTGGCGCTACTTCACTCGCCGTTTTATTTTCAGGCTTAGACTTATGCTCTTCTGGCTTTGTTTTATGCTCTTCAGCCGCTTTGTGAGCACGCTTTACTTCTGCATTGGTTGCTACTACTGGTAAATCTGTTTTAGCTTTTTCCTTGCTTTGCTTATCCGCTAACAGCATGCCTTTATGTGCTTTATCTATCGCTTTTTCTGCATCAATTTCAGTCGCATAACAACCAACTTTTAGCCAATTAGCACCCTCATCTTTAGATAAATAGGCCCACACAGGTTTGTAAACTGGGCACGTTGGGTCAATGATATTGTTGGCAAGCGCACCAAAGCATGCATAAATTTTTGCAGGGCATGGTGCTAAAGGATTCACCTCTGGCGTAGGAGGAGGCGCAACTGGCTCTGGCTCAGCGACTGGTGCAGCTAGAGGGGCTGGAGCTACAGGGGCATCCGCTTTAACAGCTTTAATGGGCAAAGATTTAGCGGTCGCTTTATCTGCACTGGTAGTAATAATAGGTTCAGTAGGGTTCGCACTAAGCTGATAAAGCTGATATGCAATCCATGAGGCGATGACTACAAACAGTAAAAGTGAAATTTTGCGCATTATTGAGTGTTTTGTTCTATCGTTGTGCATTCTCTTACATTACGACGGCAGATTAAAGTAAAACTTTATTAAGGTAACATAAGCCCCAACCCTGCAAAGCCTACGATATATCTGCTTAGCGCTTTTGCGTTGTGTTGAGATTACTGCAACACTCACCACAACGTTTTTTAAATCATGAATGATAAGATTTGCTTAGTTTTTTGACTGCCTCTAGCATGGCAGCCGCGTTCTCAGGCGGTGTCCATTGTGTAATGCCATGGCCTAGGTTAAACACATGACCATTGCCGTGACCATAACTGGCCAAAATGCTTGCCACTTCTTTTTCTATGGCCGCTGGTGTGCTGAGTAAAATAGCAGGGTCCATATTGCCTTGTAGGGCTACTTTATCGCCTACACGTTTACGAGCTGAGCCAAGGTCTACAGTCCAATCTAAACCTAAGGCATCAGCACCAATTTCAGCTTGTGCCTCTAGCCATAATGCGCCACCTTTGGTGAAAACGATGCTAGGTACTTTGCGACCTTCTGCAGTTTTAGTGAGCCCTGCCACAATTTTTTGCATGTAATTAAGTGAAAATTCAGTATAGGCATTGTGCGATAATGCGCCGCCCCATGAGTCAAAAATCATCACTGCTTGCGCACCTGCTTCGATTTGCGCATTGAGGTATTGAATCACCGTTTGTGCGGTAGTTTCTAAAATATGGTGCAATAAATCTGGGCGCGCATAGGCCATTTTCTTGGTGTTAAGAAAGTCTGTACCGCCTTTGCCTTCTACCATATAAGTGGCTAGCGTCCATGGGCTGCCAGAAAAGCCTATCAAAGGCACACGACCATTTAAGGCTTTGCGTATGCTAGAAACGGCATTGAACACGTATTGCAGCTCGCTCATATCTGGCACTGTAAGTTTTACAATGTCAGCTTCTTCTTGCAGCGTACGTGCAAATTTAGGGCCTTCACCTGCTTCAAATGATAGGCCTAAACCCATCGCATCAGGGATGGTGAGGATGTCAGAGAACAAAATCGCTGCATCAAGCTCTGGATAGCGGTCTAGTGGTTGTAGGGTGACATCGGTAGCAAATTGCGCACTTTTGCACAAATCCATAAAACTACCCGCTGTTTTACGACTTTCACGATACTCAGGCAAATAGCGCCCCGCTTGGCGCATCATCCATACTGGTGTGTACTCAGTTGGTTCGCGATTTAAAGCGCGGAGGAAAGTATCGTTTTGTAGTGTTGTCATCAATTTTTGCTCAAAAAATTTGGGGATACACAGTGTGTATCCCCAATATTTTACATGGTTTTAATAATTTTTTAGGGGCTTATCTAGGCAGTGTACTTGAACCCATTAAGAACTCATCAACGGCTTTCGCACATTGACGGCCTTCACGAATCGCCCAAACCACTAAAGATTGGCCACGGCGCATGTCACCCGCTGCAAAGACTTTAGCCTTGCTCGTGGTGTAACAGCCTTCACCATCGGTTGTTGCTTTGGCATTGCCACGGTTGTCTTTTTCTACGCCAAAAGCATCTAACACTTTTTGTACTGGGCTCACAAAACCCATGGCCAATAAAACTAAATCCGCTTGAATGGTAAATTCAGAATCTGGCACTTCTACCATTTTGCCGTCTTTCCACTCCACTTTTGCACCTACTAGATGAGTGACTTTGCCATTTTCGCCTATGAGTCTTTTCGTGGTGATAGACCAATCGCGGTTTGCGCCTTCTTCGTGTGAGCTTGAAGTACGCATTTTTAGAGGCCAATTTGGCCAGACCAATGATTTATCTTCTTTTTCTGGTGGTTGTGGCATCAATTCAAATTGCGTAATAGAAGCTGCACCATGACGGTTAGAAGTGCCGACACAGTCAGAACCTGTATCACCACCACCAATCACCACAACGTGTTTACCAGTGGCCATGATTTGGTTTTCAATTTTGTCACCCGCCACCACTTTATTTTGTGGGGTGAGGAAGTCCATCGCAAAATGTACGCCATCTAAATTGCGGCCTTCTACTGGTAAGTCGCGTGGGTATTCTGCACCACCTGCAAGTATCACGGCGTCATAATCTTTGACTAAATCATCAGCGCTGATATTTTCACCTACATTGTGATTGGTGCGGAACTCAACGCCTTCAGCTTCCATTTGTGCCATGCGGCGGTCGATATGGCTTTTTTCCATTTTAAAATCAGGGATGCCATAACGCAGCAAGCCACCAATACGGCTACTTTTTTCTAACACAACAACGCCGTGACCAGCACGTGCCAATTGTTGTGCTGCGGCTAAACCAGCAGGGCCTGAGCCAACAACAGCAATTTTTTTGCCCGTTTTTTTCTCAGCGATTTGCGGCACAACCCAATTGTTTTCCCATGCTTTATCAATAATCGCATGTTCAATAGACTTAATACCAACAGCGTCATTATTGATGTTGAGTGTACATGCAGCTTCGCAAGGCGCTGGGCAAATACGGCCTGTAAACTCAGGGAAATTGTTTGTTGAATGCAATACATCAATCGCGCTGCGCCAGTCTTGGTTGTAGACCAAATCATTCCAATCAGGAATGATATTGTTGATTGGGCAACCTGACGTACAGAAAGGAATGCCGCAATCCATACAGCGCGCACCTTGCTGTTTTGCTTGGTCATCAGTGAGATGTAACACAAACTCTTTATAGTTTTTTACGCGCTCTGGTACTGGCAAATTGCCTTCTGAGAGACGATCAAACTCCATAAATCCAGTGACTTTACCCATTATGCTGCTTCCTTACTTGCTGCTGCTGCCATTTCTGTTAAGGCGCGTTTATATTCGTTTGGCATCACTTTAACGAACTTGGCACGTGAGTTTTCCCAATCGGCTAATAACTCAGTTGCGCGCAAGCTGCCTGTGTTTGCCGCGTGTTTTTCTATCAGTGTTTTGAGTGTAATTTCATCTGCTTGGTTGAGATGGTTAATCGCACCCGCTGGCACTTTAGAAGCTGACTCTACTTTTTCAAGTGCGACCATGCTCATATTGCAGCGTTTTGCAAACATGCCATCTTCATCATACACATAAGCCACACCGCCAGACATCCCTGCTGCGAAGTTTTGGCCTGTTAAGCCAAGCACTACGACAGTACCGCCAGTCATGTATTCACAACCGTGGTTGCCTACGCCTTCGACTACTGCGGTAGCACCTGAGTTACGTACACAGAAGCGCTCACCTGCCACGCCGCTGAAATAGCTCTCGCCTGTGGTTGCGCCGTACATGACAGTGTTACCCACAATAATATTTTGCGCTGCTTCACCACGGAATGCAGCTGGTTTACGAATGATAATTTTGCCACCACAGAGGCCTTTACCTACGTAGTCGTTACCTTCACCAGTGAGCTCAAAAGTGATGCCATGTGCCAAGAAGGCGGCAAAACTTTGACCTGCCGTGCCCGTCAGTTTTACGGTGATAGTGTCATCAGGCAAGCCAGCATGGCCATAACGGCTTGCTACTTGGTTAGACAACATCGCACCTACGGTACGGTTGGTATTAGTGATAGGAATATCAATCGTTGTTTTTTCGCCTTTTTCTAAAGCGGGTTTAGCAAGCTCAATCAACTTGTTATCTAGCGCGTTCACCAAGCCGTGGTCTTGCACATCATTATTGCGCAATGAAACAGTCGCATCCACTTTAGGTTGATGGAATACTTTGCTGAAATCTAAACCACTGGCTTTCCAGTGCTCTATGCCTTTTTGCATATCGAGCAAATCAGCGCGGCCGATTAAATCATCAAATTTGCGTATGCCTGCTTGCGCCATAATCTCGCGCACTTCTTCAGCAACAAAGAAGAAGTAGTTCACTACATGCTCTGGTTGGCCTGTGAATTTTTGACGCAATACAGGGTCTTGTGTTGCCACACCTACTGGGCAGGTGTTGAGGTGACATTTACGCATCATGATGCAGCCTTCAACGACTAGCGGCGCAGTGGCAAAGCCAAACTCATCTGCACCCAATAGCGCGCCAATGACAACGTCACGGCCTGTTTTCATTTGACCGTCAACTTGCAAGATAACACGACCACGTAATTGGTTGAGCACTAAAGTTTGCTGTGTTTCAGCAAGACCTAGCTCCCATGGTGTACCTGCATGCTTAACAGATGAAATTGGTGAAGCACCTGTGCCGCCGTCATGGCCTGCTACCACAATGTGGTCAGACTTCGCTTTAGCAACACCTGCGGCGACTGTACCAATGCCTGTTTCTGAAACTAGTTTTACAGAAATAGATGCTTTAGGATTAGCGTTTTTCAGGTCATGAATGAGCTGCGCTAAATCTTCAATTGAGTAAATATCATGGTGTGGCGGTGGAGAAATCAAACCTACGCCAGGCACTGAAAAACGTAACTGCGCAATGTATGGGCTGACTTTATGGCCTGGTAATTGACCACCTTCACCCGGTTTTGCACCTTGTGCCATTTTGATTTGAATTTGGTCAGCATTCGCGAGGTACTCAGCCGTTACACCAAAGCGGCCAGACGCCACTTGTTTGATGCGTGAGCGCATAGAGTCACCCGCTTTAAGCGCGATGTCTGATTCAATTTTATCTGCACCAATCACTTTAGCCATGGTGGTGTCTGTAGCCACGGGGATAAAGCGTTTAGGATCTTCGCCGCCTTCGCCAGTATTTGATTTGCCGCCAATGCGGTTCATGGCAATAGCAAGCGTTGCATGTGCTTCGGTAGAAATTGAGCCTAGTGACATCGCACCCGTTGCAAAACGTTTCACGATTTCTTTAGCTGGTTCAACCTCTTCAAGCGGCACAGGTGCACCTGCGCCTTTAATCTCAAACAAGCCACGCAAGGTCATGTGACGACGCGTTTGGTCGTTGATGAGTTTTGCGTACTCTTTGTAGGTGCTCGCAGAATTGGTGCGTGTTGCGTGTTGCAGTTTAGCGATGGAATCAGGTGTCCACATATGCTCTTCACCACGCACACGGAAGGCGTACTCGCCGCCAGCCTCTAGCGCGTTTGAAAGCACTGGGTCATTACCAAAAGCTGAAGTGTGTAAACGTAAGCTTTCATCTGCCACTTCTGCTAGGCCTATGCCCTCAATATGAGAAGCTGTGCCACGGAAGTAGTCGTGAATAAACTGGCTGTTAAGACCAATCGCTTCAAAAATTTGCGCGCCGCAGTAAGATTGGTAAGTTGAAATACCCATCTTAGACATGACTTTATGCAAGCCTTTGCCGATGGCTTTAACAAACTTTTTATGGCTTTCGTAACTATCACCAGCCACCATGCTGTTAATGGTTTGGTAGGCGAGCCATGGGCAAACGGCTTCTGCGCCATAGCCTGCCAGCAAGGCAAAGTGATGCACTTCACGTGCTGAACCTGTATCAATTACCAAGCCTGTGCTTGTACGCAAACCTGCGCGAACCAGGGATTGATGTGTGGCTGAACAAGCAAGCAAAGCAGGAATCGCCAAGCGATTTTCACTGATATTGCGGTCAGATAAAATCAATACATTAAATCCGTCACGCACGGCTTGCGCTGCATTTTTGCAGAGCGCATCAATCGCTGCTGCCATCCCTTGCTTACCTTGAGACACTGGGTAAGTCATGTCTAAAGTAAGTGAACGGTAGCCGCCTTGTGTAAGTGTATCAATGGCTTTAAGTTGCGCTAGCTCGTCTAAAGTCAGCACGGGTTGGCTGGCTTCTAAACGAATAGGTGGATTGGTTTCATCAATGCCGAGTAGGTTTGGTTTAGGACCAATAAAGGTAACCAACGACATCACCAACTCTTCACGAATTGGGTCAATTGGTGGGTTGGTCACTTGCGCAAACAACTGTTTAAAGTAGTTATAAAGTACTTTTGGCTTGTTAGATAACACTGGCAATGCCGCGTCATTACCCATAGAGCCCGCGCCCTCTTCGCCATTGGCTATCATAGGCTGCAAGATAAACTTAATGTCTTCTTGTGAGTAACCAAAGGCTTGCTGTGCGTCAAGTAAGCTAGGCGCCATTTCAAAGCTTGACTCTACTTTAGCAAGGTCACCTAAGAAGTAACGTGATTTTTCAATCCATGCTTTATAAGGTTTAGCTTGTGCAAGTTGTTGTTTAACTTCAGCATCATCAATAATTCGACCTTGCTCCATGTCAATCAGCAACATTTTGCCTGGTTGCAAACGCCATTTTTTAACGATTTTTTCTTGTGGGAATGTCAATACACCCATTTCAGAAGCCATCATCACATGGTCATCATCGGTCACCAAATAGCGCGCTGGACGTAAGCCGTTACGGTCTAAAGTAGCACCTATCATGCGACCATCAGTAAATGCTACTGCGGCAGGGCCATCCCATGGCTCCATTAAAGCAGCGTGATATTCGTAGAATGCTTTACGCTCTTCGCTCATTAGATTGTTGCTGCTCCAAGCTTCTGGAATGAGCATCATCATTGCGTGTGGCAATGAATAACCGCCAGCTACTAAAAGTTCTAGTGCATTATCAAAACATGCTGAGTCAGATTGACCATCTACAATCAGTGGCCAAAGTTTGTCTAAATCTTCACCGAGCAAAGCAGAGCGCATGGTTTCATGACGCGCTTCCATCCAGTTGACATTGCCTTGCATGGTGTTAATTTCACCATTGTGCGCAATCATGCGGAATGGATGCGCTAAATCCCACGCTGGGAAGGTGTTAGTTGAGAAGCGTTGATGCACCAGCGCCATGGCTGAAATCACGCTTTCGTCCGTTAAATCTTTGTAATACACGCCCACTTCATTGGCAAGCAACATACCCTTGTAAACAATGGTGCGGCTTGAAAGTGAAGGGATATAAAATTGACCAATATCATCCAATTTAAGCGCGCGAACTGCATGCTCAACGCGCTTGCGAATCACAAATAATTTGCGCTCAAAGGCATTTTGGTCTGCTGTATTTGCGCCTTTTGCAATCAGCACCTGACGCATCACAGGCTCTACATCACGCGCTGCATTGGCGATATTGCTGTTGTCACGCGGCACATCGCGCCAGCCGAGCAAGGTTTGCGCCTCTTCATGAACGATGCGAGCGATGATAGATTCACATGCATCACGACCATTTTTTGATTGAGGTAAAAACACAATACCGCAAGCGTATTCGCCTACTGCTGGCAAGGTAATATTGAGCTTAGACGCCTCTTTGCGCAAGAAAGCATCGGGTAGCTGAATCAAAATACCAGCGCCATCGCCCAACTTAGGGTCATAGCCAGTTGCACCACGATGGGTCAGATTTGCTAAGATTTGCAAACCTTGACGCACTATATTGTGGCTTTTTTGACCTTTAATATGCGCAACAAAGCCTACGCCACATGCGTCATGCTCGTTGGATGGGTGATACATACCCTGTTTTGCAGGGGCTTTATGTGTGACATTTTGTGTGACTTCGTTAGCCAAGTTACTATTCCTATCAATCCCTCGTCACCAGTATCATCGCGCAAACCGAGGCTGTATGCGCAAATTAGGCCAAATCCACTTCAGGCCATTAATTAAAAAAGTCGAACCTACAATGTTACCGTTAAAGACTCATAAGTTCAATAAGATATGAGCAAAAATCGTGCGAGAGATTAAATTTAATTTAAATTGTTTTTTTAGACGCGCCTGAAGAGCGCGTCAGACTTAGTTTTGATTTCAATTTGCGCTTAAACTAGCAAATGCTTTTTTCGCCGCTGCTATCGTTTGTGCAATATCTTCATCGCTATGCGCAGCAGAAACAAAGCCAGCCTCAAATGCTGATGGCCCTAGGTAAATGCCACTATCTAACATGCTATGGAAAAATTGATTAAACTGCGCTTTGTTGTTTTTATGCATAATATCGGCGTAGCTTATTGGACACTCTGCACTAAAATACAAGCCAAACATACCGCCCACAGATTGCGCACTAAAGGTCACACCTGCTTCTTTTGCCGCATGCATTAAACCATCCATTAATTTTTTAGTCTGCGCTGTGAGTTTTTCATAAAAACCTGCCTCTTGCACCAACTTGAGTGTGGTTAAGCCAGCTGAAACAGCCACAGGGTTGCCTGATAGCGTACCCGCCTGATACACCTTACCCACAGGGGCTAAGCATTGCATAATGTCTTTACGCCCACCGAATGCTCCCACTGGCAAGCCTCCACCTATCACTTTGCCTAAAGTCGTCATGTCAGGTTTAATGTTATACAAAGCCTGCGCACCACCCAAGCCTACACGAAAGCCTGTCATCACTTCATCAAATATCAGCACAGTGCCATGTTTGGTGCACAGCTCGCGCAGTGTTTGCAAGAACTCCATGTGCGGCACGATTAAATTCATATTGCCAACTACTGGCTCAATAATCACACAAGCAATTTCATCACCCGATAAACCAAACAGCTCTTTTAACTGTTGTGTGTTGTTGTATTCTAAAGTAAGTGTGTGAGCGGCCACACTCGCTGGAACGCCGCCAGAATCGGGCTCGCCAAAAGTGAGTAAGCCAGAACCCGCTTTCACTAGCAAGCCGTCAGAGTGGCCATGGTAGCAACCTTCAAACTTAACAATCTTGTCGCGCCCTGTAAAACCACGCGCAGTGCGGATGGCGCTCATGGTGGCTTCTGTACCGCTACTATTTAAGCGCACTTGCTCCATACTGGGGACGAGTTTGTTAATCAACTCCGCCATTTCTAACTCTAGACCAGTAGGTGCGCCAAATGAAAGGCTGCGCGCTGCTGCTGCCTGCACTGCGGCAATCACTTCAGGATGCGCATGACCCAATATCATAGGCCCCCACGAGTTGATATAGTCGATATATTCTTTACCGTCTACATCCCACAATTTTGAGCCTAAGCCTTTTTCAAAAAAGACAGGTGTGCCGCCCACAGAGCGGAAAGCACGTACAGGAGAGTTGACACCCCCTGGAATAAGTTGCTGAGATTTTTCAAAAAGCGCTTGGTTACGTGAGGTCATGGCTAAAAACTTTACCTTTAAATAATGAGGTGAATGAACATTTTAACCCAGATTTTCCATTAGGACTTGAAATGGCAACGCAGGACAGTTTGATGGATTTTTTGTGGAAATTTGAGGGGAATAGTCATTCTATTCACCGAAAATTTGCGCAAAAAAGATGCAAAATGCACAAGTTGACGTTCAAGTAGATTGAAAATCGCCTAATGGAAAATCTGGGTTTAGCTGTGAATTTTACAACGTTTCATGCTTAAAGTTGGGATTTTACTTAATAATCCATTCAGACTAGGGTCAGCAAACCGTATCGTCATCTTGACTCTGTATATTGGCTCACTGAAAAGCAATACTTCTTAGACAAACTCATATTACCTTGATATTTGCTCAGTTTTTGGTCGCAATCATAATGTAAATTGAGTTTCAATGTTATTGAGGATACTCACATGAAAAATACATTATTAATGAATAAAACCATACTCAGCACGCTCGCAACGCTATTTACTAGCGCAGTGCTTGCAACACAATCTGGGCCTGCTGATGCTGCAATTGTGGTGAGTGAGGTAGCCGCATGGAGCAGCAGCAACGCATCTTTTGCCGCAGATTGGTTTGAACTAACCAATACAGGTGATACCGCTATTAATATTACTGGCTGGAAAATGGACGACAGCTCCAACTCGTTTGCATCTGCGGTAACACTGCACGGCATTACTTCAATTGCTGCTGGTGAGTCTGTCATTTTTACTGAATCAGCCTCTTCACTATCGAGCGCTTTTGCTAATACATGGTTTGGCGGCAACCTTCCTGCTGGGCTTCAAATTGGCAACTACTCAGGAAGCGGTGTAGGCCTTAGTGCAAGCGGTGATGCGGTCAATATTTTTAACGCTGCGGGCGTCTCACAAGCCAACGTCTCTTTTGGCGCCTCTAGCTCAAGCTCACCATTTAGAACTTTTGACAACTCAGCAGGTGCAAGTGGTTTGATTACACAATTGAGCCAAGAAGGCGTGAATGGTGCAAAAGAAATTGTAGAGACAATAATCACGACCACCACCGTTGTCAGACAGGTCGGCTCTCCAGGCACGGTTGCTGCCGTTCCTGAGCCCGAAAGCTATGCTTTGTTTGTCGCTGGCTTAGGTTTAGTTGGTTTTTCGACTCGCCGAAAAACCAACTAATCGTTTAACATGAAAATAATAAAGCAGCCTAGCTGCTTTATTATTTTAAGTCACACTTAAGCTTGAATAGCGCCGCCTGTTGTTTAATGTCGGCCGCACCATAAAGTGCATTAATCACTGCTATTGCACTCGCGCCAGCCTTAACCACCTGCTCAGCATTTTCTAAGGTAATGCCGCCAATCGCTACGATGGGGATTCCTAAATTCGCTTGAAATAAGCTTAAATCAGCTTTTACTGCATTCGGCTTGGTGCTAGATGGAAAACAAGCGCCGAACGCCACGTAATCTGCGCC
>CAZAHP010000068.1:0-14769 GCA_964484985.1 uncultured Methylophilaceae bacterium
TGAGTATTATTGCTAAAAAAGCCACCGATTACAGTTTCAAAAAAACCACTCATTACCACTCAAAATAGCCATCGATTACAATTAAAAGTGCCACTCAACTGTTAAATTAGGCGAGTAGAATTTAAACTACTTCAAATAGTAAGTATCATTAAATTTTTTATCTGATTAGCCATGAAAAATCTGTACTACCAATCTCTCAGACAATCTGCAAAAAACTTTCACAGTCGACAGCATGGCGATCATTTCGAGAAAGGCATAAAGCCACAGTATGACTACAGTAGTAAAGACGCGGCTAAACTCACATGGTGGGATGATGTTACTTTCATTCTTAATGATTATCGCGTTCATGTTTCATGGTCTCATCCACGTTGGCACTACAAAGAGACTATTCGATCTAAAGCTTTCGATAATGTTAATCGGGTAGATATGTTCGATGAGCATGGTATTGAAAATGCATTACCGCAGTTTGTGAAAGTTGGCAAATCACGCAAAAAAATCGCTAGCTACACAATGGACAGTTTGCTCAAGCCTGGAATGTATGAGTTACTTGAAACCGAAGAGAAGAAACTTTTCGAAACTAATGACGTTAAAATTTATCCATCCATGACAGTTAGCTGGTACAAGGATTGTCGCTACGTAGAGATTTGCGTACCCATGGAAATTAAAGGTGCTCAGGACTTACCAACCCTGGTTACATTAGTGAAAAGCTTACTTAGTCAGACGACCACTTTAAGTAAGCAGTTTTCAGGTTATGTGTACACACATACAAATTGGATAGAAGAATATCGATAATAGTCACTATTAAACTATACAGTACCATTTCTACTTAGCCTTTATATCTTCAGGATTCTTAGTTAGCGAATAACTCATCTATAATCGTACTAAGTTTAATTCGTGAGGCATGCAATGTTTGAAATAAAGACTATTGGGTTGTTTATCATTACTGCCATTGCAGAAATCATTGGTTGCTATTTGCCTTACCTATGGTTAGTTCATAACAAAAGCCCTCTTTTGTTAATTCCTGCAGCAATTTCATTGGCGCTATTTGCTTGGTTACTCACCCTTCATCCTGATGCAGCCGGCAGAGTTTATGCCGCATATGGCGGAGTTTACATCTGTGTAGCAATATTCTGGTTGTGGGCTGTAGATGGGATTAAACCGACTAACTGGGATTTTCTGGGAGTTAGCGTAGCTTTGCTTGGCATGGGCATTATCATGTTCGCCCCTCGAAGCGCTTAATCGAAGCAACGCATCATTAACTTTTTTCAAAGTTCGTGAAGCTATAACTGGTTACAACGAAAGGTGAATTTTTGTGATAGCTACGATACTGAGCTGCGGAAGATATAGAGGCAAAGTGCACAAAATTGCTATGTAACTTCTCAAAGAAACTGTAAAGACTAACTGCAGTAATTATCTCGAACGATGTTGAACCCTACTGAGCCATTTCTGCATTCGCTTTTTTAATGACTTGAATAGCTGCTGATATTCCAAGACTTGCCATAATCACGGCCACAACTAAATCTGGCCATGCACTACCACTGCCGAAAACACCTAATGCTGCAATCATCACCGCAGCATTGCCGATTGCATCATTACGACTACACAGCCATACAGACTGCATATTGGCGTCTCCTTCACGATACGCATACAGCATGATAGCAACGCTCACATTGGCAACCAATGCGAGCATGCCTATAATACCCATCGTATAAGGCTCTGGCATCTTGCCATGCATCAATGCCCACACTGCGCTAGCCAACACAAATAGACCGAATGCACCCATCGTTAGCCCTTTAAATAACGCTGCTCTCGCTCTCCACATCAAACTCATAGACAGCACTGCTAATGAAATACCATAGTTCATAGCATCTCCGAAAAAGTCAATTGCATCAGCCATCAATGATACTGAATTTGCATTGAAGCCACTTAGCACCTCGACTAGAAACATAGAAAAGTTAATAATCAAGGCAATCCAAAGTATCTTGCGATATTTTGGCGTAATATTTTGGATGTTCTGACATTCTGAATCACAGCAATCTTTTGCCATCTTTAAGCTCCATTGTGAGTAAATTTACCATCAAAAAAATAAAGCATAAGAAGCACTAAATCCCCGCGGGGCTTCTGGCTGATCGCCACTTCCGCCTGAGAATTCTAATTTTAACATTTGGGTTGGTTTTATACGCCATGTTGCACCAATAAGCCAACGCTCAAACGATCCTTCATTTGGACGATTGAGTGACTCCAGCCTTGTAATCCAATACCAGTCACCCTTAATGGGAACAGCTGTTTGGAGATAAGCACCACTTCCTCCCTCTTTCCCTTTTGAAGTAAAACGCTGAAAAACCTCTCCACTTATTTCTGTTTCATATAAATTCGTAACGAAATCTAGACCGAACATTCGATAGCTTGCGCCAGAAACACCGTTAAAAGCGTCTCGTTCGCTAAAAGAAAGTAGAGAAACACCTATATCTGATTGACTTTTAATACTAAATCTAGCACCTCTTGTATGTTCAAATTTCAATTCATTATTATCTTGTTGTTGATCTTCAAGCAACTCTGTAAATAATTTATATTCAAAGGCAACACCCTTTAAAGGTAAGGCACCATGTAGCGTAATTCCATTTGTAGCAATAGGAAATAATCGGCTAGTCGCTAATGGTCTTGAATTTGTCCAAACTAACGGGGGTGCTCGAAGTAAATTCCAACGGCTATTAGGGGTGAGGAAACGACCAAACCTGAAATTCACTTTCTCCGATAAATTGTAATCAAAATAAAGCCGCTCTAAATCAAACTTACTTTCTTTGCGACTGTAACGCTCATTATCGTTCCATGCCAAAGGCCTCTCGATTTCCAATTCACTAAAAAAACTGAGTCTACTATGATTATTCCACGATATTAAAAGGCTTAATTCGTTGATTGCAGCCTCGGCTTCTGCATCACGATGTAATGTAATTGCAGCGCTAGAAAACCCGCCAACTTTTAATTGTTCATAGAATGTATTGTCTTCGCTAGCCTCAACACACTTTGTGAATGTTAAAAGTAAGATAATAATATGAAAGGTTTTCATAAGTTACTGTATATCTTTATATATCAAGTTCTTATTTTTCATGAACCATTGTTGCTTGCTGTCACATGTTTTGTTGCTGTGTATATCATTTGCAATAAGCAGAGTACAAAATAAATCATCCTGACTTAACGGATAGTCCTGCCAAGGTAAAATATCATCGAAGTGATAATCAAAATATTTCCCAGTCCATATAATGACCGGAATGTGGGTTTGTGCTTTTGGCGCAATCAAATAAGGCGCAGCATGTAGATAAATTCCCTGTTCCCCTAGCGACTCCCCATGATCTGAAACATACAGCATGGCAGTAGAATATTTCTCATCATACTGCTTTAGAAAATTGATGACATTCGCCAAGAAATAATCCGTGTATAAAATAGCATTGTCATAAGCATTATCGACTTCCTGTTTCGAGCAATCCCCCAATTCTCCTGTCATGCACATAGGCTGAAATCGCCTAAAATTTTCAGGGTAACGCCTATAATATTCTGGGCCATGGTTCCCCATTTGATGCAACACAATTAAAATGTCTTTGCCTTGGTGTGATTTGATATATGCATCCAGTCCACTTAGCATCCCTATATCTCTACATTCTGTATCACAGACTGGATTCAAGGTCGGGCTCTTGAAGTTTTGATACGGAATTCTAGTAGCAACGCCTTTAGAGTCTGAGTTGTTATCACGCCAAAGTACTTGCACACCATATTCAGAAAGCACATCCAAGGCATTTTCTTGTTGAAAGGCTTCATTCTCATCGTAATTGGCGCGCCCTAAATTAGAAAACATACATGGCAGCGAAATCTTGGTTGCAGTGCCGCAGGATGAAACGTTTTTAAAACTTACCACATTCAGCTTCTTAAGTTCTGGGTTTGTTTCTTTGTAATAACCATTTAGTGAGAATCGGTCGGCTCTTGCAGTTTCTCCAACCACTAAAATGATTAATTTTTTATTGCCTGTATGAAATAATTTCTTTGCATCCTCCGCCGTATGCTTTACAACATAAACAGATTGGCGTTTAAATTGCGTTTTAACGTAAGAGATTACGGAATAGGTAAACCCTAAGGGGTTAGCATACATACGCGTCATTTTATGCTCGCGAACAAAAGTGGCAAAGTCCGCGGTAAAGGGCAAAATACTGATGATGCATAGCACTACTAAAAGTGCGGTTAAACTCAGCCTAACTATTAACCCTCTGCCAAAACTAGAGGGCTTTGAATCAAATTTAAAAATAAGTATGGATGGAACAATACCGAATAACAGCACGCGAATAAGCATTTTAATACTTACAAGCCCTGCAAACTCTTGTGGGTTGGTTTCCATCGTGTTGGCGATCATATCCCGATCAATGACTACACCAAACTGATCCATATAGTAGGCAGCAATTGCAGAAGTGACTAGAAAAATGGCGAGAATCCATTTACTGAATTTGCCAAAACAAGTCCAGATTAAAAATAGCATGGTCGAAAAAGTAAAAAATCCCATCAGCGCTATTATGAAAGGCCATTTTTCAACCAATGGGTATATTTCAGTCAGTCGATGAAATAGAGTAATGTTTCCAGTTGCCGTGATAAAGACTGAGACAATTAAAATTAAACGTATATTTGCAGTTAAAAACATAGGAACATGGCGTGCTTAATAATCAGATTGATTGAGGTGTACCAGATTATTATCTATACCCTCACACAAGCAGTGAATGACAATAGCATGTACTTCTTGGATGAACGCTGTACGTGGATGAGCGACATTAATCAAAATGTCATTTTGATTTAAGATTTTTGATAACATTCCGCCATCGCGCCCTGTAAGTACGACAACAGACACCCCCAATTTATGCGCAGCCTCAACTGCCGCAATAATATTGCTTGAATTACCGGATGTTGAAATAGCAAGTAATACATCACCTGCTCTTCCGAGGCCATAAACTTGTCGCGCATATACTTGATTAAAGTGATAATCGTTAGCTACTGCAGTCAATAGTGATGTGTCTGTAGTTAAAGCCACTGCAGGTAAAGGCCTGCGCTCTTTCTCGAATCGCCCCATGAGTTCAGAAGTAAAATGCTGAGCATCAGCAGCGGAACCCCCATTACCACAGGCTAGTATTTTATTTCCAAGCTTTAACGAAAGGGTGAAAAGTGCTATCGCCTCAGAAATAGGAAGCTGCAAATCATTTGCTGACTCTGTGATGAGGTTGGCGACATCTCTGAAATGATCCACTATAAAATTGCTCATTGGACTTCCTTTTCATCGGAACGAATACGATGCCTTTTTATAAGCCGAGCCCAGCCTGGTACGTGGTGTAAACTTAGCGTACCAAGAATTAATAAGGCCGTAAGTCCAGAAAGTAAATACATTCCATACGCACTGGCCATCCCAACTGCAGCAGTAGCCCATAATGTTGCTGCGGTAGTTAAGCCTTGAACCCTTCCTTTTACCTGTAAAATTACGCCTGCGCCGATAAAGCCCATTCCTGTGACAACTTGCGATGCGATACGAGTTGTTTCCCCAGGAACATGATTAGAAATAATACTAAATGCGCATGCACCAACTGCTACAGCCATATAGGTACGGACTCCTGCATCTCGATTGTGATTTTCTCGCTCCCATCCAATCAATCCGCCCAGTACAGCGGCGAGAAGAATGCGTATTGATAAAATAAATTCTGCGTTCCAGTCCAACTTCTATACCTCTTTTTGTAATAAATGATTGCGATTAGATTTGTTTGATAATGGATAATCAAATAAACATTTCTACTGTTAAAAGCAAAATGAATCCAACAAAAAACATGGCTGTCTGTGTGCTCGTTTCCGGCACTTCATGTGCTTCTACCAAGAGCTCTTCTGTCACTAAGTAGAGAAGCGCGGCTAATCCAAATGCAAGAACTGCATCTAGCAGTAAGTCTGAGGCACCTGCAAGTAAGGCTTGACCAGCCCAAGCGCCCGCAATTAGCATCAAGGCGAATCCCACCGTAATCAAAAGTATTCGACTATGACTAGCCCCTGAGCTTTTAAGTGCAGCGCTCCCAGACAAGCCTAAGAATAATACTTCTAAGGTTAATGCTATTGTTAACAGCAGCCCTTGCTTCTCACCTGCAGCAAATCCAAGTCCAACTAGCAAACCATCAATCGCAATATCAAACCCCAATATAACAATAAGACTGGTTGGCTGTTGTTGCGATGGAATGACACCCTTTTGCCCAAATTTCTCAGCGAAGTGTTTAACTATAAGCATCACGATGACACCTAGTGTGAAGCCTAGCAAAGTTGCCCACGGCATCTTACGATGCATAAGGTCAGGCAATAACTCAGTAGATAGGGCACAGAAGAGTACCCCAGCGGCAAAATGTTGCACTGCGCTAACAAGGCTAGGCTGCATAGTGCGCCAAATTGCTATTACCCCACCTATCATAACTGCGGCAGCAGGATAAAGCGCAAAAAAGATTACATTTTGAGAGACTTGCACATAAACTCCCTAATTTTTAAACTTAATAACAGTAATGATGTACTAGTGATCATGAGTATGTTCATGTATCGTATTCGAACTATCAATGAATACGCATTCTTCAGCCTGATCGCATAATCTGGTTTCGCATTGCAATGTGGTGTGTGTAATAGCAAACTTATCAGAAAGGCTAGATTGAATAGCGTTTATAAGCGTGGTCGATTCGACTGTCCCATCTATCAGAATATGTGCTGTGAGACTATTTTTACCGCTTGTAATTGCCCATAAATGCAAGTCATGTAAGCTCACAACACCTTTTTGACTTAATATTTCTTTTTCCACTTCCTCTATATCAATACCCAGTGGAACCCCTTCCAAAAGTAGATTCAAACTTTCTTTAAGTAATACCCATGTTCTCGGCAAAACCCATAGACCAATGCCAACAGCAACCAAGGTGTCCACCCAAGCCCAACCAGTAAAATAGATGACTATGCCACCAACAATAACGCCGATAGACCCTATCAAATCACTCCACACTTCTAGATAAGCCCCTTTTAGATTCAAGCTGCTGTCCTTACCAGCACTGAGCAATCTGATACTGATAAAGTTGATAACGAGACCCAAGCTTGCAACCACCATCATACCGACTGATTGCACTGCAACAGGGCTTTGAAAACGTTGCCATGCTTCATATAAAATATAAATTGCAACACCAAACAGCAGCAACGTATTAAAGGTAGCTGCCAATATCTCAAACCTGTGATAGCCGTACGTCCTGTATTGATCGGCAGGTTTTTTTGCTATTCTGACGGCAGCCAGGGCTATGCCTAACGCGGCTGAGTCGGTAAACATATGCGCTGCATCTGAAAGCAGTGCAAGACTGTTTAATATAAACCCTGCAAGAGCCTCGGCAATGAGAAATGTTGTGGTTAATGCAAAGGCTATCCATAACACTTTCTCATTTTGGGTATTTGGTAATGCGTGGTTATGTTCTGCACTCATGCGTTTTCTCCAACCATTGTTATTGAGTTTGATTTGGATTTGGGCTGATTAACCATTCGATACAACAACGGCAATACCAGTAATGTCAGCATCGTAGACGACAAGATACCCCCAATCACTACTGTAGCAAGCGGCCGCTGCACCTCAGCCCCTGTGCCCGTTGCGATAGCCATTGGCAAAAAGCCTAACGAGGCAACGAGTGCGGTGATTAAAATAGGGCGTAGTCTATTCATACTGCCTTCTTGAATCGCAATGTCCAACGGCTTGCCTTCTGCGATCAGGCCTCTGATAAAAGTAATCATGACTAGACCGTTTAAGACTGCAACACCAGATAACGCAATAAACCCGACCCCAGCAGATATTGAAAGTGGAATATCACGTAAATATAAAGCGAGAACACCGCCAGTTAAGGCAAATGGAATCCCAGTAAAAACAATCAATCCGTCTTTTAGGTTGTTGAACATCATATATAGCAAGATGAAAACGAGTAGAAGTGAGATGGGCACCACTATTTTTAAGCGCTGACTGGCTGATTGCAGCTGCTCAAAAGTGCCGCCCCAGTTAATCCAATACCCAGCAGGAATCTTAACCTCCTCTTGGATACGTTGCTGCGCCTCTGCAACATACGAGCCAATATCACGGTCTCTGACGTTAGCTGTGACAACTACGTTACGCTTGCCATTTTCACGGCTAAATTGATTAGGGCCAGGAGCAATATCAATGGAAGCCACTTCACCAAGCTGTAAGTAAACAGGAATACCGCTATCGTTGGCTATTTTGATGGGTAAGCGCTTAAAGCTATCCATATCCGTTCTCAGTTCTTCTGGCAACCTTACAACAATATCAAATCTGCGATCCCCTTGAAAAACCGTCCCAGTTTCTTTGCCATTCATCGCGGTAGAAATAGCGTCTTGCACTTGGGATACATTGACGCCAAGCCTTGCTATTTTTTGGCGGTCGATATTGACTGTGAGAATCGGCAAACCTGTAGTCTGCTCGACTTTAATGTCTTCACCACCTTGAATTTTGGACAACACCTCAGAAATTTCTTTGGCTTTGTTGTTCATTACCTCCATATCATCGCCAAAGATTTTCACCGCTACATCACTACGCACGCCTGAGATTAACTCGTTGAAACGCATCTGAATGGGTTGCGTAAACTCATAGTTATTACCAGGCACAGTGCTCACTGCTTTTTGAATTTGCGCAGTTAATTCATTTTTGCTTAAGTTGGGGTCTGGCCATTCTGATTTTGGTTTCAGCATAATGTAGTTGTCGGCTACATTGGGTGGCATAGGGTCCGAGGCAATTTCCGCTGTACCGATTTTGGCAAAAATTCTATCTACTTGAGGAAATGATTTAACCGTGTGCTCAAGTTCTTTTTGCATCTCCACCGCCTGAGAAAGACTAGTTCCAGGTATACGCAAAGCATGGAGGGCAATATCACCTTCGTTTAGACTTGGCACAAACTCGCTACCCATGCGGGTAGTCAATAAGCCACTAAGCACAACCGAAGCAATCGCAAGCGTTAACACCAATGCACCGTTGTTCATTACTTTGTTATAAATTGGTTGATATCCACGCTTAGCCAAGCGAATTAAATACTGCTCTTTTTCATCCACTTTTCCATTGATGAACAGTGCAACCGCAGCAGGAATAAAGGTGACGGAAAACAACATAGCACCTATCAAGGCGATCACCACAGTTAACGCCATAGGGTGAAACATTTTGCCTTCTACACCAGTTAAAGCAAAAATGGGCAGGTAAACGACCATGATGATAAGTTGGCCGTAGATTAGCGGCTTTCTTGCTTCTTTAGCCGCCTCAAAAACTTCCGAAAAGCGTTCTGAACGTGTCAGTGGCCTGCCTATTGTGGCTTGCGCATGCGCAAGTCTGCGCATGCAGTTTTCTACAATCACAACTGCACCATCAATGATAATACCGAAATCCAATGCACCTAAACTCATTAGGTTTGCACTTACTTTTGCAGTGGCCATGCCAGTGAAAGTAAATAGCATAGATAATGGAATGACCAGCATTGTGATAATGGCCGCGCGAATATTGCCTAGAAAAATAAACAGAATGGCAATCACTAAAAGTGCGCCTTCTAGTAGGTTTTTCTTAACTGTGTTGATTGCCTTATCAATGAGGATGGTTCTGTCGTAAACCGTTTTAGCAACAATGCCAGCAGGCAATGATTTATTAATTTCTGCCAGTTTTTTTTCAACTGCAGCAGACACGGTACGGCTATTTTCACCCATCAGCATGAAAACTGTGCCCAGCACCACTTCTTGGCTGTTTTCAGTTGCGGCTCCGCTACGTGCCTCACTGCCAATAATCACTTCTGCTACATCTGAAACGCGGATGGGTACGCCATTTTTAGCACTGACCACTATATTACTGATATCCACCATATCTTTTACTTGGCCAGGCACGCGAATCAAATACTGTTCACCTGATTTTTCGATAAAGCCAGCCCCCATATTGGCATTATTATTTTCTAGTGCAGTGACCAAATCATCGATAGACAATCCTCTTGCTGTCAGTTTTTCTGCGGATGGTGCGACCTGATATTGCTTAACATTGCCGCCAATCGTGTTAATTTCATTGACACCTGGTACGTTACGCAACTGAGGCTTAACAATCCAATCTTGCACCTCTCTTAAATCCATTGGCGTGTAAGGTGTTTTGTCGGGCTTTAGAGCGCCTTCTTTCGCTTCAACTGTCCACATAAAAATTTCACCAAGACCAGTTGAGGTAGGGCCCATCTCAGGAAGAATGCCAGCAGGTAGTTTTTCCTTAGCTTGCTGAATACGCTCGTTCACCAATTGCCTTGCAAAGAAAATATCTGTCCCTTCCTCAAAAATAACCGTTACCTGAGATAGTCCATAGCGAGAAATAGATCTGGTCTGCTCCAGCTTGGGGATGCCGGCCATCACTGTCTCGATAGGATATGTAATGCGTTGCTCAGTCTCTAATGGTGCATAGCCGGGCGCTGAGGTGTTAATTTGAACCTGAATATTAGTAATATCTGGCACAGCATCAATCGGTAGTTTTTGATAACTGAACATGCCTAATACGGCAATAGCTAGCACCATGGTTAATGTTAACCATCGTTGCTCAATTGCAAATCGAATAATCTTCTCAAACATTTGATAGCTCCTTTGGTAGATCAGCTGATTTCAAAATCCATGCATTAGTGCTCATGACTTGCTCCTGCTTTACCAATATCAGCCTTAATCAAATAGCTGTTCCCTGCTGCGTATTTTTCCCCCGCATTTAATCCCTCTAGCACTTCCACATACTTGTCATCTCTGCGACCGAGCGTGACCGGTCTAGCCTCAAAATAGTTGCCATAGCGACCGAATACGACGGTTTCTTCATTTAACGATTGAATCCCTTCAACTGATACCGCTAATGGCACATCCGCTTCGCTTGAAGTGAGTTCGATATTAACGGGCAGACCAGGTAGCCAAGTTTTATCAGGATTATTGAGCACCACTCTTGCCATCGCAGTCCGCGATTGCTCGCCAACCAATGAACTCACGTAAGCGATGTTGCCAACTGCATGTGCATCAAAAGCGGTCGCTTTAACGGTGACTTGCTGACCTGATTTCACAGTATTAATGTCTTTGGCGTAAATGGTCATCTCCGCCCAAACTGTTGATAAGTCAGAGACTTCAAACAAACTGTCGATTTCACTTATCACCTGACCTTGACTGACTTTTTTTACTGTCACCACGCCGTCAATTGGCGAGCGAATGTCATAGCGAGTTTGCCCCGCACCACTAGTGCCAGCGCCTAAAGCACCTAATTTTTGTTGAATACGGCTTAAGTTGATTTCCGATTCTTGCAAATCATTTTGTGCCTGCAAGTAATCTTGCTGGGCAGAGATTTTCTCTTCCCAAAGCTGTTTTTCACGCTCGTAAGTAGTGCGGGCAAGGCCTACTCTTTTTTGAGCAGCCAGCAAGTCGCTGCGTATGTCTGCAATTGCTTGGCTGGATACTGTCGCCAACACCTGACCTTTACGTACATTGTCACCAGCATTCACGCTGACTTTTTCTACTATGCCGCCGACTCTAGATACAATCTGCACACTCTTGTCAGCATTCAGCTTGATTTCACCTTGTAGTTTCAAGGTACTTTTTATTTTGGCAGGACCTGCGGTTAGCACTTCAACGGCGTTTAATGTCATCTGTTTATCAGACATTGTTATCCTGCCTTCAACCTGTTTGTAAGCAAACGTATAACTTTTGTTGTTGTAAACGGCATTGAGATGCACATCGAACGAATGTGGCTCCATCACCGTCGCATTACTTTTTAAATAATCGCTTTCTTTAAAAAAATTGAATTTTTCTGGGGTTCTGCCTAGACGCGCCAGCTCCAGACTGACTTTTGATAAGGTTGGTTCCAAAGGCTTTTCATTTAAGTAGGTATATACCCTGAATTCTGGTGGTGTATCCTCTTCAAAGATTGCAATCTCTACACCATAGCCTTCCTTTACGAAAAGCTTTCCACCATGCGGTCCTTTTAAAACTTCTGGTGATTGCGCTGCATGCTGCTTTTCGTGGGCTTCAATTGCTTGCTTATCAAGGCCTGATGACTCTTCGGACATGCCTTCTTCATGTTCTGAGTGCGCTTCGCCTTCAGCGTGCTCCTCATGCTCTTCGGTCATCGCTTTCGGCTTTTCGGTCTTGAGTATCAAGCCGCCTAACACAACGCTAATAATGATGACCAAGATAATTGCAATCATTTGTCCGCTTTTTTTACTGCTTTTATCGATATTAAAATTCATGATAAATTATCCTTAAGGCTTCGTTATTTGGTGGTCTACAACTTCACCAAGAGCACGTTCTATTTCAGCAATCGACTGATGTGCTTCCAGAAGTGCGTTGATATATTGAGATTTGGCTTGATATAGCGTGCGTTGAGCATCTAACACATCCAGAAAATTAAACTTACCCAAACTAAAGCCTCTATTGGCTGCATCAAATGCGCTTTTAGCATTGGGTAAAATGTCGCTATGCAACGATAGAGTCGCCTGTCTAGCTGCATTCAGTCGTTCATATTGTGTGGCCAGATTTGTCTGAATTCTGTTTTTTACAGCAACTAGTTCATCTTCAGCTTTAAACTTGCGGCTAACAGCCTCCTGAACATTACCTTGGTTACGATCAAAGACTGGAATTGGGATGGACAATCCAAGCAAGGCCTGATTCAGACCAACCTCTTGGTTATTCACTACCCCTGCGCTAATTGTGATATTGGGAATGGCTCGACTGCGCTCGATCTTAGTCATTGCATCTCGCGCATTAATTTCCAGTTTGGCAAGTTTGACGGATGGTGCGTTATCGATTAATGATTGAAGATTATCCAGTGAACTTACTTCAGGAATGGTTGCAACTTCACCAGTTGCTCGCTCAAAACTTGGTGCGTTATCACCCCACAGAGCACTTAAACGTTTGCGACTATTGTTTAATTGCGTCATGGCTTGAACCAGCTCAATTTTTGCTGTGGCAGCTGCAACCGCTGATTTGGTTTGTTCAACGGGTGAGCTTTTGCCAGCTTTGACGCGCTTTGAAGCAGCATCCAGTGCCGACTCGGCAACTTCCACTGAGGATTTAGCAAGTACCGCTCGTTCTTGTGCCACCAGTAATTCATAAAATGCCAATACCACATTGGCGTGAATTTCAGCTTGCTTAGTTGCCAGCTCGGCATCTGCTTTGCTATAGAATGCATCAGCAGCTTCCATTCTAGCTGAACGTTTATTTCCTAGCTCAATCTCTTGGTTAAATTGAAGATAAATCTGCCGTGTAGCACTTCGGGTGTCTTGTATAGAAGTTGATACAAAGGGATTAGGCCTAGTGGCAGCTTGTACTTTCACTCCATCTATAGCTTCTCGCTCACGTATGGCAACAGCAATATCAGGGTTTGCTTTTAGCGCCAAATCAAGCGAGTCTGAAAGAGAAAGTTCTTTTAAATTTTGGTATTCGGAATGCTGTAGGGAAACATCATCTGCAGCCTGTACCGGAATTGATAATAAAATAAATGACAAAAACAAATAACATAAACGCATAGAATTCTCCTAAAAATAAGGTAAGAATTCAGCGAGAAAATATTAATTGCTAAATGATTGCTGGGCTTTAAAAGTGGCAGAATCTCGCTGAATTAAACAGCAAGATTCCAATTGGGACGTTCGGGCTTCAGTGGGATGATTTCAGGGTAACTATAATAAATATCGGCTACTACAACAGGCTCTATTTCTGCATTAATCACAGGAAAGTTAGCAATGATTGATTTGATACTGCTTAAATGACAAAAAGGGCAATCAGTATCAATCTCTGTCTTAGAGCTATCGCTTGATTTTTGATCGCTCACATCGCCATTGCTAGAGCTTTGGGAGCTATGCTTGTGCGTATGGTGACCAATATGCTCAACCTTTGGATTTTCCTCGTGCTGGCAATACTGAGCAGCAACAGCCCAAGTAGACTGCAGCACAAATACAATTAAAAGGATTTTGAATAAAAATTTCACAAGTTGATTTTATTACATTGTCCATCAATACTCAAGGAATAAGACTTTTGATGAGCAATTGATAATTAGGCGTAAGTATATTTGCATGAATCATGCTTGTTTTTAAGATTTTGATTTTAATACAGCTATCAATCGTCAAAATATGTTTATTGGCCTCTCCTCCATCCCTTCAAACAACTCATCATATTTACTTTTAACGGGTATTTTCGAATCAGTATCTGCTGAAATCACAAGCTTTCGATTTCCGCCCCAATTACCCCTACGTTTAGATCGTATTGTAAGCCAAGCTTCAGCACGAAGCAGCATAAGCCATATCAATTGTGGATGGCGTTTGATATGTTGATTTGCCAATACATAAGGTTTAAGCAGGTTATCAGTGAGCGTCGTTGGTGAATGCAACACCATCAGTAAGCTATCAATAATTAAGTCATCGCCAGTTGTTAATTTTTGGTCAATCAGTAACTTTGCAACTAAAGGCCGCCGTTCAAGTAGCCATGGCCAAATGTGCTCTGTTGGCAATAAGAGTGGATCACTGAAACTACTTTCATGAAAAGCAATGGTTTCTTTCGTTAGTATTTGATTGATGGTTTTGTCGTAGGCCCCCTTTTGGCGTTTACCCTCTTTGTAATCGGTAAACAAAGAACCTCTTACTTCGTGCTCATAGTTATTCAACATGATGGAACTGTGCTTATCGCTAGCGGTATGCACAACACATATTGTTCGCCTTGATACAG
>CAZAHP010000069.1:0-10081 GCA_964484985.1 uncultured Methylophilaceae bacterium
AGGCCTGACAAACCGATGATGTCTGCATTTTCGGCTTTTGCCATGGCAAGAATTTCTGCCGCTGGCACCATCACGCCCATGTTGACCACTTCAAAGTTGTTACACTGCAACACCACAGACACAATATTTTTGCCTATGTCATGCACATCGCCTTTAACAGTCGCAATCACCACCTTGCCTTTAGGTTTTGCTTTAACGCCTGTGCGTTGCTCTTCAAGCAGTTTTTCTTCTTCAATAAACGGGATAAGGTGCGCTACGGCGGATTTCATCACACGTGCGGATTTCACCACTTGTGGTAAAAACATTTTGCCTTGCCCGAACAAATCACCGACCACGTTCATGCCATCCATGAGCGGGCCTTCAATCACATTGATAGGGCGACCGCCTTTTGCCATCACTTGCTGTCTGGCTTCTTCGGTATCTTCAACAATAAACTCGGTAATGCCATGCACCATGGCATGCTCTAAGCGTTTTTGTACTGACACAGGGTTTTCTGGCGTGCCGCGCCACTCCAGCGTTGCGGCCTCTTTTTTGCCGCCAGCTTTGAGTGTGCCTGCAAGCTCAATCAAGCGCTCGGTTGGTGCTAACAAATTGTTAGGGTCGGTGATGCGATTCAACACCACGTCTTCAACGCACTGCTTCAATTCAGGCTCTAAATCGTCATATACGCCCATCATGCCTGCGTTGACGATACCCATGGTCATGCCCGCTTTAATGGCGTGGTATAAAAACACGGTGTGAATCGCCTCACGTGCAGGGTCGTTGCCACGGAAGCTAAAGCTCACATTAGAAACGCCACCTGAAATTTTGGCATGCGGTAGATTTTGTTTAATCCAGCGCGTGGCTTCAATAAAGTCGACCGCGTAGTTGTTGTGCTCTTCAATGCCAGTGGCTATTGCGAAGATATTCGGGTCGAAAATAATATCTTCGGGCGGGAAATCAACTTCTTTCACCAACAAATCATAAGCGCGTTTGCAAATCTCTATCTTGCGAGCAAAGGTATCCGCTTGGCCTTTTTCATCAAACGCCATCACGATAATGGCCGCACCATAACGGCGGCAGAGTTTTGCTTGGCGTAAAAACTCTTCTTCGCCCTCTTTCATCGAAATTGAGTTAACAATGGCTTTGCCTTGCACGCATTTCAAACCAGCTTCGATGACGTTCCATTTGGAGGAGTCAATCATAATCGGAACGCGCGCTATATCAGGCTCAGAGGCAACCAAGTTTAGGAATTTAGTCATGGCGGCCACGGCGTCTAACATGCCTTCGTCCATGTTGATGTCGATCACTTGTGCGCCGTTTTCAACTTGTTGACGCGCTACGCTCAAAGCTTCTTCATATTGCTCGTTGATAATCATGCGCGCAAAAGCTTTACTACCCGTCACATTCGTTCGCTCACCTACGTTAACAAAAAGTGAGTTTTCATCAATGGTAAACGGCTCTAAACCTGAAAGCTTGGTATATGGCTGCAATGATGGCACTTGTCGCGGCGCGATAGGCGCAACGGCTTCACTAATGGCTTTGATATGAGGCGGAGTTGTACCGCAGCAGCCACCCGCAATGTTGAGAAAGCCGCTTTGCGCAAACTCTTTGACCAAGGCTGAGGTATCGGCAGGTTCTTCATCAAAACCCGTGTCAGACATTGGGTTGGGCAAGCCCGCATTGGGGTAGATACAAACAAAGGTATCAGCAATTTTTGAAAGCTCTTCCGCATATGGGCGCATGAGCGTTGCACCTAATGCACAGTTAAGGCCAATGGTAAGTGGCTTGGCATGACGGACAGAGTTCCAAAATGCGGCGACTGTTTGCCCAGACAAAATGCGACCAGAGGCATCAGTCACCGTGCCTGAAATCATAATGGGCAGGCGATTACCTGTTTGATCAAAATAAGTTTCAATAGCAAACAAGGCCGCTTTACAGTTCAGCGTATCAAAAATGGTTTCTACCAGCAGAATGTCAGCACCACCTTCAACCAAGGCAAAAGTTTGCTCTAAATAAGCTTTTACCAGTTGGTCAAAACTCACGTTACGTGCGGCTGGGTCATTCACATCAGGCGAGATAGAGGCCGTTTTAGGTGTTGGGCCAAGTGCGCCAGCGACAAAGCGCGGTTTATCTGGTGTGCTGTATTTGGCGCAAGCGGCTTTCGCCAACTTGGCAGATTGCACGTTCATTTCGTACACCAAATGCGCCATTTGGTAATCATCTTGGGCAACGGATGTCGCACCAAAAGTATTGGTTTCAATAATATCTGCACCCGCAGCAAGATATTGCTCGTGTATCTCTTGAATCACATGCGGCTGTGTGAGTGAAAGTAGCTCGTTATTGCCTTTTACAAACAACTCGCGCTTACTACCATCAGCGCCTTCATGCGGCAAACCGCATCCACAGCCATCACCTTTCGGGCAAAAGCTGCCTTTAAACTCAGCAAAGCGCCCATTTGCGCCGCCACGATAGTCTTCTTCGGTCAGCTTATAGCGTTGAATCATCGTGCCCATCGCACCATCTAAAATAAGAATGCGTTTGGCGAGTAGATCACGTAAAAGTGTTTCAGTAGCAGAGAATTTGCTTGTTTTCATAGGTAAGTGAATGATTTGCAACGTGATGTAAAAGTGTATATTTTACCACGTTGAGTCCCTATATATAAGGCTCAACGGGCAATCTCATTTCTTCTGTACTGAATCGCCTCAGCGATATGGTGTGATTGTACTAATTCAGCACCAGCCAAGTCGGCAATTGAACGTGCTACTTTAAGAATACGATGGTAAGCGCGAGCAGACAAATTGAGTTTGGCAATCGCCGTTTTCAGTAGCGTTAATCCCGCTTCATCTGGTTGGCAATACTGATCGATTTCTTTGCTGGATAACAAAAAGTTAGCTTTGCCTTGGCGTTTAAGTTGTAGTGCTCTAGCGGCATCAACACGGCTACGAATCTGCGCACTGCTTTCACCTGTGGCCGCGCCAGTGAGCTCACTCTCTTTAAGTGCTGGCACTTCAATGTGCAAGTCAATTCTATCTAACAGCGGGCCAGAAATCTTAGCGCGATAACGCGAGACTTGGTCAGGCGTGCAGCGGCAACGATTATTAAAATGCCCTAAATAGCCGCATGGGCACGGGTTCATTGCAGCAATCAGCTGAAACTGTGCAGGAAAGTCTGCTTGTCTCGCCGCGCGAGAAATAGTGATATGCCCGCTTTCTAAAGGCTCGCGCAACACCTCAAGTACCTTGCGGTCAAACTCTGGCAACTCATCTAAAAATAAAACACCGTGATGAGCTAAGGAAATTTCACCAGGGCGTGGAATCCCCCCGCCACCGACCAGCGCTACGCCAGACGCTGTGTGATGGGGTGCGCGATAGGGGCGTCGTTTCCAGTTCTCTTGCTTAAACTCACCATTCAATGATTGTATTGCAGCAGACTCTAAAGCCTCTTGCTCCGTCATCTCGGGCAGTATGCCTGCAAAGCGGCTTGCCAACATTGATTTACCTGTTCCAGGCGGCCCTGCCATAATGACACTATGGCCACCCGCCGCCGCTATCTCTAAGGCTCGTTTAGGCAAGGATTGGCCTTTGACCTCATCAAAATCAGGGTAGCTCGCTCGGGCAGATGCACCATTTGCAACGTAGGGGGCAATTTCAGTGCGGCCACTTAAATGCGCACATACCTCCAGTAAGCTGGTCGCAGGCAAAATTGTAACATTTTGCACCAAAGCAGCTTCAGACGCACTATTGTGGGGCAGAATAAATGCCCGCTGCTGCTTAAAATTATCTTGCGAGACTGCAGGCATATTTGCCATATTCACTGTCATCGCTAACGCACCACGAATCGGTCTCAACTCGCCCGTCAGTGCTAACTCTCCTGCAATTTCGTATTGCTGCAATGCCTTGGTAGGAATTTGCCCCGAAGCCGCCAAAATGCCTAGCGCAATAGGCAAATCATAACGACCACTCTCTTTTGGCAGGTCTGCTGGCGCGAGATTTACTGTAATTCGCCGTGCAGGAAACTCAAATTGTGAGGTCAGCAAAGCCGCTCGTACACGGTCTTTACTCTCTTTAACCTCAGCTTCTGGCAAACCCACAATGGTAAAACTAGGCAATCCATTTGCAAGATGCACCTCGACCACCACCTCTGGTGCATGCATGCCAGAAAGCGCTCGACTATATAGTACGGCAAGGCTCATAAATATTGACTCCAAGGCCTATTTGTTGCTTTTCTGCAACAAATCTTCCATTTGTTGCAGCTTTGCTTCAAGTGCATCGAGCTTTTCTCTCGAAACCCGCAACAAATCGGCCTGCACGTCATATTCCTCGCGCGTTACCAGATCAAGCTTGGCAAATGCGCCCTGTAATAGTGCGCGTATGTTTTTCTCTGTGTCGCCAATCGGGCTTTTTTCATTTAACTCTTTAATTTTAATTGATAAGTCTTCAATTATTTGTGCGCCAATCATGTCGTTTCCTCCAATTTATTAAGCAGTTTAGCAGCTTTTTTGTGCATAGACACTAGTTTAAATGCACCATTAGAGTGCAAAAATCATTTTAAATCAATAAGATAATTCATTGAGTACACTAAGAGTTTACTTTAACATCATAAGTTCATGTTTTTAATTGTTTCAATCTGATGGCATGAGTGTTGCTTAGGTGTTACTGCTTAAGTTTAGTTGCTTAACTTAAATCGTAAGTTTTATTTTTTTGAAAGGAAACACAATGCGTAAATCGCTAATTGCATTAGCTGTGCTGAGCACTATCGCTTCTTACAATGTAATGGCTGAAGAAGCTGCTGCTCCAGCTGAGGCTGCATCGCCATGGACAGTGACAAGTAATATAGGTTTTGTATCTGATTACTACTTCCGTGGCATTTCACAAACTTGGCATAAGCCAGCTGTACAAGGTGGTATTGATGTCGCTCACTCAAGTGGCTTTTATGTAGGCGTTTGGGGCTCAAACGTATCACCTAACACTTACCCTGATGCAACTTTAGAGTTTGATGCTTACGCAGGATATAACGGCACAATTTCAGCTGTAGAAGGTTTAGGCTACACGGCTGGCTTATATGGTTACTTCTATCCAGGTGGTAGCTGGGAAAAGTACAACTACTTAGGCGTAGCAAATCAGACTCCTAAAGGTGGTCGCTGGGATACATACGAAGCTAACTTCGGCATTTCTTACAAATGGTTGAGTGCTAAAGCTTCTGTAACTCTAGGTGACTGGTTTGGTGCTGAGAAAGACACAGGTTGGGATGGTGGCACTAGTGGTACAACTTATCTTGAGCTGAATGCTGCTTATCCATTACCAGTTTGGGGCTTAACTTTAGTTGGTCACGTAGGCCACCTAAATGTAGCAGGCAAACTAAATAAAGACTTTGTTTCAAGAATTGATCCTGACTTAGGCGCAATTCAACCATCAGCTACAACAGAAAGCGGCAACCCTGACTACACAGACTGGAAGATTGGTCTAAGCAAATCTTTTGCCATTGCTAAAGCTGAAGGTTTCAATGCAGGTGTTTACTGGATTGACTCAAGCAACAATAGCTACTGGTCTGATAAAGGTTACGGCGGTTCAAGCTTTAACGGTAGCGCAGAAACTAAGAATCTAAACGACGGTCGCTTAGTCCTAACCGTTGGTCGTACATTCTAATAGTTTAGCAACATAGTAAGTTCAGCATGATTGGTGGAGTAGACAAGCAACCTGCTCCACCTCTTAACGTAACACTCATTTTTTTACCATCAGGAGGCAAGCATGAAATTTGTATCCGCAATAATCAAGCCATTTAAGCTTGATGAAGTGCGTGAAGCATTGTCCGCTATCGGCGTACAAGGCATCACAGTGACTGAAGTGAAAGGCTTTGGTCGTCAAAAAGGGCACACGGAGTTATACCGTGGCGCAGAATATGTAGTCGACTTTCTCCCTAAGGTGAAGTTAGAAGTTGCTATCAAAGAAGAAATGTTAGACCAAGTCATTGAGGCGATTGAAAAATCTGCCACAACTGGCAAGATTGGTGATGGCAAGATTTTTGTCTTTGAACTTGAACAAGTTTATCGCATCCGTACCGGCGAGACCGGTCCTGAAGCACTTTAAGGGGATCAATATGAAAAAACTACTCTCGATGTTTGCATTGGTCAGCGCCTTAGGGTTTGCTGGCTTAAGTATGGCTGAAGATGCTGCTCCAGCAGCAGATGCAGCCGCTGTTACCACAGAAGTGGCAGCGCCTGAGGCTGCTGCACCAGCTCCTGAAGCACCTGCTGCTCCTGCAGCGGCTGAAGCAGCACCAGCAGAGGCTGCGGCCGCTGCACCTGCTCCAACAGCGAATAAAGGTGATACTGCCTGGATGTTAGTGGCCACAGCTTTAGTGACATTAATGACCATTCCTGGTTTGGCATTGTTCTACGGTGGCTTGGTTCGCACCAAAAATATGCTCTCAGTGCTCATGCAAGTATTTGTGATTTTCTCACTACTTGGCGTGCTATGGGCTATTTACGGCTATAGCGTAGCCTTTACAGGTGGCGGTGCGTTTACTGGTGGGTTAGCTAAAGCATTCTTGTCAGGCATTACTACTGACTCTTTAGCAGCTACATTTAGCAAGGGTGTTTACATTCCTGAGTACGTGTTTGTTGTGTTCCAACTGACATTTGCTGCAATTACACCTGCATTGATTATCGGTGCATTTGCTGAACGTATGAAGTTCTCAGCTGTGTTGGCATTCATGGTGTTATGGTTCACATTTGCTTACTTGCCAATGGCACACATGGTTTGGTACTGGGATGGTCCTGATGCAATTACCGATGCTAAAGCTTTAGAAACTGTTTTAGCGAACGCTGGTTTCTTGTGGGCTAAAGGTGCTTTAGACTTTGCTGGCGGTACAGTAGTGCACATCAACGCTGGTATTGCTGGTTTAGTAGCTGCATTTGTTTTAGGTAAACGTATCGGTTACGGTAAAGAAGCAATGACACCTCATAGCTTAACTTTAACCATGGTAGGTGCATCATTACTATGGGTGGGTTGGTTTGGTTTCAACGCAGGTTCTAACCTTGAAGCAAATGGTTTAACAGCGTTAGTGTTCTTGAACACGATGATTGCAACTGGCGCTGCTACTTTATCTTGGTTGTTTGCTGAGTGGTTTGGTAAAGGTAAACCATCAATGTTAGGTGCTGCTTCTGGCGCTGTTGCTGGTTTGGTTGCAATTACACCAGCTTGCGGTTTCGTAGGCCCTATGGGTGCAATTATCATCGGCTTGCTTGTTTCACCAATCTGCTACTTCTTCGTAGCTAAAGTGAAATACATGTTTGGTTATGATGATGCATTAGATGTGTTTGGTGTTCACGCTGTTGGCGGTATCTTCGGTGCATTAGCTACTGGTATCTTTGTAAACCCAGCATTAGGTGGTACTGGTGTTTGGGATTACGTAGCGAACGGTGTAGGTGCATACGACATGACAGCTCAAATGACTGCGCAAATTTGGGCAGTTGGTACAGCTATCGTATGGACTGCTATCGTTGCATTCATTGCTCTTAAAGTGGTTGATTTACTCATCGGTCTACGTGTAAGTGAAGAAGTAGAACGTGAAGGCTTAGATACTACTGAGCATGGTGAGCGTGCTTACCACTTCTAATCTTAAATAGATTAAAAGTTGTTCAATAAAAAAGCGGGCGAAAGCCCGCTTTTTTATCTATTCATTACTAACTATAAAAATAATCTTCGCATGCCCATCCGACTCGTTTGCCAGCCAAGATGCTCGTAATAAGCTATTGCTGGCTCATTGTCCAAATCTACTAAAAGCTGGGCACGCGTCGCGCCTTTTTCTTTTGCCCACTCAAGTACTGAACTTAACAATTGCTTGCCTATTCCTTGCGCACGATATTGTTCATTGACGACCATATCTTCTATCCAAGCTGAGTTCGTTCCTTGTGAACTTGAAATCACCAACTGTGCACTGACCATGCCAATCACATCGCCGTTTTTATTGCGCGCTACTTTAATAATGGCATGGCTAGGGTTTTGTATGATTAAGCTTAATCCTGCTGTTTGTCGTGGCTCATCAGGTTTAAAATCTTGTTCGATGCTGAACAAATCATTAAGTAGTTGCACTAGTGCAGGCACATCCTGCATTTGTGCATTTTGAATATCAATATTAGTCATCTTCGCTCGCTTGATCGTAGTGAATAATCGCTAAAAAACGAATAGGCATGGCGAGCATGCGCTCAGGCTTATGCGGAATCTCACCTCTAAACGTGAGTGAGTCACCAGGTTCTAAGATATAGAGATCATCCCCTACGCGGTACTCTAGCTTGCCTTCAAGCATATGAATAAACTCAGTACCTGCGTGTTCAAACGCATTAAATTGTTCACCTGAGTCTTCAAGTGAAATTAAAAAGGGTTCAAATGTTTTTTTAGGGCCTTGGTCATAGGCGAGTAAATGGTAAGTGTGGCCATTACGCGTGCCACGACGAACAACCTCCATACCTTCACCATTTTTCACCAATTGCGCGCCGCCACGTGGTTTGTCATAGTTACTAAATAAGTTAGATAAAGTCACCCCTAGAGCACTAGCAATTTGCGCCAAGGTTTCTAAGCTTGTTGCAGTTTGTGCATTTTCAATTTTGCTCAACATGCCGCGACTAATGCCAGCGCGGTCTGCAACATCTGCGATGGTGAGGCCATGGCGTGTGCGTAGTTGCCTAATCGCTGTGCCTAAATAAGCGCCTAAAGGTTGAGTGTTTTCTAAGTTTTCGTTTTCCATAAGTAAATTGTTTCATATAACGAAAAAAAGTTAAACATTAGTGTTGACTAAGTATAATACAAGATTCACAATATGAACTAATTATTCACATAGATAAACACCAGCCAAGCCCATGCCACTACGACTGCTAAAATATGCGTTCAGCAAAAAGCATCCTGATGCTGCGTTTTTTACGCAGCCAGAAAAGCTAAAAAAAAGCTATGACGTGGTCATTATTGGTGGCGGTGGGCATGGCTTAGCGGCAGCTTATTATTTGGCAAAAGACCACGGCATAACCAATGTTGCGGTGCTTGAGCGCGGTTATTTAGGCGGCGGCAATACAGGGCGTAATACCACCATTGTCCGCTCAAACTACCTCACACTAGAGGGGGTCAAGTTTTATGACGCGAGCGTTAAATTATTCCAAGATTTAAGCGAAGATTTAGACATTAATTTGTTCTACTCTACCCGCGGCCATTTTACGCTTGCACACACAGAGTCAGCCATGCGCACCATGCGTTGGCGTGCAGAGGTGAATAAGCATGCAGGCGTTGAAAGTTGTGTGGTCGGGCCAGATGAAATTTTAAAAGCTTGCCCTCAGCTTGATATTACTTGTAGTGGTCATGCGCCTATTTTAGGCGCTTTATACCATGCACCTGGTTCAATCGCTCGACATGACGCAGTGGCTTGGGGCTATGCACGCGGCGCTTATCAGCGTGGTGTTGATATTTTTCAAAGTACTGAAGTGCTCGATATTAAAACAGAGCATGGCAAAGTGGTTGGCGTGAATACTAACCAAGGATTTATCTCAACCAATCATGTGCTTTCAGCCGTCGCGGGCTTTACGCCGCGCATTACTGAAATGGTAGGCTTAAAAACGCCGATTGTCATTCATCCGCTGCAAGCTTGTGTGACCGAGCCCATGAAGCCTTGGCTCAACAGTATTTTGGTTTCTGGTAGCTTGCATGTGTATGTGAGCCAATCATCGCGCGGCGAATTGGTGATGGGCGCTTCTCTAGACCCTTATGAAGTGCATTCAACCAGATCCAGCTTAGATTTTGTCGAAGGTTTAAGTGCTCATATTTTAGATATGTTCCCATTCTTATCGAATGTTAAAGTCGTGCGCCAGTGGGCGGGCATGGCAGATATGACGCCAGATTTTGCGCCCATTATGGGCAAAACCCCAATAGAAGGATTTTACTTGGATGCGGGTTGGGGCACATGGGGCTTTAAGGCGACACCTGTCAGCGGCAAGACCATGGCAGAAACCATAGCAAAAAACCAAGCGCCTGAGCTTATTCATACCTTTAGATTGTCGCGCTTTGAGGATTATGAGTTAACTGGTGAGAAAGGCGCGGCCTCAGTAGGTCACTAA
>CAZAHP010000069.1:10181-14719 GCA_964484985.1 uncultured Methylophilaceae bacterium
TAGGTGGCAGTCTTAATGATGACTTTGCAGGCATCACTGAGGTGCAAATCCAACTCAGTAATTTATTAAAACAATTGAGTAAACTCACCAATATTGAATGTGTCACCAATGCTTATGCAGCGGCGTATTACACCGATCATTATTTACCGATTATTAGCAAAAACGGCATGATTAGAATGCGCGCCAAAGCGGTAATTGTAGCCACAGGTGCTTTTGAGCAGCCACCTGTATTTAGAAACAATGATTTGCCAGGTGTCATGCTGAGCACTGCAGCACAGCGTCTGATGCATCGATATGCGGTGATGCCTTTTGAAAATGGCTTGGTGTTTACCGCAAATGCACAAGGTTATCGCGCTGCATTGGATATGCTAAAAGCTGGCGTAAAAATTGATGTACTAGTTGATTTACGCAGCAAGCCCGATGAGCCTTTGGCAGATAAAGTGCAAGCTTTGGGCGTTATAATTTATACGGGTTATTGCGTGTATGAAGCGCTACCTAGCGCAGATGGGTTTGGTGTATCTGGCGCAATCATTTGCCCATATGATGAAGAGAATGCAGCACCAAATACTACAAACTCATTAGAAATTGCCTGTGATGGCATTGCCATGAGCGCTGGCTGGTCACCAGCAGCAGCGCTGCTTTATCAAGCGGGTACAAAAATGCGCTTTGATGATGAGCTTCAGCAATTTATACCAGAACAATTACCCAAAGGCATATTTTCCGCAGGTAAAGTGAATGGTGTATATGCGCTTACGCAGCGCAAACAAGATGGCGAACGTGCAGCCTGTGAAGCTTTAAATTACCTGCAAATAACCACAGTAACAGTGAGCGTTGAAGCGCACTCTGCTGCATCACCAAGTCATCCATACCCCATGGTGCCACACCCTAAAGGCAAAAACTTTATTGATTTTGATGAAGATATTCAACTTAAAGACTTTATCAACGCGGCGCAAGAAGGCTTTGACAATATTGAGCTGATGAAGCGTTTTACTACAGTAGGCATGGGCCCTAGCCAAGGTAAACATGCCAATATGAATGCCATCCGCATTTTAGCGCGCATACGCAACTTACCTATTTCAAAAGTAGGTAGTACGACATCTCGCCCCTTTTATCATCCAACTGCCTTAGGCACGCTTGCTGGCGTGAGTTTTCAGCCTTATCGACAAACCGCCATGCAACCATGGCATGAGCAAGCCAATGCGGAGTTTGGTCAGGTCGGTCTTTGGATGCGCCCAGCTTATTACAAAATAGCGGGGAAAACTAAGCAAGAGAGCATCACTCAAGAGGTCATGGCGGTTCGCAAAAGCGTGGGTTTAATCGATGTCAGCACCTTAGGCAAAATTGAGGTGCATGGTGCGCAAGCGGCTGAATTTTTAGAGCGTTTTTATACTGGTAAATTTGTTACTCAAAAAATTGGCACGACACGCTACGCATTGGCTTTAGATGAAGCAGGCGTGATGATGGATGACGGCCTCGCTGCGCGTATCGCCGAAGACTATTTTTACCTCACTACCAGCACCACCAATGCAGCCTTGGTCTATCGTGAAATGCAGCGCTGGCTGCAAATCTGGCAGCTTGATGTCACACTGATTAACGTCACTGGCGCTTATGCCGCGATGAATTTAGCAGGCAAACAAGCCAAAGCTATTCTTGCTTCGCTCACTCAAGATGAGGCAATGCTTAGCCAGCTAAAAATGGGCGATGTGGCAGATGTTGTTGTAGCAGACATTCATGTACGCCTCATCAGCGTGGGTTTTGTGAGCGAAAGCGCTTTTGAAATGCATGTGCCAACACACCAAGCAATGCCGCTGTGGAGTGCATTGCTTGAAGCAGGCAAGCCATACCAATTGCAGCCGTTTGGCACAGAAGCGCAGCGTATATTGCGCCTAGAGATGGGGCATGCCTTAATCGGGCATGACACCGACGGGCTCACCAACCCGATAGAAGCTGGCTATCAATTTGCACTGAATATGCAAAAACCCTATTTTGTTGGGCAGCGTAGCCTAAAAATTATTGAGAAAAAACCACTCAATAAAAGATTGGTGGCATTTACATTAGAAGAAAACGCCAGTAAGCAAATACCTCAAGAATGTAATTTAGTGATTGAAAATGGTGAGATTAAAGGGCGCGTCACCAGCATCACATTTAGCCCAAGCTTACAAAAACACATAGGTTTAGCCTATGTGCATCCCAATCAGGCGGCAATCAACAGCACTTTTGAAATACGCACTGACAACGGCAGATTAATTAACGCCACCGTTGCTAGCGCTCCGTTTATCAAGGCGGGGGGATAACATGCAAGAGATACAGATTCTTGATGTGAGTGCTCACTCTCGCTTTGGCGTAAAAGGGGCAAAGGCTCAGGCGTGGCTCAATCAACAAGGCATTACCACGCCAGAGTTAGCCAATAGTTGGCTTGAACATGGTCAAGACTTATTGGTGATGCGATTAGGGCAAAGCGAATTTTTAGTTGAAAGTCAGCAAAACTCACAAGCACTTGCCACTTTATTACAAGCAAGCCAAACAAAAACTTCTGGATGTTATGTAGTGGCAAGAGCAGATGCCAGCTTCAAATTAAGCGGCAAAAATGTCAGTCAATTGCTTGCCCGCGTATGCAGGCTTAACTTGGCTCAGGAGTTGCATGAAAACAAACTGCTGATGACTCAGGTGGCAGGTGTTTCAAGCATCTTATTGAAGTCTACAACAACGCATGAAGCCAGCTATCGCGTGTGGTGTGATTGGAGCTATCAGGCCTATATGTTGAATACATTAAGCGAGCTTGCCGCGCAAATAGCCACAGCGTCAACAGATTGAAAGTTTGAACTTAATTTTTAGGGTTTGATTAAGGAGAGAAGCACGATGAAGTCGTTAGCCGAAGCAAAGAAGTTTCTCAAAGAACATGAAATCAAATATGTGCTAGCCCAGTTTGCTGATATTCACGGGGTTGCCAAAGTGAAGTCTGTGCCAGCTGCGCATCTAGAAGATGTACTCACGGCTGGCGCTGGTTTTGCGGGCGGCGCTATTTGGGGAACAGGCATTGCGCCAAATGGCCCAGATTATATGGCGGTTGGCGATTTGCCCACTTTAGGTTTGGTGCCTTGGCAAGCAGGCTATGCGCGCATTGTGTGTGATGGCCATGTGAATGGCAAACCTTACGAATATGATGCTCGCGTAGTGCTCAAAAAGCAGTTAAACAAAATGCAAAAGCAAGGCTGGACGTTTTACACAGGTCTTGAGCCAGAGTTTTCATTATTAAAAAAAGATGAACAAGGTCAGTTGACCCCTTTTGATAATAGCGATTTGCTACAAAAGCCTTGCTACGACTACAAAGGTATTACTCGCCAATCTGCATTTTTAGAAAAATTGACAGAGTCATTATTAGCCGTAGGCATGGACGTGTATCAAATTGACCATGAAGATTCCAATGGTCAATTTGAGGTGAACTATACCTATGCTGATGCATTAAAAAGTGCAGACAATTACATCCTTTTTAAAATGGCCGCGAGTGAAATTGCTAACCAAATGGGCATGGTTTGCTCATTTATGCCTAAGCCGTTTAGCAACCGCCCCGGTAATGGCATGCATATGCATATGTCGATTGGCGATGGTAAAAACGCCAATATTTTTATGGATAAATCTGACAAAAACGGCTTAGGGCTTTCAAAAATGGCCTATCACTTTTTGGCGGGCATTTTAGAGCACGCACCTGCGCTAGCGGCAGTGTGCGCACCTTCGGTCAACTCATATAAGCGTTTAGTGGTCGGGCGCTCACTCTCTGGCGCAACATGGGCGCCTGCTTACATTGCATATGGAGATAATAACCGCTCAACTTTGGTACGCATTCCATACGGCCGCCTTGAGCTACGTTTGCCAGATGGCAGCGCTAACCCTTACTTGGCTACTGCTGCTGTAATTGCTGCTGGTTTAGATGGTGTGTCACGCAAACTCGACCCAGGCAAACCACGTAGCGAGAATCTTTATGACTATTCGCTTGAAGAAATTGCAAAACAAGGCATAGGCATTTTGCCGCAAAACTTGGGCGAAGCGATTACGGCATTAGAAAAAGATGAAGTCATTTGCGAGGCCTTGGGTGCCAATTTATCTAAGGAATTTATCTCCCTTAAACGCATGGAATGGGTGGATTATTCGCGCCATGTGTCAGATTGGGAAGTGAATCGCTATTTAGAATTTTACTAGGGTTGTTTTATAAATTGAATTTACGTCGTTATGCTGCGTTACTCATAAAAAATTTATCCTTACATATCATGTATATGCTGCGTCAAAATTTTTTATTCGCGCCTTGCCTAACTTAGTAACTTCAATTTATAGAGTTTACTAAGTTAGGATATTAAAGGAATCACTATGTGTGGAATTGTAGGATTACTCCTCAAAAAAGAAAGTATGCGCGCTAATATTGGGCAGCTTATGTTGCCTATGCTGATTGGCATGACTGAGCGCGGCCCTGATTCAGCAGGGATGGCCGTGTTTACTGAGGTAGTGGCAGATGGTTATTTGAAGTACAACTTATTTGCGCCCAG
>CAZAHP010000070.1:0-14329 GCA_964484985.1 uncultured Methylophilaceae bacterium
GAAGGTGGTCGTACTGTAGGTGCTGGTGTTGTAGCTAAGGTTATTGAATAATTTTGTAGTTTAATTTAAAACGGCAAGCCATAGTGCTTGCCGTTTCGCTCTTTAAAGGAATAAAAATGGCAGCTCAAAAAATTCGTATTCGTCTCAAAGCATTTGATTATCGTTTGATTGATCAATCTGCACAAGAGATTGTGGAAACTGCTAAGCGCACTGGTGCTGTAGTAAAAGGCCCGGTTCCATTGCCAACACGTATTGAACGTTTTGACATATTGCGTTCACCACACGTAAACAAAACATCACGTGATCAATTTGAAATTCGTACACACCAACGCTTGATGGACATTGTTGACCCTACTGATAAAACAGTTGATGCATTGATGAAGTTGGATTTGCCAGCTGGTGTAGATGTAGAAATTAAGTTGTAAATGTAGTAGTTGTAAAATTAAGTTGTAAATATAAAGCGAGTTCGGTATAATCCGCGCTCTTTCACAGAAGTCGGTCAATTGTAATCGACTTTTTTAACTAAAATAAGGAATCGATCATGAGCTTAGGGCTTATTGGTCGCAAGGTCGGTATGACCCGCATATTTACTGAAGAAGGCGAAAGCGTTCCAGTAACCGTGTTGGAAGTTGTACCTAACCGTGTGACACAGATCAAGACGTTACAGAGTGATGGCTATACTAGCCTTCAAGTCACTCATGGTGAGCGTCGTGCTAGTCGTGTTGGCAAAGCGCTAACTGGACATTTCGCTAAAGCGGGTGTTGTGGCTGGTTCAGGTATTAAAGAATTTTCTGTTGCTGATGATGTGCTAGCTAACTACGCAGTTGGCGGTCAAATCACTGTAGACATCTTTCAGGCAGGTCAGTTGGTTGATGTGACTGGTACTTCGCTTGGTAAGGGGTTTGCTGGTGCGATTAAGCGCCATCATTTCAGTTCAAATCGTGCATCTCACGGTAACTCACGTTCACATAATGTGCCTGGTTCAATTGGTATGGCGCAAGATCCTGGTCGAGTATTCCCAGGTAAGCGTATGCCTGGCCATTTAGGTGCTGTTAAGGTGACAACACAAAATCTACAAGTAGTGCGCGTTGATGTTGAGCGTAATCTTTTGTTGATTAAAGGTGCTGTTCCTGGCTCTAAAGGTGGTGATGTTGTGGTTCGCCCAGCAGTGAAGGCAGGTGCTAAATGAAACTTAAATTAATCGATAATAACGGCAAGGCAGCTAAGGCGGGTGTTGAAGTTTCTGAAGTGACTTTTGGTCGCGAATTTAATGAAGCTTTGGTGCATCAAGTGGTGGTTGCTTATATGGCTAATGCGCGTACAGCTACGCGTGCTGCCAAAGGTCGTGATAATGTGAGCCACACTACTCACAAGCCTTGGAATCAAAAAGGTACTGGTCGCGCACGTTCAGGTATGAGCTCAAGCCCTATCTGGCGTGGAGGTGGTCGTGCGTTCCCAAATAGCCCAGATGAAAATTTCAGCCACAAAGTAAACCGTAAGGCTTACCGTGCTGGTATGCAAACTATTCTTTCTGAATTGGCGCGTCAAGAGCGTTTGAGTGTTGTTGAAGATTTTAAAGTTGAATCTCCAAAAACAAAATTGCTCGCTGATAAAGTTAAAGGTCTTGGCTATGCTGATGGCTTGTTGGTGTTGGTTGATGGTTTTGATGAAAACCTATACTTGTCAGCACGTAACTTAACTAACGTTATGGTGATTGAAGCTCAATATGCTGATCCAGTAAGTTTGGTGCGTTTCCCAAATGTGATTGCAACTAAAGATGCAGTCAAGAAATTAGAGGAGTTGCTAGCATGAGTGCAATCACCAATACACAAGATCGTTTGTTGCAGGTAATCGTTGCTCCGCAAATCACTGAAAAAGCAACTTACGTTGCTGATAAATATCAACAAATTGCATTTAAGGTGCGTACTGACGCTACTAAGCCAGAAATTAAGGCTGCAATTGAGTTGGTTTTTAAAGTTGAAGTTGAAGCGGTTAATGTGGCAAATGTAAAAGGCAAACAAAAGCGTGCTGGTCGCGTAATGGGTCGCCGTAAGGACTGGAAAAAAGCTTATGTGAGCTTGAAGCCAGGTCAAGAAATTAACTTTGCAGCAGGCGAATAGGAGAAATCATGGCACTTATTAAAGTTAAGCCGACTTCCCCAGGACGTCGTGCGGTTATTAAAGTTGTTACACCTGAGCTCTATAAAGGTAAGCCACATGCGCCTTTGTTAGAGAGTCAAAGTAAAAATGCTGGCCGTAATAACAACGGTCGTATCACTATCCGCCATCAAGGTGGTGGTCATAAGCAGCACTATCGTATGGTGGATTTTCGTCGTAATAAAGACGGCATTCCAGCAAAAGTTGAGCATATTGAGTACGATCCAAATCGTACAGCGCACATTGCGTTGCTATGCTATGCGGATGGTGAGCGACGTTACATCATCGCTCCGCGTGGTGTATCTGCAGGTATGCAATTGGTGAGTGGTTCAGATGCTCCTATTAAAGTAGGTAATGCATTGCCTTTGCGTAACATTCCAGTGGGTAGCACGATTCATTGTATCGAATTGCAACCTGGTAAGGGTGCGCAATTAGCTCGTTCAGCAGGCACTTCTGTGCAGTTGTTGGCGCGTGAAGGTAGTTATGCTCAGTTGCGTTTGCGTTCAGGCGAAGTTCGTCGTGTGCATGTTGATTGTAAAGCGACTATCGGTGAAGTGGGTAATGAAGAGCATCAATTGCGTTCTATCGGTAAAGCTGGTGCAATGCGTTGGCGCGGTGTTCGCCCAACAGTGCGTGGTGTGGTGATGAACCCTGTTGATCACCCGCACGGTGGTGGTGAAGGTAAGACTGCTGCTGGTATGAACCCAGTGAGTCCATGGGGTACGCCAACCAAAGGTTATCGTACACGTAGCAATAAACGCACTGATAATATGCGCGTTAGCCGTCGTCCAGCGAATAAGAGGTAATCAATATGGCACGTTCAATTAAAAAAGGTCCATTTATTGATGGTCATTTGGCTAAAAAAGTAGAAGTAGCAGCTGCTACGCGTGACAGAAAGCCAATTAAAACTTGGTCACGTCGCTCTACCATTTTGCCTGACTTCATCGGATTGACTATTGCAGTTCACAATGGCAAGCAGCACATACCTGTGCTGATTTCAGAAAACATGGTTGGCCATAAGCTCGGCGAATTTGCATTGACTCGTACGTTTAAAGGTCATGCAGCCGATAAGAAGGCTAAGAAGTAGGAGATATTGATGAAAGTATCCGCAGTATTAAAAGGTGTTCATCTATCACCACAAAAAGCCCGCTTAGTTGCTGACTTGGTGCGTGGTAAAAAAGTAGATTACGCGCTCAACATCTTAAACTTCTCACCAAAAAAAGGTGCGGAGATTATTAAGAAAGTTGTGGAATCTGCAATTGCAAATGCTGAACATAATGAGGGCGCTGATGTTGACGAGTTGAAAGTACTTTCAATTTATGTTGATAAAGGCATTGTTTTAAAACGTATCCGCGCACGTGCTAAAGGTCGCGCTGGTCGTATAACAAAACCAACGAGTCACATCACTGTGACCGTAGGCAACTAAAGGGGTCGTTATGGGTCAGAAAATTCATCCGTTTGGTTTCCGCCTGAGTGTCCAGAAAAATTGGTCTTCTCGTTGGTATGCCAACAGCAAAAATTTCCCAGCGATGTTGAATGCTGATATTAAGGTTCGTGAGTTCCTTAAGAAGAAGCTTGCACATGCTGCGGTAAGTAAGATTGTGATTGAGCGTCCTGCAAAGAATGCAAAAGTAACTATCTACAGTGCTCGTCCAGGTGTAGTGATTGGTAAAAAAGGTGAGGATATTGAAACCTTACGCTCAGCCCTGCAAGGTTTGATGGGTGTTCCAGTTCACTTAAACATTGAAGAAGTGCGCAAGCCAGAGCTTGATGCTACTTTGATTGCTGAGAGTATCGCTCAACAATTAGAGAAGCGTGTGATGTTCCGTCGTGCAATGAAGCGTGCAATGCAAAATGCAATGCGCCTAGGTGCACAAGGTATCAAAATTATGAGCTCAGGCCGTTTGAATGGTATCGAAATCGCACGTACTGAATGGTATCGTGAGGGTCGTGTGCCATTGCATACATTGCGTGCTGATATTGACTACGGTGTTGCTGAAGCTTCAACTACCTACGGCATTATTGGTATTAAAGTTTGGGTATTTAAGGGCGAGATTTTCGCTGGTAAAGGTGAACAGCCAGCAGTTGCTGCGCCAGCCGAGCCAGAAAAACGTGCTAGAACTAACCCTGCTGATGCAGAAAAAAGAGTAAGAAAGTCGGGGGCAAAAAATGCTACAGCCAGCTAGACAAAAGTATCGTAAGATGCAAAAAGGCCGAAACAAAGGTATTGCTACAACAGGCAATAAAGTGAGTTTCGGTGAGTTTGGTTTAAAAGCCATTGGTCGTGGTCGTTTGACTGCACGCCAGATTGAAGCGGCGCGTCGTGTAATGACCCGTCATATCAAACGTGGTGGACGTGTTTGGATTCGTATATTTCCAGACCAACCAATTTCTAAGAAGCCAGCTGAAGTGCGTATGGGTAACGGTAAAGGTAGTACAGAGTACTACGTTGCTCAGATTCAACCTGGCAAAATGTTGTATGAGATGGATGGTGTAAGCGAAGAGTTGGCGCGTGAAGCGTTCCGCTTGGCTGCTGCTAAACTTCCGATTGAGACAACATTTATTACTCGCCACATTGGGAGCTAATGATGAAAGCTACTGAATTAAGAAGCAAAACAGTTGAAGAGTTAAACAATGAGTTAATCGAGTTGCGTCGCGCACAATTTTCTATGCGCATGCAATTAGCTACTCAGCAGTTTAATAAAGTAGATCAAGTGGGTAAGGTTAGACGCGACATTGCGCGTGTTCGCACCGTGCTTGCTGAAAAAGCTAAGCAAGCTTAAGCGGAGATAATATGAGCGATATTCAAACTGAAAAAGTCGTCCGCACATTAAGCGGTCGCGTAGTCAGCGATAAAATGGACAAAACAGTCACTGTTTTGGTTGAGCGTAAAGTAAAACATCCTTTAATAGGTAAAGTTGTTTTGCGTTCAAATAAATTCCATGCGCATGACGAAGCTAATGAGTGCAAAGAAGGTGATTTGGTTGTGATTGAAGAAAGTCGTCCACTTTCAAAAACCAAAACATGGCGCGTTAGCAAAATTGTAGAAAAATCACGTAGTGCATAAAAAAACATCGCTATTTCTCTTGTGTAAAGAGAAATAGCGATATATAATGTTTGACTTTTCGGCATCCACAACCTTGAAAGAGGTCTAGCTGATGCCCCAATACTAACCGTGGTGTTGTCGGCCGTGTAGTTGAAGCGGCTGGTGTTGGATTAACGGATTAAGTTGGAGAATTTCTCATGATACAAATGCAATCTCGGCTTGAAGTAGCCGACAATACTGGTGCGCGCTCTGTTATGTGCATTAAGGTGCTTGGTGGTTCTAAGCGCCGTTATGCAAGCATTGGTGATGTAATTAAAGTCACTATCAAAGATGCTGCGCCACGTGGTCGCGTTAAAAAAGGTGAAGTATACAGTGCTGTAGTTGTGCGTACTGCTAAAGGTGTTCGTCGTCCAGACGGTTCTTTGGTTAAGTTCGATGGCAATGCTGCTGTATTATTAAATAATAAGCTAGAACCGATTGGTACCCGTATATTCGGCCCAGTGACACGTGAGCTTCGTGGTGAGCGTTTCATGAAAATCGTTTCATTAGCGCCAGAAGTATTGTAAGGAGTTGCTTGATGAATAAGATTCGTAAGGGCGACCAAGTCGTTCTCAATACAGGTAAAGATAAAGGCAAGCGTGGCACTGTGCTTAGCGTGTTGGAATCTGGACATGTGTTGGTTGAGGGTGTTAATTTGGTTAAAAAGCATACCAAGCCAAACCCGATGAAGGGTGTTCAAGGCGGTATTATTGCTAAAGAAATGCCTGTAGATATTTCTAATGTTGCTTTATTTAATGCGGCTACTCAAAAGGGTGATCGCGTTGGCTTTAAGACACTTGCTGATGGACGCAAAGTACGCGTTTTTAAATCAAGTGGCGAAGTCGTTGATGCATAAGGTTGAATCATGGCTCGTTTAAAACAGTTCTATAAAGATACCGTAGTAAAGCAGCTCACTGAGCAGTTTGGCTATACTTCGGTAATGCAAGTTCCTCGCATTGAAAAAATCACACTTAATATGGGTGTTGGTGAAGCTGTTGCTGATAAAAAAGTAATGGAAAATGCTGTGGGTGATATGCAAAAAATTGCAGGTCAAAAACCAATTGTAACTAAAGCGAAGAAATCTGTTGCGGCATTTAAAATCCGTGATGATTATCCTGTTGGTTGCAAAGTTACATTACGTCGTGAGCGTATGTATGAGTTTTTGGATCGTCTAGTAACTATTGCAATTCCACGTATTCGTGACTTCCGCGGTATTTCTGCGAAATCATTTGATGGTCGTGGTAATTACAATATGGGCGTTAAAGAACAAATCATTTTCCCTGAAATCGAATACGATAAAATCGATGCGATTCGCGGTATGAATATCACGATTACAACAACGGCAAAAACTGACGAAGAAGCACGTGCGTTGCTCTCTGCATTCAGCTTCCCGTTTAGAAACTGAGGCTAAGGACGTCATGGCTAAAACTTGTATGATTGAACGCGAAATTAAACGTCGCGAAACTGTAGAAAAATATGCTGCTAAACGTGCTGAATTAAACGCTGCAGCTAATGATGTAAAGGCTACACCAGAAGAGCGTCGTGCTGCTAGATTGAAATTGCAAAGTCTGCCACGTAACTCAAGTCCAGTGCGTCAGCGTAATCGTTGTGCTTTAACTGGTCGCCCACGTGGTGTTTTTAGTAAATTTGGTATTGCGCGCAGTAAATTGCGCGAGCTGATGATGCGTGGCGAAGTGCCAGGTGTCACTAAAGCTAGTTGGTAACGGAGGTATAGACAATGAGTATGAGTGATCCGATTGCCGATATGCTAACGCGTATTCGTAATGCACAAAGTGTAAATAAACCTACGGTTTCAATGCCGTCATCAAAACTTAAAACGGCAATTGCTGGCGTTTTAAAAGATGAGGGTTATATTGATGACTTTGCAGTGCAAGCGAATGACGGCAAACCGCAATTAAATATTAGCCTTAAGTACTATGCTGGTCGCCCAGTAATAGAAATGATTGACCGTGTAAGTAAACCTGGTCTTCGTGTTTATCGTGGTAGCGATAACATGCCTAAGGTAATGAATGGCTTGGGTGTGACCATTGTGTCAACTTCCAAGGGTGTAATGACTGATCGCAAAGCGCGTGCTGCCGGTATCGGTGGTGAAGTGCTCTGTGTTGTAGCTTAAGGGGAAAACAATGTCTCGCGTAGCTAAAAACCCAGTAGTGATTCCAGCTAAAGTTGAAGTGGCTTTATCTGCAGATAATATTTCTGTAAGTGGTCCTTTAGGTAAGTTAAATCATCCTTTAACAAATGCTGTTGTTCTTAAGCGTGAAGGTGATGCAATCACTTTTGCTGCTGCTAATGACAGTAAGCATGCGCAAGCAATGTCAGGTACTTTACGTGCATTGGTTGCAAACATGGTTAAAGGTGTATCTGAAGGCTTTACACGCAAACTTACACTGGTTGGTGTTGGTTATAAAGCGCAAGCTCAAGGTGCTGTACTAAACTTGGATTTGGGATACTCTCATCCGATTAATCACAAAATGCCTGCGGGTGTTACTGTTGAAACTCCTTCTGTCACTGAGGTGATTTTGAAGGGATTTGACAAGCAAGTGATTGGTCAAACTGCCGCACAGATTCGTGCATATCGTGCTCCAGAGCCTTACAAAGGTAAAGGTGTACGTTATTCAGATGAAGTGGTCATTATCAAAGAAACCAAGAAGAAGTAAGATTGGTTAGGAATAAATACTATGAATAATCTGAATAATATCGATTCACGTTTACGCCGCGCTCGTAAGACGCGCGCTAAAATTGCCGAACTCAAAAAGACACGTCTAAGTGTGCACCGTAGTAATGGTCACATTTATGCACAAATCATTGCTGAAACAGGTGATAAAGTACTTGCAAGTGCTTCTACTCTTGAAGCTGAAGTGCGTAAAGGTTTGAAGAATGGTGGCAACATTGAAGCTGCTGCTGTAATAGGCAAACGTATCGCTGAAAAAGCAAAAGCCGCTGGCATTACCAGTGTTGCTTTTGACCGTTCGGGATACAAATACCATGGTCGTATCAAGGCGCTTGCAGAAGCTGCCCGTGAAAACGGCTTGTCCTTCTAATTTATTGAGTTGCTACTTACTAGCGAATAGACAGGGTCAATGATGGCAAAAGAAATGGAACAGCAACAAACCGACGGTATGCGCGAAAAGATGATCGCAGTAAACCGTGTAAGTAAAACGGTTAAAGGTGGTCGTATTATGAGTTTCGCAGCACTTACAGTGGTAGGTGATGGCGACGGTGGTGTTGGTATGGGTAAAGGTAAAGCGCGTGAAGTGCCGGTTGCTGTGCAAAAGGCAATGGATGAAGCACGTCGCGGTATGCTTAAAGTTAGCTTGAATAACGGTACATTACATCACCCAGTGATTGGTGTACACGGAGCAGCTAAAGTGTTTATCCAGCCAGCTTCTGAAGGTACTGGTATTATCGCAGGCGGTGCAATGCGTGCGATTTTTGAAGTGATGGGCGTTACTAATGTTCTCGCTAAATGTATTGGTTCTACAAACCCATACAACTTAGTGCGTGCAACATTAAATGGCTTGGCTTCAATGAATACTCCAGCTGAAATTGCTGCTAAGCGTGGCAAAAGTGTTGAAGAAATTAAGGGTTAATCATGGCTAAAGCTAAAAAAGAAACTGGCTCACTAAAGGTCACTTTAGTTAAAAGTGTTATCGGTAGAATCGAGTCACATCGCGCATCGGTGCGTGGTTTAGGTTTGCGTCGTATGCATCACACAGTGGTGGTGCAAGATACCCCAGAGGTGCGCGGTATGATTAACGCAGTTAACTATCTATTAAAGGTAGAGGCATCATGAATTTAAATACTATTAAGCCTGCTGAAGGCAGCAAAAAACCAAGACGCCGTGTAGGTCGCGGAATTGGTTCAGGTTTGGGTAAGACTGCAGGTCGTGGTCATAAAGGTCAAAAATCACGTACAGGTGGTTTTCATAAAGTTGGTTTTGAAGGCGGTCAAATGCCTTTGCAACGTCGCTTACCAAAACGTGGTTTTAAATCATTGACTAAAGCTGATAATGCAACTGTACGTACAAGTGAGTTGCTTGAATTGAATGTTGATGTGATTGATTTGCTTGCATTGAAAGCAGCTAACATCGTTTCAGGCAGTGCTCGCTCAGCAAAAGTATATTTATCAGGTGAATTAACTCGTGCTGTTACAGTACAAGGTTTGTTGCTTACTAAAGGTGCGCGTGCTGCTGTTGAAGCTGCTGGCGGTAAAGTTTTAGAAGCAGCTGTTAAAGAGTAATTGAACTTTGGCTAACGATAATTTATTTGGTGCTGTAGGTAAGATGCATGAGCTCAAAAGCCGTTTATGGTTTGTGCTCGGCGCTCTGATTGTTTATCGATTAGGAGCTCATGTTCCTGTACCGGGTATTAACCCTGATGTGTTAGCTAAGCTGTTTGAGCAGCAAGGTAACGGCATACTTGGCATGTTTAACATGTTTTCAGGTGGTGCTTTATCACGATTTACTGTGTTTGCACTTGGTATCATGCCTTATATTTCAGCTTCTATCATCATGCAGTTGTTGACAGTAGTGTCACCTCAGATGGAGCAGCTTAAAAAAGAAGGTGAAGCTGGCCGTAGACAAATTGCAAAATATACGCGCTATGGTACTTTAGTATTAGCTACCTTTCAGGCTTTAGGTATTGCTGTTGCACTTGAAGGTCAAGCTGGTTTGGTTTTTGACCCAGGTTTTGTTTTTAGATTTACAGCGGTGATTACATTAGTGAGCGGCACTATGTTCTTAATGTGGTTGGGTGAGCAAATTACTGAACGCGGTATTGGTAATGGTATTTCTATTATCATATTTGCAGGTATCGTTGCAGGTTTGCCATCAGCGATTGGCTCAACATTAGAGCTAGCTAGAACAGGTGCCTTTTCAATACCTTTAGTATTGTTTTTATTGGTAGCAACAATACTGGTAACGGCTTTTGTGGTTTTTGTGGAGCGTGGTCAGCGTAAAATTACGGTTAACTATGCCAAGCGTCAAGTTGGTAGAAAAGTGATGGGTGGTCAAACTTCACATTTACCTTTGAAGCTAAATATGGCTGGTGTTATTCCGCCGATATTTGCATCGAGCATTATCTTGTTCCCTGCAACTTTGGCTAACTGGTTCGGTGCAAAAGAAGGTATGACTTGGTTAAAAGACATTAGTGAGACTTTGTCTCCTGGTCAGCCAATTTATGTCATCTTATTTGCAGTAGCAATTATATTCTTCTGTTTCTTTTATACGGCCTTGGTGTTTAACCCTAAAGAAACAGCAGATAATTTAAAGAAAAGTGGCGCATTTGTACCTGGAATTCGCCCAGGTGATCAAACTGCTAAATATATTGACAAGATTATGGGTCGCTTAACACTAATCGGTGCGTTCTATATCACGGCGGTATGTTTGTTGCCTGAGTTTTTAAGATTGCAGTTTAATACGCCGTTTTACTTTGGGGGTACATCACTATTGATTATTGTGGTGGTGACCATGGACTTTATGACGCAGGTTCAATCACATTTGATGTCTCATCAATATGAGGGCTTGTTGAAAAAAGCCAACTTTAAAGGTAATGCGGGTTCACCGCGCTGATTGAGTATTTGTAGGTAAGTATGGCAAAAGAAGACTCGATTGAGATGCAAGGTGTGGTGTTGGAAAACTTACCAAACGCCACCTTTCGTGTGAAGTTAGAGAATGATCATGTCGTGTTAGGACATATTTCAGGCAAGATGCGTAAAAACTATATACGTATTTTACCAGGTGACAAAGTTACCGTAGAAATGACACCTTACGACTTGTCACGTGCTCGAATTATTTTTCGAGTGAAGTAATTTGTAATAAATATTTACGTTAAGTAATTACGTAGTGAGGAAATAAAATGAGAGTTCGTGCATCAGTTAAAGCTTTATGTCGTCACTGTAAAGTGATTAAACGTCGCGGTGTAGTGCGTGTAATTTGCACTGACCCACGTCATAAGCAGCGTCAAGGTTAAGTAAGTAGTAAAGTAAGTAATTGAAAGTTGGTTTGGCTAATTGTTAAAAGTTAGCAAAACTGTTAAAATTTTAGGCTTTTTTGGTGAGCGGCATGTTTTATAGCATGCGCCATTATTTTGGAGTGGGTACATGGCTCGGATAGCAGGGGTAAATATCCCAAATCATAAACACACAGAAATCGCACTAACGTCGATTTATGGTGTGGGTCGCAATACGGCAAAACAGATTTGTCTAGCTGCTGGCGTTTCTGCTACAGCAAAGATTAAAGATCTTAATGATGCTGAAGTTGAAAAATTGCGTGACGAAGTTGCAAAACTTAAAGTTGAAGGTGACTTACGTCGTGAAGTTTCAATGAACATCAAACGTTTAATGGATTTAGGTTGCTACCGTGGTGTACGTCATCGTCGTGGCTTGCCAGTTCGTGGTCAACGCACTAAGACTAATGCGCGGACACGTAAAGGTCCAATTAAGCCAATCAAGTCATCCAAGTAAGGAATAAATATGGCTAAAGCTAACGTACGTATACGTAAGAAAGTTAAAAAGAACATTGCAGAGGGTATCGCCCACGTTCATGCTTCTTTTAACAATACGATTATTACAATTACTGATCGTCAAGGTAATGCTCTTTCATGGGCTACCTCAGGCGGTGCGGGTTTTAAAGGCTCACGTAAGAGTACTCCATTTGCTGCTCAGGTTGCTGCAGAAGCTGCTGGCAAGTCAGCACAAGAGTGTGGCGTGAAGAACCTTGAAGTGCGCATTAAAGGTCCAGGTCCTGGCCGTGAGTCAGCAGTGCGTGCGCTGAACGCCGCAGGTTTTAAAATTACCAGCATTTCAGATGTGACACCAGTACCGCACAACGGTTGCCGTCCATCTAAAAAGCGCCGTATTTAATAGCGCTTTGTAGCGAATAACAGGAGAAATACCTTGGCTAGAAATCTCGATCCTAAGTGCCGTCAGTGCCGCCGTGAAGGCGAAAAACTTTTCCTTAAAGGTGAAAAGTGTTTCACAGACAAATGTGCTATCGAAAAACGTAACTTCCCACCTGGGCAACATGGTCAAAGACGTAATCAACGTCTTTCAGATTATGGTGTTCAATTGCGTGAGAAACAAAAAGTTCGCCGTATTTATGGCATTCTTGAAGGTCAATTCCGTGGCTACTATGCTGAGGCTGACCGTCAAAGAGGCATTACTGGTGAAAACTTATTGCAGTTGCTTGAGTGCCGTTTAGATAACGTTGCATACCGTATGGGTTTTGGTGCTTCACGTACTGAAGCACGTCAAGTTGTTCGTCATAACAGCATCTTGGTGAATGGTAAGCGTGTGAATATTCCTTCATACCAAGTTCGTCCAGGTGATGTTGTTCAAGTTGCTGAAGCTTCTAAACAACAATTACGTATTAAAGGCGCATTAGCAGCTGCTGAACAACGTGGTTTCCCTGAGTGGTTAGAAGTTGACGTTAAAGCGTTTAAAGGTACATTTAAAGCTAAACCACAACGTGATGAGTTGCCAGCAACAATTAATGAATCACTAGTTGTTGAGTTGTACTCTAAGTAATTTAGCGTTATAGGTAGTTAGGGTTTGATAAGTTAGCTTATAAACCCTAATTAATAAATATATAAATTTTCTCGTAAGCTAGTTTTAATTTACGAAGATAATTAACGAATGAGGACCGCAAGGAAAGTTTATGCAAAATAGTCCGACTGAATATTTAAAACCACGTGTTGTGGATGTTGAAGTGCTCTCACCATTGCGTGCGAGAGTAACACTTGAGCCTATGGAGCGTGGTTTTGGCTACACTCTAGGTAATGCTTTACGCCGTGTGTTGTTGTCATCTATTCCTGGCTTTGCTATTACTGAAGTTAAGATTGATGGTGTTGTGCATGAGTATTCAACTTTAGACGGTGTGCAAGAAGATGTTGTTGATATCTTGCTTAACCTTAAAGGAGTAGCTCTAAAGTTAAATAGCAAGTCTGAAACGACTTTGACTTTAAACAAGTCAACTGAAGGTGTTGTGACTGCTGGTGACTTTGACACTGGCCACGATGCTGAAATAGTTAATCCTGACCATGTGATTGCACATTTGACTAAAGGTGGCAAAATTAACCTAGAAGTTAAAGTTGCCATGGGTCGTGGTTATCAACCAGTGCCTGCACGTCAAAAGAATGATGAAGAAGACCGTATTTTAGGTTTCATCATGGTTGATGCTTCATTCAGCCCAATTAACAAAGTAAGCTACTTTGTTGAGAGCGCCCGTGTTGAGCAACGTACTGACTTAGATAAGTTGGTGATGGATGTTGAAACGAATGGTGTTATTGAACCTGAGCAAGCGATTCGTGATGCTGCACGTATTTTGATGGGTCAATTATCAGTGTTTGCAGACCTTGAAGGCGCACCTACTGAAGTTGAAGTTAAGCATGCGCCACAAGTTGATCCAATTTTACTTCGTCCAGTAGACGATTTAGAGTTAACAGTTCGCTCAGCAAATTGCTTAAAAGCAGAAAATATTTACTACATTGGTGATTTGATTCAACGTGGTGAAAATGAGTTGTTAAAAGCGCCTAACTTAGGTCGTAAATCACTCAATGAAATTAAAGATGTTTTAGCTTCTAAAGGCTTAACATTAGGTATGAAATTAGAAAACTGGCCACCAGTTGGACTTGAAAAAGCCAACTAATCTAGTTAATTATTATATTAAATAGCTGTAAAGTTTGAGGGTATCACTATGCGTCATCGCAACAGTAATCGTAAATTAAATCGCACAAGTAGCCACCGTGCTGCTATGTTGCGTAACATGGCTAACTCATTGCTTAAGCATGAGATTATCAAAACAACTTTGCCTAAAGCAAAAGAGTTGCGTCGTGTAGCTGAGCCTTTAATCACTCTAGCTAAAAACGCAACTTTGGCAAATCGTCGCTTGGCATTTAGCCGCACACGTGACCGTGACATTGTAGGTAAGTTATTTGGCGAATTAGGCCCACGCTACAATGCACGTAACGGTGGATACTTACGTATCTTGAAGTGTGGTTTCCGTAATGGTGATAACGCGCCTATGGCATTGGTTGAGTTAGTTGACCGTCCAGATACAGGTGCTGAGGTA
>CAZAHP010000071.1:0-1279 GCA_964484985.1 uncultured Methylophilaceae bacterium
GGAATCACCACTTGCATAAAAAACGGACGTTGCTCCATTGGCAAATTCCAAAATGGCATTTCGTCTGATTTCAGGCTGGTGGCTCTGGGGGCGTCCATCAGTTCTTTAATCCACTCTACTGGCAAACTAAAGTAAAACGCTTTGTGGCCCGGGCTCTTAAATGTGGTGAGGCCTATTAAGTTAAACTGCTCGTCAAACAATGCTCCTCCACTAGAGCCCATGATAAAAGAGGCATCGGTGCGCACAATTAAGCCGTTGTCGTAGGGGTAAATGCCTTTGACTTTGCCATATGAGGGTTGCGGTACGGGCGACATGGCAGGAAAGCCCAAGCTAAAGACTGGTTCTTCATATTTCAAGGTGCTGCTGTCGCGCATTGGAATAGGTTTAAACGGCAAGGGGTCAAATTTCAGTAAACAGACATCACGTCGCCAATTCGCCTTCAAGGCAATCGGTTTATACCCATCGCGAAATTTTGCTATATTGGCACCAAGGCTGTTAACCAATACATGGCAATTGGTGGCTACGTACTCTGAACTCACCACTACACCTGAACCTCTGCCGTTCGAGCCATCTGGCAGCTCGGTGGTTACCATGACGATAGAATGCCCTAGCTCTAAAGTATCCACTATGGTGGGTTGCGCAAAACAAGCGTTAGCAAAGGTCAAACTTAGCGCCAGAAAAAAGTATCGGGTCATGCGAAAGCTCCTGTAATTTTATGGTGTGACCGCTGCTAATCAAAAACGTTTTACGCTGTTTACAAATGCTGCAAAACACATAGCAGCCCCAATGTGAGTTAACGTGTTTTGCTTGTAATGGTTTTGCCGCTGTATGTGTTAAAAAGCGATTGATTTATTTTTAATAATAGAGCTTTTTGCAGGTTTGAATAATTAACTTAAATCTTGAGCTTGCTTGATGACAAGCCAGCGTAGCCGCTTGTGTTGTGTGCTTGAGCTGACTAAAATATTTTGGTTTTTTTGTTGGTGTTTAAGTCGTGTATGTCTGATGTTTGTTTAGATTGTGGGGCGTGTTGTCATGCGTTTCGTGTTTCATTTTACTGGGCGGAGACTGATGAGCATCCGCAAGGCACTGTGCCTGCGGGCTTAACTACGCCGATTTCTCCGTATCATGTGTGCATGAAAGGCACAGAGTCTAAGCTGCCGCGTTGCGTGGCTTTAGAGGGGCGGGTGGGCGAGCAGGTGAGTTGTTCTATTTATTCATTACGCTCGAGTACCTGCCGAGAGTTTGAAGCGGGCACGGAGAGTTGCAATCAGGCGCGGGC
>CAZAHP010000071.1:1379-7597 GCA_964484985.1 uncultured Methylophilaceae bacterium
GGTTTTGTTTTATCTATCATTCTGCTTCATAATGTTAGGTTATGCCGCATTTGCAACAAGGCGCATGACTATTCTCAAATAAGGAAAGAAATACACAATGGCAAATACATTAGATACTTTAACCCAGCGCTTAAGTTATATCGTGGGCGAAAACATGGCGCGTCAGCTTAAAAATGACGGTTTGGAATTAGATGCAGAAGCGGTGGCGTTGGCTGTGACTGATGTGATGGCGGGCAATGCATCGCGTTTATCTGAGGCTGATAAAAGAAGTACCGTTGAGCAAGTGCAGCGTGAGAGCCAAGCTAGACAAATGGCGGTGCAGGCTGAGCAATCTGCTAAAAACAAGGCTGAGGGCGAGGCTTATTTGGCTGAGAACGCTAAAAAAGAAGGTGTGGTCACCACCGCTAGTGGCTTGCAATATAAAGCATTGGTGGCTGGCAGCGGCGCAAAACCAACAAGAAGCGATAGCGTAAAAGTGCATTACAAAGGTTCTTTGATTAATGGTACGGTGTTTGATAGCTCTTATGACCGCGGTGAGCCGATTGTATTTCCAGTGACTGGCGTAATTGCTGGCTGGGTTGAAGGTTTACAATTGATGCAAGTGGGCAGCAAATTTGAGTTGGTGATTCCTTCAGATTTAGCTTATGGCGCGCACGGTAGTGGCCCAGATATTGGTGCTGACGCAACGCTGATTTTTGAAGTTGAATTATTAGATATTGAGTAAAGTGATAACTTTTTTTGCGTGGGTAACTTGTTTGCCCACGTAAAAATGTAGCTAAAACAATCAGTGCATGCCGTGCGGTAATTGAAGTTTATTTTATTTAAGATATTGATTTTATTTTGTTAATTATATTTATGTCATTTGACATATAGAGGTTTTGAGCGCTCAGCTTTAAAGTGACCATTGTAGTTTTTACAATTTAGACATCACTTTAGACTAGGGGCATTCAATGAATCCAACTCAATGGTTTATTACCGCAGCATTATTTGCATTAACACCTCAATTAACTAGTGCAGCTACGGTTGTTGCAGAAGGTAGCTCGGTTAGTTACAGCTTTAACAGCATGACACTTGTCTCGTTAAACGCATCACCACTTGATCAAGCGGGTTTTTATTTTATAACTTCTGGTGATAATTTGACGCCAGGTGATTCGCCTAAAGTACAGCTTTTTGAAAACGCAGTGAGCTCAACGGCTTTTGCTAACTTTTCTTATTTGTATTCAAATAGAGACCAGCCCTCAACTTTATTTGGGGGCACACAACTCAAAGACAATGTTTGGAATGACTTTCAAGGCGCTTTGACCATCACCATGCTTAAAGGCTCTGTAAGCATAGACACTATAGTGGCTTGGGCTATTATTAATGGTGATAGATATGAAACTGCTAATCTTTTATCCGCAGTGGTCACGCCCCCAACTGTTAACCCTAACCCTAGTGGCAGCGGCGGCGAAAATGAGCATCCTAACGCAGTTCCACTACCAAGCTCGCTTCCCTTAATGGCTAGTGCTTTGGTTTCAGTATTCGCTTTAAGAAGAAAACGTTCTTCATAGGTGTTTCATCTACACGTTGATACCCCTCAAAGAGCGTGGGTAAATTCTGCCCACGCTTCAATAAGCTCGCACCGATTGCAACATTCAAAATTGCCTCATCTTAAATAATCTAGTTCCGACTCTGTAAGCTCAGCGTGCACGCCACGATAAAATAAACACTAAAGTACAAAATGTGCATATAATCACGGACACCAATAAAATGGAGAGGTGTATGAAAACGTTTTTGATGGTGATGACCGTTTTGTTGTTTACAGGATGTGCACCAGAAAGCCCGACCAAACTCTTATATAGCAGTGAATTTAAAATCGCACTCCCAGAGAGTTATGTAAAGGGAGCCACATTTTTTTATGCGGATGAGTTAGCAGTCAAAACAAGTTCAGGTCAGTTGTTTTCTGCGCAAATTATTACTCATGAGAAAGAGAAGTTGCCTGAGAGCTTTGACATAAGACTTTACCCTGAATATATATTGAAAATTAGGCCTAGCAATGATTTGAGCCCTGAAATTGCCACTTTATTTGATAACTCAGCTAACGCGTTGAATCACTCATATGATTTAAAAAGTCTGGAAATCCAGAAACAAAGCAATAGAACGATTTATAGCATTTGCAAACAAGAGGAATGTTTGGCAATGGTGGTTAAAAACTCGTTTAAAGAGCATATCCTTTTTGCACATACTCAAAAAATAGGTAGGACAGAGTTTATTAATTTATTAAGTGGAGGTTTAGATGCTAACAAGTAGTCAACAAGATTATCTATATCAAATTATCGTGGCTTCAATCGGTGAGGATAGTTCAATTAAGGCTGTGAAAGGCGAGTTCAACGAAGAAACTATTGCCGTAGTAGAAAGCATGATTGCTGAAAATAATAAGTGTAATACGGCGATGAAAGAACTTTTTAAAGAGTTACTTGGTGCAGCAGGCTCACTGTCACGCGGTTGGTTAAAGAAGGTAATAAAAACTTCTAAAAAAGCAATTTCTAAAACAGAGATAAAAGGCTATGGCTGTATGGTGGCGGTTAAGTCAAGATGGAAAACTCCCATTATTAATACTACCATTTAAACTATGCGGCATGGGATGCTGAACAAAGCGGTACGGGTTGTTTGCAATGGCTATAATGCATAAATAAGTTGTTTGACGATATTAGGCTAGCGACTTATGATGGGTTGATTGCCTCAACAACCAAAAAGCGAGAATGATATGAAAAAACAAATTATTAGAGTTTCACCATTGCAAACAGCTAAGGTATTTGCTGTGCTTTATTTTTTGATGAGCATACCACTGCTAGGTCTTATGGTAGTGAGTTTTATGCTTTCACCCTCGCCAGTAAGGCCTGGCATGACATACTTAATTGCTTTGCCTTTTGTGTACTTGGTTTTTGGTTTTATTTTTACCGCACTAGGTGCATGGATTTATAATTTAGTGGCTTCTTGGGTGGGTGGTATTGAATACACTTCAATTGAGAAAAATTAATGGCTTTCAATTAAATTTCAGCTACCTGCTGGTGTGGGTGGCTTTGATATTTAAGGCTATTTAATCACACCAAACGTTTTAACCTACTTTTAGGGCTAGCTTTATACTTTAAAGCTAATGTGTTTTCTGCCCTTTTATCGCCATTATGGTTTTTAATTTATGGCGATATTATTGCCTTTATCATTCCGTTAATCCTGCATAGATAAAGGCGCTTCGCTTATGACTCAAGATGCTAAAGCCTCAATTAAGGTGGCCGATTTTAGGCAGACTTTGCTGTGGCCTGTGCAGTTGATTGCAGATGATGATAGTCAGCAGATTCAAAAGCATTGGGAGTATTTGAAAGCTGCAGCTGAGGCTACGCAGTGGAAAGAAATCACCGATGAGTTTTCAACAGCTAGTAAGCAGCTTAGTGAGGCGCGGTATCAAGAGTTTGTGACCTTTATGCCGTTTGCGCAGCGCTTTTTGTATGGTGAGGGTAAACATGGCGAAGATGCAGGCGGCTATGGCGAATCACCTATTCATATTTTTTCACGTTCTGATATTGCACAGGTGCGCATTACTTTTGAGCATGATGCGCCGCCGCTGACTTTGCAAGTGGCGCATGCCGAGCTTTATTTCTTTTTTGATATTGATGTTGCTACGCTGGTGATTGAGGTAAAAGGCAAAGAGCTTGATTTGTCACTCGCTATGGAAACCTTGTATCGACTTGGCCGCACCTATCCTAACTATTGGGATAAACATGGTGATGGAGGTCACTGCGCTAAATCTGTTGAATGGTTAAATAAAGAGGGAGAGGTACTTTCTGTTTCTGACTATCAACATAAAGAGCGTTATTTAGAGTTTGTTAAAGAGCACCATGTGCCTTGTGTTTCTAAACATTGGGAGTATTTGATGCATCCTTTGGTGCAGCATTACTCCAATGAAAATGGTTTGATACGCTACCGTGAGATTGAGTATCAACGTATGCCGCTCATGAGTTATTTGGCGTTTGATAATGTGAGGCAGCTCACTCGAGGCGATATGATAAGGCTGGGTTTGGTGACGCGCCCTTGGGACTCAAACACTTTGCCTTATACCGAGGAATTTTTAAAAGATTTTGAGTCGAAATATTGCTATGACCGATATTGGGATAGCACCATGCAAGACCCTTGGAACGCGACGCGTTTAATGTGCACGGGGCAAAACTTTATTGTACTAGGAAGTAATCAGCACAGTTTTTTTACTGATACTAAAGTAGGTATTAAAAGCCACTACCAAAATCAATATTTCTTACTTTATTTAATCGCACACTTTCAGAAAGCAGCATTGCTGATGCTGTCAGACCGCTTGGTGCAAGCAATTAGCCGATTAGATATTGATGACCCCGAGTCTAACAAAGTCTTTAGATTGAGCATCAGGCAAACCACAGAAACCTTTTTGCGATTTACTCACCGTTATTGGTTTCAAAGTGTTTCAGACCAAGCAGTGGCACGTGATATTTTCACCATGATGCATAATAAGCTAGAGACAAATGACCTTTTTGAAAAAACGCATAGACGCATTATGGATATGGCTGAGTACCTAGAAGCCGAAGAGATAAGAAGGCAGGCCGATACCGTGGTGAGACTAACTGTGGTGACGATTTTGGGTTTAATCGGCACCATGACCAGCGGTATGCTGGGCATGAATGTGTTTGAGCTAGCAGATGCCTCACCTTTGCAAAAAATATTCTATTTTGCTTGCGTGTTTGTGCCCGTGAGTATGCTGACGTTTTATACCGTGATTAAGTCACGACGTTTATCATTGTTTTTAGATGCGTTATCAAACGAGAAAATTAATCGCCGTAGCAAGTTGTCGATACTCAAGAATGTATGGGCTAGATAGGTAAATAGCAAGTGATATAGGTGCCTTAAAGGCCTTGATGATTGGTTCAACTTAGACGACTTGCTGTAAATCTCAATAAATAATCCACCACACTGGCGAACAGCATGTAAAATTCTGACTTTACACAGAATATTACTGCCTTGACTACACTTAAACTGACCAAAAAAAGCGCAACAGAGCCTGTTAAAGCAAGCAAGCCGCCTGTGCGCCGTGCTGACCCAGCTAAACGCGATAGAACTAAGCCATTGCCTAAAGTGGCTAAGCCTGAGGTCTCGAATGCCCCAGGGCAAAACCAAACAAGCGCGCCTGCTAAACCTATGCTGCCAACGAGTAACGCCTCTAAAGCAGCGCAGCGTAACCACAGGCATGATGGAAAGCCGCGTGATGCAGAAAATGCACGTCCGCGTTCAGATGACAGAAGGCCAAGAGAGCATGATGCAGTAGAAGGACGTCCTTATAAAAATGAACATGCGGCGCAGCCAAGAAAAGAAAAGCCAGCAGGTGCTGATACCCGTACTACGCCGCGCCCAGATAAAAACGAGCCACAATATCGCCAAGCGCCACGCCGTGGTGGCAAAGTGCGCGATGGTTATGATGGCACAAGCGCGCCTAATTATGGCCCAGCAGCTCGTGCTGCTTATAAATCTAGCCCTGTGAGTGATGAGGCACCACGTCTATCTAAAGTGATGGCAGAGCGTGGTTTGTGCTCACGTCGCGAAGCCGATGAGTGGATAGTCAACGGCTGGGTCAAAGTAGATGGTGAGATTATCGAGACTTTGGGCTCACGCATAAAGCCAGATGCTGAAATTGTGATTAGTGCTTATGCCTATGAGCAGCAAGCTGAGCAAGTGACAATTTTATTGCACAAGCCCGTAGGTTATGTGAGTGGGCAGGCCGAAGATGGCTATCAGCCCGCTATCGTTTTAGTTCACCCAGATAACGAGTGGCTAGAAGACCCAGATTTAAATGAACACAATACCAAACAATTTCAACGCGGGTTCTTACATGGCTTAGCGCCAGCAGGCCGCTTGGATATTGACTCTACAGGTTTGTTAGTACTCACTCAAGATGGCCGTATTGCTCGCCATTTAATTGGCGAAGACTCCTCTGTAGAAAAAGAGTATTTGGTGAGGGTAGAAGGCACACTCAGTGAGGCCGATTTAAAACGGTTGAACCATGGCTTAAGTTTAGATGGTGAAAAGCTAAGACCGGCTAAGGTGAGTTGGCAAAATGAAGATCAGCTCAGATTTGTGTTGCGCGAAGGTAAAAAGCGCCAAATTCGACGTATGTGTGAAATGGTCGGCTTGCATGTAGTAGGTTTAAAGCGTGTGCGTAT
>CAZAHP010000071.1:7697-9606 GCA_964484985.1 uncultured Methylophilaceae bacterium
GTAAAGTCTTAGGTGGCGAAGGTGGTGGCATGGCACAAATTGCGACAGATTTGCTTAACCAAAATGGCGGTTTAAGCGGCATTTTAGAAAAATTCAATCAAGGTGGCCTTGCAGAGCAGGCTGCTTCATGGGTGGGTAAAGGCGAAAATATGTCGGTGACTGCAGACCAAATTGCATCAGTGTTAGGCAATAGCCAGATTGGTGAAATGGCCGCTAAAATTGGCATTAGCCCAGAGATGTTAAGAGGGCAATTAGCGCAACATTTACCAGGTGTGGTGGATAAGTTGACCCCAGACGGTGCATTGCCCGCGAATGAAAGTGAAATTATTGGCAAAGTTTTAGGTATGTTTAAATAAAACACCTAATAGCAAAGCAAGTTTAAATCATAAAAGATTCACAAAGGGGCGCGTGTCGCCCCTTTTTATTGGGTACAATCTACCTTTACTTATTATCACTATCAATTAATACATCACATTTATGGACATCATTTTACTTCTTAAAGCTTTTATTCTCGGCATTGTAGAAGGTGCGACGGAGTTTTTGCCAATTAGCAGCACAGGGCATTTAATTGTTGTGGGTGACCTCCTCAATTTTAATGATGACAGAGGTAAAGTGTTTGAAATTGTGATTCAACTCGGTGCAATTTTAGCGGTGGTGTGGGAGTACAGAGCCAAATTTATTCATGTGATTTCAAATATGTTAAGTGAGCAAGCATCGCAACGATTAGTGATTAATTTGCTCATTGCATTTATGCCAGCAGCCATACTAGGCCTCGCTTTTCACCATGCCATTAAAGAGTATTTGTTTTCTCCAATTACGGTTGCGATTGCTTTAATTATTGGCGGTTTTGCAATTTTATTCATAGAGAAAAAATTACCACAAGCCAAGGTGCAAACAGTAGAAGACATGTCATGGCAACACGCCCTAAAGGTAGGCTTTGCCCAGTCTTTAGCATTGATTCCTGGGGTTTCACGCGCAGGCGCTACCATTATGGGTGGCTTGCTGTTTGGGCTTACACGTAAAACCGCTACTGAATTTTCTTTCTTTTTAGCTGTCCCTATTATGGTGGCCGCCACAGTGCTTGATGTGGCGAAAAGTGGCAGCTTACTTAGTAAAGATGATATTGGTATTTTTGCCATAGGTTTTGTAACGGCTTTTGTGAGTGCTTTAATTGCTGTTCGTGTACTAATACGCTACGTTTCAAATAATGACTTTAAAGTGTTTGCTTGGTATCGCATTATTTTTGGGGCTATTGTATTGGCTTATTTCTGGAAGTTTTAATGAGCAATTATGAGCGTTTAATCTCAACGTTAGAGCGCTTTGCAGAAGATTCAAAAACTAAACCACTTAGCATAGGTAGTGCTTTCGATAGCCTTGATAGAGCGAGCTTTGCACTCACATCTATCATACTGGTACTGCCTTTTATGCAGCCTATTCCTATGGGGCCTTTTACAGTGCTGGGCGGTATTACTTTTGCCGCGCTAGGCGTGCAAATGTGGCGCGGTAATCTATCGCCAGTATTACCCGCAAGCATTAGAAACATTGAACTAAGTTCCAATGTTTGGGCAGTCTTGGTCAAAGTTTGCCTTAAAATTGTAAGCTTATGCCACCGCTTTACCAAGCCGCGTATGCCGCATTTGATAGACGGAGTGCAGGGGCAGAAAATAGGCGGCTTTGTATTTGTTGCAGCAGGGTTGCTGATGGCGATTCCTTTTGGGGTGTTGCCGTTTAATAATATGTTGCCGGGCTTGGCGATTTTGTTTTTTAGCTTTGGTCAGATGGAAAAAGATGGTGCAATGACATTAGTTGCCTTCTTTTGGTTAATTTTTACAACGATTTACTTTGTGGCTTTTTTTATTGGGTTATATTACATAGGTAATGAAGCGCTTGAGTATTTAAGGCAGATTGC